>DASXMA010000111.1:0-22844 GCA_036495965.1 Mycobacterium sp.
CTGTCCGCGCATGTGGTCGACGGGGCCGTCGAAGAAACCCTGGATCTGATCGGTGTGCAGGTCGACGGTCACGATCCGGTCGGCTCCTGCCGTCTTGAGTAAGTCGGCGACCAGCCGCGCCGAAATCGGTTCGCGACCGCGATGCTTCTTGTCCTGGCGGGCGTAGGGGTAGAACGGCATGACGGCGGTGATCCGCTTGGCGCTGCCGCGCTTGAGCGCGTCGATCATGATCAGCTGTTCCATCAGCCAGTCGTTCACCGGCGCCGGATGCGATTGCAGGACGAAGGCGTCACAGCCACGTACCGATTCGTGGAAGCGCACGAAGATCTCGCCGTTGGCGAACTCCCGCGCGGTCTGTGCGGTGACGTGGACGTCGAGTTCCTTGGCTACCTGCTCGGCCAGCTCGGGATGCGCGCGGCCAGAAAAGAGCATCAGGTTTTTGCGGTTATCGGTCCAGTCGTGGCTCACCGTGCTGCCCTCGCCGTGTCGGGATCGGGATAGGGGATTGAAGGCCCCATCGTAAGCGAAGGGCCTGGATGGGTTGTCGATCGCCACGTCGTGGGTTCACGGCGTCTGATCGGGGTCGGGTGTCGGTGCGGGATCCTGGGCGCCCTTTTCCGCGGCCGCGGCGGCTTCTGCGGCTGCACTGCCCGGCCGCTTGCGCTGCACCCAGTTCTCGATGTTCCGCTGTGGGCCGGCCGAAACCGCCAGCGCGCCCGGCGGGACATCATCGCGCACTACCGTGCCGGCGCCGGTGTAGGCACCGTCACCGACGGTCACCGGCGCCACAAACATGGTGTCCGACCCGGTGCGCACGTGCGAGCCGATGGTGGTGCGTCGTTTGGTTTCGCCGTCGTAGTTGACGAACACGCTGGATGCGCCGATATTGCTGTGCTCGCCGATATCGGCGTCGCCGACGTAGGTGAGATGCGGAACCTTGGTGCCGGTGCCGATGGTGGAGTTCTTGGTCTCGACGAACGCGCCGAGCTTGCCGTCGGCTCCCAGCACGGTGCCGGGCCGCAGATAGGTGTACGGGCCGACGGTGGCGCCGCCGCCGATCGACGACGAGGAGCCGTGGGTGCGCACGACTGACGCGCTGTCACCGACCGTGACGTCGGTCAGCGTGGTGTCCGGGCCGACGATGCAGCGGCCGCCGATCTGGGTGCGTCCGAGCAGCTGCGTTCCGGGGTGGATGACGGTGTCGCGGCCGATCGTCACATCAACGTCGATCCAGGTGGTCGCCGGGTCGACCACCGTGACGCCGGACATCTGGTGGGCGGCGACGATCCGCCGGTTCAGCTCGCAGCCCACCTCGGCCAGCTGGATGCGGTTGTTGACGCCGGCCACCAGTGCGCTGTCATCGACATGCTGAGCATGTACGGTCCGGCCGTCCCGGCGAACGATGGCGATCACGTCGGTGAGGTAGAGCTCCTGTTGTGCGTTGTTGGAGCTCAGCCGGCTCAGGGCGGACCGCAATGCCGCGATGTCGAAGGCGTAGACGCCGGCGTTGACCTCGCGAATCTTCCGCTGCGAAGGCGTCGCGTCGGCGTGTTCGACGATTGCCATCACCTCGTTGTCCTGGGTGCGCAGAATGCGGCCGTAGCCACGGGGTTCACTCACCGTGGTGGTCAGCACCGTCACCGCGGCCGACGCCGCGGTGTGAGCGGCGATCAGGTCGGCCAGGGTGTCTGAGTCCAGTAATGGTGTGTCGCCCGGAGTGACGACGACGGTGCCGGCGTAGTCACCGGGCAGCGCGGACACGCCGCAGAGCACCGCGTGGCCGGTGCCGTGTGGTTGATCCTGCAGCGCGACGTCGATCGTGCGCCCGAGGCGCTCGGCTAGTTCGGCGACCAGCGGCGCGATGCGTTGGTGGTCGTGGCCCAGGACCACGATCAGATGCTGGGGTGCCACTTTGGTGATCGCGTACAGCGAATGCGACAACATGCTGCGGCCGGCGATGGTGTGCAGCACCTTCGGGGTGTCTGACCGCATCCGGCCGCCGGGCCCGGCCGCCAAGACCAGGACCGCGGTGTCAGCACGAAACGACATCAACTCTCCTCTTGCTTTGTCCCACGCTAGGCGGGAGGCCGAAGCGTCGACATGCCGTCAAGAGTGTCATTTCACCTGCGCTGGTGGCAAAACCCGTATTTGTGCGATTTTGTGCGATCTGCTGCGATGTCATTTGGCAAGCGACCGAAGCTCCGTCGCCAGGACTCGAACCTGAACTTTCTGAACCAAAATCAGAGGTGCTGCCGATTACACCACGACGGATTGCTTACCACGGCGGGGTGGGGGTTAATCGCCGACCGCGCCAACAAGACTCTAGACGGTATGGGGGCCGCTGGTAGCCCCAGGGAAAGTGGGACGTTTTCACCTGCACAAACCGATACCCTGATAAACGTGGCAGCCCCGGATAAAGAAGTGCGGGCGCCGCGTGCCCGGATGACCGGTAGCGAGCGCCGACACCAACTCATCGGTATCGCGCGCTCCCTGTTCGCCGAACGCGGCTATGAAGGTGCCTCGATCGAGGAGATCGCGCAGCGTGCCAACGTGTCCAAGCCGGTCGTCTACGAACATTTCGGCGGCAAAGAAGGTCTGTATGCCGTGGTGGTCGACCGTGAGATGTCGGCGCTGCTGGACGGCATCACCTCTTCGCTGACCAACAACCGGTCCCGGGTGCGGGTCGAGCGGGTCGCGCTGGCGTTGCTCACCTACGTCGAAGAACGCACCGACGGCTTCCGGATCATGATCCGCGACTCGCCGGCCGCGATCAGCTCGGGCACTTATTCCAGCCTGCTCAACGACGCCGTCAGCCAGGTCAGCTCCATCCTGGCCGGCGACTTCGCCCGCCGCGGCCTGGATCCCGATCTGGCGCCGCTGTACGCCCAGGCATTGGTTGGCTCGGTGTCGATGACGGCCCAGTGGTGGCTTGATACCCGCGAGCCCAAGAAAGAAGTGGTCGCCGCGCACCTGGTCAACCTGATGTGGAATGGCCTGACTCATCTGGAAGCCGATCCCAAGCTGCAGGACGAGTAGAAGTCAGTTGATCAGCGACTGCGTTCCGAGGACGATCGCCAGGGTGAGGCGCTCGGCGTCTTCCGTGTCGGGTTCGGCGGTGTAGATCATGATGCGCAGGTCGTCGCCGGCGACTATGAGCACGTCGCAGTCCAGGGTGATGCGGCCGACATCCGGGTGGTCGAGGGTTTTGCGTCGGCCGGAATCATGGTGCGGCTCTGCGCCCCCGGATTCCCAGAGCTCGACGAATCGCGGGCTGTGTGCCGTGAGATCCCGAGTCAGCTGCTTCAGCCGCTGATCGGCGGGATACCGGGCCGCGGTCAGTCGCAGGTCGGCGACCAATCCAACCTCGAATTCGGCTTGCTCGGCGGGGGTGTGGACGGCGCGAGTGCCGGGACCGACCAGGTTGCGCCAGACGCTGTTGCGTTCGATTCCCGGCCAGCTCGTCGTCTGCCCCATCAGCGCGTGATACGGCGCGTTGGCGACCACGAGGGTCCAGGAGGCGTCATAGACCGCGACGGGGGTGTTGGCCAGACGGTCGAGCAGGCGTTGCACGCTCGGCGTGATGCGCGACGATACGACGCCGAGTCCGGGCGTCACGTGCCCGGCCAGGCGGAAAAGGAGGTCTCGTTCGGCGTCGGAGACGCGCAAAGCGCGGGCCAGTGCCTCCACGATCTGCACCGACGGCGAAGTGGCTCGCCCTTGTTCGAGCCTGGTCAGGTAGTCGACCGAAATTCCGGCCAGCCCGGCGAGCTCTTCCCGACGCAGCCCCGCCGCGCGGCGGCGTCCACCCACCGGGACGCCGACCGCTGTTGGTTTCACGCGGTCGCGCCAGTGCCGCAAGGTCCGGCCGAACTCCCACGAGTCCATATCTCCACTGTGCGCGATTCATGGGGCCCTGTCTCGGCCTTTCCTGGCCCTGGCGGTCCTACGAAAACCGGACGACTGCCTGGCCCATCGAATCCGGCCGAGACTGGGCGCAGGAAAAGTCGCGCGAAGACGAACGGAGAACCATGAACTCGATCGCGTCAGGCGCCCTGTTGATCACCGGGCCGACGGGCGGGCTCGGAAAGGCCGCAACGCTGGCGATCGCCAATCACCCGGCGCCCGAACGTCCGGACCTGCTGCTGGTCGGTAGAACAGGTCAAGCACTGACCGAGGTGGCCGACTCAGCTCGGGCCGCGGGGGCAACAGTGCACGAGATCGGTTGCGACCTCGCCCGGCTGGCCGATGTCCGCAACGCGGGGAAGCGGGCGAAGGATCTGCTGGCCGCCGGCGCGGTGCGCCCACTGCGCGGATTGGTGGCCAACGCCGGCGTCGTGGTCGCCGACACCCACAATGCCTCCGCGGACGGATACGAACTCACATTCGCCGTGAATTACCTCGCGCACGCTGCGCTCATCGGCGATCTTCTCGATTCGTTTGTCGCTCCCGCCCGCGTCGTTCTGCTGGGTTCGAACACGTACCACCAGAACATCTTTCGCCGGATACTCAAAGTCCCGCCGGCGCATTGGCGGGATCCGATCGAGCTTGCCCGGCCCGCCGCCCAGGACATGCCGGCAACGTTCGCGCAGGCCGGGATCGCCTACGCCAACTCCAAACTCGCGATCCTCTACTACGCGCACGAACTGCAGCGCCGATCACCAACGGGGATCAATGTGTCTGTCTTCGAGCCGGGATTCATGCCGGGCACCGGTCTGAGCAGGGCTCACGGCCCGGCCATGCAACGAATTGGGCGCCTCATCGAGCGAATCCCCGGCGTATCCTCGCCGACCCATTCCGGTCCGGCACTCGCGTCGGTCGTCCTATACGACCACTGGTCGCACCTGCGCGACGGCGCATTCGTCGTCAAAGACGACGAGCGCGATGTGAAGCCGTTCGCGAACGATCCGGTTCGCGAGGCGAGGCTGTGGGAGGCCACGGAGGAACTCCTGCACAGCTCGCCCCGCCTGCGTTAACCGCAGTCGCGCGAGAGCAGGTCGACGATCGTTTCGCGACGGATCAGTTCGCGGGCCCGGCCATCCTTGACCGCGACCAGCGGCGGCCGGCAGACCATGTTGTAGTTCGACGCCATGCTGTGGTGGTAGGAACCGGTGCAGGCCACGGCCAGCAGGTCGCCGGGATGCACGTCCGCCGGTAGCTCGATATCGCGCGCGATTTCGTCGCCCGCTTCGCAGTGCCGGCCGGCTACGGTGACGCGTTGCTTGGCTCCCAGCGAATGCCGGTTGGCCAGCGCGACCGTGTATTGCGCGCCGTACAACGACACCCGCGGGTTGTCGCTCATACCGCCGTCCACGGCGACGAAAGTGCGGCCACCCGGTTGCGTCTTGACCGAACACACCCGGTACAGCGTCACACCGGCCCGGCCGCTGATCGCGCGGCCCGGTTCCACCACAACGGTCGGTCGGGGGAAGTGTTCGGCGGCGCAAGCCTCGTCCAGCGCGTTCTCGATGACAACGGCCAGCTCGTCGAGGTTGAGCTCCCGATCGCCGGAGACGTAGGGGATGCCATGACCGCCACCGATGTTGAGCTCGGTGAGGATGACGCCGTGCCGGGCGCGGATGTCGGCCATGGCGGCGATCATCCGGTGGATGGCCTCGCCGTACAGGATCGCATCGGTGACCTGCGAACCGATATGACAGTGCAACCCGACCAGGTCGAGGATCGGGTGTGCCAGCACCCGCTGCACCGCGTCGGCGGCATTGCCACCGTCGAGGGTGAACCCGAACTTCTGGTCGCTGATACCGGTGGTGACGGCGCGATGTCCGTGGATGTCGATGTCGGGCGTCACCCGGATGAGCACTGGTTGGCGCCGCCGCGCCAGGCCGGCGAGGTAGGCGATTTCGATGCAGGAATCCAGCACAATCCGCCCGACCCCGACACGCACCGCGTCGCGCAACTCGTCGGGGGACTTCGCGTTGCCGTGCATGACGATGCGGGCCGGGTCAACTCCGCCGGCCAGGGCAACGGCCAGCTCCCCGCCCGAGCAGACATCGACACCGAGGCCCTCTTCGCGGGCCCAGCGCGCCACCGCGGTGCTCAGCAGCGACTTTCCGGCATAGACGACCTCAAAACCGGCGGAGCCGCGCAGTGCCTTGCGGTAGCGGCGGGCGCGGTGCCGGAAGTCGGACTCGTCGATGACGTAGGCCGGGGTGCGGAACTCATCGGCGATATCGGTCAGCGCTACGCCGCCGACGCACAGCCGGCCTTCCTCGTCGGAATGCGTAGTGGCCGGCCAGATCGCAGGATCGAACCGCACCGGGGCCATCTGACCAAGAGACGGCAGGATATCGAGCAATGTCATGACTTCAAGGTGCGCTCGATGAGAGTCGGGTGAGGCTTTCTTGACGATCCTTTGACGGCGCCGGTCGCAATCTTGACGAAGTTCGGTGCCCCCAGATGGGCCCCTAGAATGGCCTCATCATGACCGCACCGGGGCCTCGCCCAGAAACCCCGATCGCGGGGCTCGTTGAATTGGCGCTGACCGCGCCGACTTTCCAGCAGCTCATCGAGCGCGCGGCCGCTCGACCCGCAGAATTGAGCCTGGTCGGCCCGGCCACCGCCCGGTTGTTCGTCACCAGCGCGCTGGCGCGACTGGGTCCCTTGCTGGTGGTCACTGCCACTGGGCGCGAAGCCGACGACCTCACCGCCGAACTGCAAAGCGTGTTCGGTGACGCAGTGGCGGTCTTCCCGTCCTGGGAGACGCTGCCGCACGAACGGCTTTCACCCGGTGTCGACACCGTCGGCACCCGGTTGATGGTGCTGCGCCGGCTGGCCCATCCCGACGACACCAGGTTGGGCCCGCCTCTGCGGGTGGTGGTGACTACGATCCGATCGCTGCTGCAGCCGATGACACCGCAGCTGGGCTTGGTGGAACCGCTGGCGCTCACAGTTGGCGATGACACCGGCGCTGACGGCGGCGACGGCTTCGAGGGTGTGGTGGCCCGGCTGGTCGAGCTGGCCTACACCCGGGTGGACATGGTCGGCCGGCGCGGCGAATTCGCCGTCCGCGGGGGGATTCTCGACGTTTTCGCCCCGACCGCCGAACACCCGGTGCGCGTGGAGTTCTGGGGCGACGAGGTCACCGAAATGCGGATGTTCGCGGTCGCCGATCAGCGCTCCATTCCCGAGATCGACGTCGACACGCTGGTCGCGGTCGCGTGCCGTGAACTGCTGCTCAGCGACGACGTACGGGCGCGGGCTGCCCAGCTGGCCGCACGACATCCCGCGGGCGAGGGCGCCATCACCGGCAGCCTCACCGACATGCTGGCCAAGCTGGCTGAGGGCATCCCGGTCGACGGCATGGAGGCGCTGCTGCCGGTGCTTCGGCCCACGGAAAGCGGGGACCACGTGCTGCTGACCGATCAGCTGGCCAAGGGCACCCCGGTGCTGCTGTGCGATCCGGAAAAGGTGCGCAGCCGGGCGGCTGACCTGATCAAGACTGGCCGTGAGTTCCTCGAGGCGTCGTGGTCGGTCGCCGCCCTGGGCGGTGACGGAGATCAAGTGCCCGTCGACGTCCAGCAGCTGGGTGGGTCGGGGTTCGCCGAGCTGGGCGACGTGCAAGCCGCGGCGGCGCGCTCCGCTCATCCCTGGTGGACGCTGAGTCAGCTGTCCGACGAGTCGACCGTGGAGCTGGATATCCGGGCGGCACCGTCGGCTCGTGGACATCAACATGACATCGACAGCATCTTTGCGATGCTGCGCGCGCACGTCACGACCGGCGGGTACGCCGCGGTGGTCGCAGCCGGGACCGGGACTGCCCACCGAGTGGTGGAGCGGCTGGCCGAATCTGACACCCCGGCCGCCATGCTGGAATCGGGCGCGGCGCCCAAGCCCGGCGTTGTCGGCGTGCTCAAGGGCCCGCTGCACGACGGCGTCGTCATACCCGGCGCCGACCTGGTCGTCATCACCGAGACCGATCTGACTGGCAACCGGGCGATGGCCGTGGAGGGCAAGCGGCTGGCGGCCAAGCGGCGCAACACCGTCGACCCGCTGGCGCTGACGGCGGGCGACCTGGTGGTGCACGATCAGCACGGCATCGGGCGGTTCGTGGAGATGGTCGAGCGCACCGTCGGCGGCGCCCGCCGCGAATACCTCGTGCTGGAATACGCCTCGAGCAAGCGGGGCCAGCAAGCCGACAAGCTGTATGTCCCGATGGATTCGCTGGACCAGCTGTCGCGGTATGTCGGCGGGCAAGCGCCGGCGCTGAGCCGGCTCGGCGGCAGCGACTGGGCCAACACCAAGACCAAGGCGCGCCGCGCGGTCCGAGAGATTGCCGGCGAATTGGTGTCGCTGTACGCCAAACGGCAGGCCAGCCCCGGACACCCGTTCGGGCCGGACACCCCGTGGCAGGCCGAGATGGAGGACGCGTTCGGTTTCACCGAGACCGTCGACCAGCTCACCGCGATCATCGAGGTCAAGGCCGACATGGAGAAGCCGATTCCGATGGACCGGGTGGTCTGCGGCGACGTCGGCTACGGCAAGACCGAGATCGCGGTACGGGCGGCGTTCAAAGCGGTGCAGGACGGTAAACAGGTCGCCGTACTGGTGCCCACCACGCTGTTGGCCGACCAGCATTTGCAAACGTTCGGCGTGCGGATGGCCGGGTTCCCGGTAGTCGTCAAGGGGTTGTCCCGGTTCACCGACGCCACCGAGTCTCGCGCCGTGATCGATGGCCTGGCCGACGGGTCGGTGGACATCGTGATCGGCACGCATCGGCTGCTGCAGACCGGAGTGCGCTGGAAAGATCTCGGCCTTGTCGTGGTCGACGAGGAGCAGCGGTTCGGGGTCGAACACAAGGAGCACATCAAGTCGCTGCGCACCCACGTCGACGTGCTGACCATGAGCGCGACCCCGATCCCGCGCACCCTGGAAATGAGCCTGGCCGGGATCCGCGAGATGTCGACGATCCTGACGCCGCCCGAAGAGCGCTACCCGGTGCTGACTTACGTTGGCCCCAACGACGAGAAGCAGGTCGCCGCCGCGCTGCGCCGGGAGCTGATGCGCGACGGGCAGGCCTTCTATGTGCATAACCGGGTCAGCTCCATCGATCGTGCCGCCGCCCGGGTGCGCGAGCTGGTCCCCGAGGCGCGGGTCGTCGTCGCGCACGGGCAGATGCCCGAGGACCTGCTGGAGCGGACCGTGCAGGGATTCTGGAACCGCGAATACGACATCCTGGTGTGCACCACGATCGTGGAGACCGGGCTGGACATCTCCAACGCCAACACGCTCATCGTCGAGCGCGCCGACACCTTCGGGCTGTCGCAGCTGCACCAGCTGCGCGGCCGGGTCGGCCGCAGCCGGGAACGCGGCTACGCCTACCTTCTTTATCCACCGCACGTGCCGCTGACCGAGACGGCCTACGACCGGTTGGCGACCATCGCGCAAAACAACGAATTGGGCGCGGGCATGGCCGTCGCGCTGAAGGACCTCGAGATCCGCGGCGCCGGCAATGTGCTGGGTGTCGAGCAGTCGGGGCATGTCGCCGGCGTCGGGTTCGACCTGTACGTGCGACTGGTGGGCGAGGCAGTAGAGGCCTACCGGGCGGCCGCCGACGGAGAGACGGTCACCGCCCGGGAGGAGCCCAAGGATGTGCGGATCGACTTGCCGGTCGACGCGCACCTGCCGCCTGACTACATCCCAAGCGACCGGCTCCGACTGGAGGGCTATCGGCGGTTGGCCGCCGCGACCGACGACGCGGCCATCAGCGGTGTTGTCGAGGAGCTTACCGACCGCTACGGGGCGCTGCCCGAACCCGCCCAGCGGCTGGTGGCGGTGGCGCGACTGCGGCTGCTGTGTCGTGCCGCCGGCGTCACCGAAGTATCGGCTGCGTCCGCGGCGACCGTGCGGTTGTCGCCGATAACGCTGCTAGATTCGGCTCAGGTGCGGCTCAAGAGGATGTATCCGGGCGCGCACTACCGCGCCACCACCGCCGCCGTCCAGGTTCCGATTCCGCGAGCCGGAGGCGTCGGCGCGCCGCGCATCCGCGATGTCGAGTTGGTCCAAATGGTGGCCAACGTGGTGACGGCACTGCAAGGCAAACCACAGCAAGATATTGGTATAACGAGTTCGCCGCCCAGCGACGATGCGGGCCGAGTATCGGCCCGAGGAGGAGCGGGGCAAATGTCACAGCCTGCAGCGATGTCCAGTGAGGAGCGGCAAGCGCGATGATCGTCGTCTTGTTCGACCCCCGCCGCCCGTCGCTGGTGCCTGTCGAAGCGATCGAGCACCTCAGCGGTGAGGTGCAATACACCGAGGAGATGCCCGTCGCGGTGCCGTGGTCACTGCCGGCGGCGCGGCCGGTGGACACCGGAGACGACGCTCCGGTGTTGCTGTCGTCGGACCCTGACCATCCCGCCGTCACCGCTCGACTCGCCGCCGGAGCCCGGTTGATTTCGGCGCCGGATACCCCGCGCGGCGAACGATTGGTTGACGCCGTCGCGCTGATGGACAAACTGCGCACCGCCGGACCCTGGGAAAGCGAGCAAACCCATGACTCATTGCGCAGATTCCTGCTCGAGGAGACCTACGAGCTGCTGGACGCGGTCCGCGGCGGCAACGCCGACCAGCTGCGTGAGGAACTGGGCGACGTGTTACTGCAGGTTCTCTTCCACGCCCGGATCGCCGAGGACGCGCCGCAGCACTCCTTCACCGTCGATGACGTCGCCGTCGCACTGATGCGAAAGCTGGGCAATCGGGTACCGGGAGTGCTTGCGGGCCAGTCCATTTCGCTTGAGGACCAGTTGGCACAATGGGAAGAGCGCAAGGCGGCCGAAAAACCGCGGACCTCCGTGATGGACGAAGTTCATACCGGACAGCCTTCATTGGCGCTGGCGCAGAAGGTTATTCAACGTGCCGAAAAGGCCGGGCTGCCAGTCGACTTGATCCCCACCGAGATCACCGCAATCGCCGTGTCGGCTGCTATCGATACGGAAAGCTGTTTGCGTACAGCGGTTTTGGAGTTCGTGGACACGGTTCGCGGCGTTGAGAGGGCAATAGCGGCGACGCGCCGCGGCGACAGCGTTCCCGAGGAGTTCGATGTAGCCCCGCTGGGCGAGGTTACCGAGCAGGAGTGGCGCGAACACTGGCCCTCAGCCGGCTCGGCGGTCGATGGAACGTCGGGCCCGCCGGACAACACCGCCGAGGACGCCGATGAGGCTGAGGACGCGGCCGGCGCTGAGGCTGAGGATGAGGCTGGCGATGAGGCTGAGGACAACGTCGACGAAGCCGACGACGAGCCCGCTGCCGCGTCCAAAGGGTCCGGTCCAGGCTCGAGGAAGCGCGGGGGCCGGCGCTGAGGCCGGTGAGACTCAGGGCCTTTCCTTATCAGCGATGATTTCGGTGTTTGCCCAACCAGCACGCGTGGGCGGGTAACGTACCCGGTGAAGTTGCCAGCGCGAGTGGTCGGCATGGTTCTAACCTTGCTAGCTAATGTTGCCAGCAGCTAATCGATAATTAGCTGAAATTGCGGCGCGTCGGTGCGGTTGGTCCCCGAAGCGACCGGATAGTGCGGAAACTCATGGGACGATGATCATGGGCGAAGTTGGTGTAGGGCAGTTTGAGGGGAGCGTGGTGTCGCCGAGGCGTTGGTTGCGCGCGGCCGCTGTGATCGGCGCGACCGCAATGCTCATGGCGTCCAGCTGTACCTGGCAGCTCAGCCTTTTCATCCCCGACGGCGTGCCGCCGCCGGCCGGGGAGGCGGTGCCGCCGGTAGATACCCATGCCAGCGGCCGGCCCGCGGACCAGTTGCGTGAATGGGCGCAGCAACGGTCGGCGACCTTAGAGATTCCGGTCATCGCGCTGGAGGCCTACGCGTATGCCGCCCGGGTCGCCGAGGTCGAGAACCCGAGGTGCCATATTGCGTGGACCACGCTGGCGGGCATCGGCCAGGTCGAGAGCCATCACGGTACGTACCGGGGCGCAACGCTGGCGCCCAACGGTGATGTGAGCCCCCCTATTCGAGGTGTTCGTCTAGACGGCAGCGGCGGCACCCTCCGCATCGTCGACGCCGAGGAAGATGCCCCAGGTGGCTCGGATCATGGTGTCGGGTTGGTGCGGGCGATGGGGCCGATGCAGTTCATTCCCGAGACATGGCGGTTGTACGGGGTCGACGCCCACAACGACGGCGTCGTCAGCCCGGACAACATCGATGACGCAGCGCTTGCGGCAGCGGGTTATTTGTGTTGGCGCGGAAAGGATCTCGCGACACCCCGAGGGTGGATAACTGCGTTGCGCGCCTACAACAACTCCGGCATTTACGCGCGGGCCGTTCGAGACTGGGCGACCGCCTACGCGGCAGGTCACCCGCTGTAGCAGGATGTATCGCTGACCCAGGTTTTACGCTAAAGACAGACCGGCATCAGCTGACACGCAAGGAGAACCTAGTGCCGATTATCGAGCAGGTCGGGGCGCGCGAGATCCTCGATTCTCGCGGCAACCCAACGGTCGAGGTCGAAATAGCTCTGATTGATGGGACGTTTGCCCGTGCGGCGGTGCCGTCCGGCGCGTCGACCGGGGAACACGAGGCGGTCGAGCTGCGTGACGGCGGCGAGCGTTACGGCGGCAAGGGTGTGCAAAAGGCAGTGCAAGCCGTGCTCGACGAGATCGGCCCGGCGGTGATCGGACTCAACGCAGACGATCAGCGGTTGGTCGACCAGGCGTTGGTGGACCTCGACGGGACCCCGGACAAGTCCCGGCTCGGCGGCAACGCGATCCTGGGCGTCTCGCTTGCCGTCGCCAAAGCGGCCGCCGATTCTGCCGGGCTGCCGCTGTTCCGCTATCTCGGCGGGCCGAATGCGCACATTTTGCCGGTGCCGATGATGAACATCCTCAACGGCGGTGCGCACGCCGACACCGCCGTCGACATTCAGGAATTCATGGTGGCGCCGATCGGCGCGCCCAACTTCGGTGAGGCGCTGCGCTGGGGTGCCGAGGTGTACCACGCGCTGAAATCGGTGCTGAAGAAACAGGGGCTGAGCACCGGGCTGGGGGACGAGGGTGGTTTCGCCCCCGACGTGGCCGGAACTACCGCAGCTCTGGACTTGATCAGCTCGGCCATCGAGTCGGCCGGCTTGAAACCCGGTGTCGATGTGGCCTTGGCCCTCGACGCGGCGGCCACCGAGTTCTACACGGACGGGACCGGCTACGCCTTCGAGGGCACCATCCGCAGCGCTGAGCAGATGACCGAGTTCTACGGCGGCCTGCTCGGCTCCTATCCGCTGGTGTCCATCGAAGACCCACTCTCCGAAGATGATTGGGACGGTTGGGCGGCCCTGACGGCGTCGATCGGTGACCGGGTGCAGGTCGTCGGTGACGACATCTTTGTCACCAATCCTGAGCGGCTCGAGGACGGCATCGAAAAAGGCGTGGCAAACGCGTTGTTGGTCAAGGTGAACCAAATAGGGACGCTGACCGAGACGCTCGACGCCGTCGCGCTGGCTCACCACAGTGGGTACCGCACGATGCTGAGCCACCGTAGTGGCGAGACCGAAGACACCACGATCGCCGACCTGGCCGTGGCTGTCGGCAGCGGTCAGATCAAGACGGGCGCGCCTGCCCGAAGCGAACGCGTCGCCAAATACAATCAGCTGCTGCGGATCGAGGAGGCGCTCGGCGACGCCGCCCGCTACGCGGGCGATCTGGCTTTCCCGCGATTCGCGCTGGAGGCGAAATAGTTTGACAGCCAACCCGAAACGCGGCTGAATCTGCGATGGCCGAAGCGAAACGCCCAGATCCGAAGCGCCGCTCCCCGGCACCACGCCCGGGGAAAGCCGGCGATTCGGCTCGGCGCCGTCGATCCACTGGGACTTCTGGGCCCTCTGGGCCCGCCAAGTCCTCCCAAACCGCAACGCACGCCACCCGCAACTCGACGCGGACGCTGCGCGAGCACGTCGTCGAACCCATCAAGCGGCAGCTCGCCGAATCCGTCGAGCAGCGGTCGGACCAGCGGCTGGGATTCACCGCGCGCCGGGCAGCGGTACTGGCCGCGGTTATCTGCGTGCTGACGCTGACCATCGCCGGCCCGGTGCGCACTTACTTCGCGCAGCGCACCGAGATGAATCAGTTGGCCGCGAGCGAAGCCGCGCTGCGGCGCCAGATCGCCGACCTCGATCAGAAGAAGGTCAAGCTCGGTGACCCGGCCTACATTGCGGCGCAGGCCCGCGAGCGCCTCGGCTTCGTGAAGCCGGGAGACACCCCGTTCCAAGTCCAGCTTCCGGCAACGGCGGCGACCCCGCAGCCGGGATCGGATACGGCCAAACCCGCCAGCAGCGACCCGTGGTACACCGCGCTGTGGCATACCATCGCCGACGCCCCGCACCTGCCACCGGCCAACGTCCCCCCGCCCGCGCCGGGAGAGCCGGGACCATCCGGTTCTGTGCCGCCGGCTCCGCCGACCCCCACGGCTCCCGGTGGTTGATCGTGCAGACCTGGAAGCGGTGGCGCGCCAGCTCGGCCGCGAGCCGCGCGGGGTGCTGGAGATCGCCTACCGTTGCCCCGACGGTGAACCCGGCGTGGTGAAGACCGCGCCGAAACTTCCTGACGGCAAACCGTTTCCGACGTTGTACTACCTCACCCACCCGGTGCTCACAGCGGCCGCGAGCGGGCTGGAGACAACGGGACTGATGCGCGAGATGACGGAGCGGCTGAAGCACGACCCGGCACTGGCGGCGGGGTATCGGCGGGCGCACGAGTCCTATCTGGCCGAGCGTGACGCGATCGAGTCGCTGGGAACAACGTTCTCCGCTGGAGGCATGCCGGACCGGGTCAAGTGCCTGCACGTGCTGATCGCGCATTCGCTTGCCAAGGGCCGGGGAGTGAATCCGCTCGGCGATGAGGCGTTGGCGATCCTGGCCGGCGAGCCGGCGATGGCCTCGGTTTTAGTGGCGGGACAGTGGTGAGGCGGCTCGCCGCTATCGACTGCGGTACCAACTCGATTCGGTTGCTGATCGCCGACGCGGAAGATGGGAAGCTGCGTGATGTGCATCGCGAGACAAGGATCGTGCGGCTGGGGCAGGGTGTCGACGCAACCGGCCAGTTTGCTTCGGACGCACTCGACCGAACCAGGGCCGCACTGGCCGACTACGCCGCACTGCTGAGGACCCACAACGTCGAGCGGGTGCGGATGGTTGCCACCTCGGCCGCGCGCGATGTCGCCAATCGTGATGTCTTCTTTGCGATGACGGCCGACGTGCTGGGTGCTGTGCTACCCGGCGCGGTTGCGGAGGTGATCACCGGAGCCGACGAGGCCGAACTGTCGTTCCGCGGTGCGGTCGGCGAATTGGACAGTGCACGAGGTCCTTTCGTCGTCGTCGACCTGGGCGGCGGCTCGACCGAGATCGTGGTCGGCGGGGGATCAGCTGGAGACGGAGTGGTGGCCAGCTACTCGGCCGACATCGGTTGTGTCCGGCTGACCGAACGCTGCCTGCACTCGGACCCGCCGACACCGGACGAAGTGGCGGCCGCTCGCCAGGTGGTGCGCGAGCGGCTCGACGTCGCGCTGCGCGCGGTGCCCGTCAAAGGAGCCCGAACCTGGGTCGGGCTGGCCGGGACGATGACCACGCTGTCTGCGCTGGCCCACAATATGACGGCGTATGACGCTGCGGCCATTCACCTTTCGCGCGTTGCCAGCAACGATCTGCTGGCGGTCTGCGAGCGGCTGATCGGCATGACGCGATCCCAGCGCGCGGCGCTGCCGCCGATGCACGAGGGCCGCGCGGACGTGATCGGAGGCGGCGCGATCGTGGTCGAGGAATTGGCGCGGGAGCTACACACCCGGGCCGGCATCGATGAGCTGACGGTCAGCGAACACGACATTCTGGACGGCATTGTGCTGTCGATCGCCGAATAGGCCACATCCGTCACACGCGTCTCTCGGACAGGTGACACCCTTTGTCCGGCTGTGAGCGAGAACGTCGGTTGATTCGCACCGGAGCACCGCGCGCGCCTGAATTGGGCAATTGTTTTAGACTTCTAATCCCTGCACGACGCGAAAGGCGTTGCCCGTATGTCAGGTGTCACTCTTCGGCTGCCTTTGCCTACGCCGCTCATCGTTGCGGCGTCGGGTGGCGCCGGTCGGCTTGGTTGTTGCGAACCGGCCGAGCAGATGGGCTGTCGATCATCGGTTCAGTGATTCAAAGTCAGGAGCGCGCCGACGCTGGGCAACCGTCGGCATGGGCACCGCTGCGCAGTCGCGTGTACCGCTACCTGTTTATTGCGAGTTTCGTCTCCAACATCGGGACGTGGATGCAAAGTGTAGCGGCCCAGTGGTTTTTGGTGGAGAAGCACAGCAGTGACGTCATCGTGGCATTGGTCCAGACGGCGAGTCTTGGGCCGACACTGGTGTTTGGATTGTTCGCGGGCGTGCTCGCCGATCTGTTTGACCGGCGGCGGTTGCTGATATTTCTTCAGTCATATGCGGTGCTGGTGGCGCTGGCTCTGGCAGTGCTGACATACCTCGGCCGGCTTGGCCCAACGTCGCTGTTGATGTTTACCGTGGCCATTGGCTCCGCTTCTGCACTCGCCGCACCGGCCTGGCAGGCGATACAGCCAGAGGTTGTCCCGCGTGAGCAGATACCGGCGGCCTCGACTTTGGGCAGTGTCTCGGGTAATGCCGCCCGAGCGATTGGACCGGCAATCGGCGGTGTTGTGGTCGCCTTATCCGGACCCGCAGCAGCTTTCGCGATCAATGCATTGTCGTTTGCGGCAGTGATATTTGCCCTGCTGGCGTGGAAACGGCCCAAGCAATTCGCGCCGATCGAGCGAGAACATTTCGGCCAAGCCATCATCAGCGGACTGCTCTACGTTGCTAACAATCCCATCTTCTGCAGGATCCTGTTGCGTGCGGTCCTCTTCCTGTTTCCGGCCTCGGCCGTGTTGGCGTTGTTGCCGGTGGCTGCCGCCCGCAGATGGCACCTGGGAGCCAGTGGCTATGGTGTGGCGCTAGCGGCCATCGGTTTGGGGGCCGTCCTCTCTGTTGTATTTGCCACACGGTTACGCCAGAAAGTGTCCGACAACGTGCTGCTGGCGGGGTCTGCCGCCGTGTACGGTTCTGCGCCGCTGGCGATGGACTGGTTGCCATTCGCTGCTGCGGCGCCCATCTTGGTGTTGTCGGGGATGTCGTGGCTGATTACGTTGACAACGTTGAACGCTGCAGCGCAGCTGTCGTTGCCGCGATGGGTCATGGCCCGCGGATTGGCGGTGTATCTGCTGGTCGCTACGGGATCGCAGGCAATCGGTTCCTATGTCTGGGGTGCCGTCGCCACGCGGGAGGGGCTCCACATCGCGCTGCTGGGCTCGGCGGTGATGCTGGGCGTTGTTGCCCTCAGCGTTGTCGTGCTTCCGTTGCGGCCGTGCACCGGGACGCTGAGCGTCGACATTTCCACCGCCTGGCCGTCACCGACGCTCGTCTTTGAACCATGTCCTGGGGACGGACCGGTGCTGGTAACCGTCCGCTACCGAGTTCCGGCCGAGAACCTGCACGACTTCACCGAGGCGATGCGTGCGGTGAGGCAGTCACGGTTGCGAACGGGTGGCCACAGTTGGCGGCTGTATCACAGTGTCGGACAACCCGACACGTTTCTCGAAAGGTTCACCGTGGCGTCCTGGACCGAATTTGAGCGCCAGCGCACCGAGCGCTGGTTGGAATACGATACTGATGGCATCAGAAAGGCAATTGGCTATACCGTCGACCGCACCCGACAGCACGAGTACTTCCTGGCACTGCGCCTAGGCCGATGAGTTGTACACGTCGATCGGCGGCTAGGCCTCGAAGCGGTAGCCCATACCCGACTCGGTCAACAGGTGTTTGGGATGCGACGGGTCATCCTCGAGTTTGCGCCGCAGCTGCGCCAGATACACACGCAGGTAGTGGGTTTCGGTGGCATACGCCGGCCCCCAAACCTCTTTGAGGAGTTCCTCGCGGCCCACCAGCTTGCCCCGATTGCGGACCAGCACCTCGAGCATGCCCCATTCGGTCGGGGTCAGATGCACCTCAACACCGTCCTTGGTAACTCGCTTGGCGGCCAGATCGACCGTGAACGCCTCGGTTTCGACAACCGGCTGGTCCATTTCGGACGCTGCGGCATTGCGGCGGACCGCGGCGCGCAGCCGGGCCAGGAACTCGTCCATCCCAAACGGTTTCGTGACGTAGTCGTCGGCGCCGGCATCCAGCGCCTCGACCTTGTCCGATGAATCGGTGCGCGCCGACAACACGATCACCGGCGCCGTGAGCCAGCCGCGCAGACCACCGAGCACCTCGATACCCGAAATGTCGGGCAGGCCGAGGTCGAGGATCACCACGTCAGGCTTGTGCTCAGCGGCCGCGCGCAGCGCACCGGCACCGGTCGAGGCGGTGATGACCTCGTAGCCCCGCACTGACAGGTTGATTCGCAGCGCCCGCAGGATGTGCGGCTCGTCGTCGATCACCAATACCCGGGTCATCGCGCAGCAATCTGTGGTGGGGCGGCCAGATCCACCACGACGGTGAGTCCGCCGCCCGGGGTATCGCTGGCCGCGATAGTGCCTCCCATGGCTTCGACGAAGCCGCGTGCCACCGACATCCCCAGCCCCACACCGGTGGTGTTGTCGTGATCACCCAGCCGTTGGAAGGCTTCAAAGATTTGATCCTCGGTGCCTTTCAGGATGCCGGGGCCCTCGTCGATGACATTGATCAGGACGCGATCGCCCACCGGTCCCGCGTTGACCCTTACGATGCTGTTGGGCGCGTACCGCAGGGCGTTGTCGATCAGGTTGGCAAGGACCCGTTCCAGTAGCCCGGCGTCGGCCATCGCCACGGCATCACCGACGTCGACCTTGACGCGATCGATGGCGGGTTGGTAAAAGCCGGTGGCGCCCTTGCCAATGCTGACCAGTGCGCGTTGCACCGTTTCCTCGAGATACACCCGGTGCAGATCCGGGCGAACCACGCCGGCGGCCAGACGCGAGGAATCGAGCAGGTTTCCGACCAACGCGGTCAGCTGGTCGACGGACTCTTCGATGGTGGCCAGCAAATCGGCGGTGTCCTCGGGCGAGAAGGCGACGTCTTCGGCGCGCAAGCTGGATACCGCGACCTTGGCCGCCGCCAGCGGTGTGCGCAGATCGTGGCTGACCGCCGAGAGCAGCGAGCGGCGCAGCTCGTCGGCCCGTACGATCGCCTCGGTCCGGCTGGCTTCTTCGGCCAGTTCGCGCTGCCTGATCAGACCTGCGGCTTGTTTGGCCACCGCGGTAAGTACCCGGCGGTCGCGTGCCGAAAGCTTCCTGCCGGCCATTAGCATCCAGAACTCGTCGTCGCCGACCTCGATCGCGGTGTCAGCGGAATCAACGGTCACACAAGGATCTTTGCCCACACAGGCGACAACGTAGCTCTTCTTTCCGCTGGCGCGGTCATCCTCGCTGGGCTCCCGCAGCATGCTGACCGCGCGCTGCGAGTAGATCTCCCGCACACGTTCGAGCAGCGTCTCGAGGTCGGCGCCACGTAGCACCGACCCGGCGAACAGCGTCAGCAGTTCGGCCTCTTGGGAGGCGCGCCGTGCTTCCCGCGCACGATTGGCCGCGAAGTTCACCAGGACCGCGACCGCGACCGCGATCAGCAGTAGCACCAACTCGGTGATGGCGCTGTTGGGTTCGGCGATGGTGAAGCTGTGCCGCGGAGCTATCAGGTAGTAGTTCAGCAGCAACCCGGACAGCACCGCCGAAAGCGCTGCCGGGGCAACGCCTCCCAACAAGCCCACCAGCAGCACCCCGACGAAGAACAATGCGCTCTCGCCACCGGTGTCCAGATACGGGTCCAGCATGGTCACCGTGACCGCACAGATGGCCGATGGGACGATAAACGCTGCCAGCCAGGACGCAACGCGTCGCTGGCGGGGCGCGAGTGACCCTATGTGAAAGCCGCGCTTTGATTCGTCATGGGTGACGATGTGCACGTCGATCTTGCCGGACCGCTGCACAATGGCCGCACCGATACCCTCCTCGAAGATGCGCGCCCACCGGGGCCGGCGAGACGTGCCGATCACCAGCTGGGTGGCGTTGTTCTCGCGGGCGAAATCCAGAAGTGCCGTGGGCACGTCGTCACCAACCACGGTATGCACCGAAGCGTCCAGGCTGTTCGCCAGCTCACGAACCTTGCCCATCCTGCGCTCCGACGCGCCGGCCAGCCCGTCACCGCGTATGACGTGCACTACCATCAGCTCGGCACTGGACTTCGACGCAATGCGGGATGCCCGTCGCACCAATGTCTCCGATTCGGGACCACCGGTGACCGCCACCACGACTCGCTCGCGGGCTTCCCACATATCGGTGATTTTGTTCTCCGCGCGGTACTTGGCCAACGCGGTGTCCACCTGGTCGGCCAGCCATAACAGCGCCAATTCCCTTAGTGCCGTGAGGTTTCCGCGGCGGAAGTAATTTGACAGTGCCGCGTCGATCCTTTCCGGTGCGTAGACGTTGCCGTGGGATAGCCTGCGGCGCAGCGCCTCCGGCGTGATGTCGATGAGTTCGACCTGTGAGGCCTGCCGCACGATGGAGTCTGGCATCGTCTCCTGCTGTTCGATGCCGGTGATCTGGGCGACCACGTCGTTGAGGCTTTCCAGGTGCTGAATGTTGACCGTGGAGATCACGGTGATCCCCGCGTCGAGTAACTCCTCGACGTCCTGCCACCGTTTTGGGTTTTTGCTGCCCGGCGTATTGGTATGGGCGAGTTCGTCGACCAGGACCACCTGCGGATGCCGTGCCAGCACGGTTGGCACGTCGAGTTCGGCGAAGCTGGTGCCGCGATATTCGATGTACCGGGGCGGAATGATCTCGATGCCTTCAAGCAGCTCAGCGGTTTTCCGGCGGCCATGGCTCTCGACCACCGCGGCCACCAGGTCGGTGCCACGTTCCAGACGCCGGTGTGCCTCTCCGAGCATCGCGTACGTTTTGCCGACACCCGGAGCCGCACCGAGGTAGATGCGTAGCTCCCCGCGCTTGGGAGGGTGGTCCGGAGGGCCGACGTCGTTCACGTCAACCATCATCCCCCCATGACGCTAGCTGGTGACCGGATACTTGTGATCGAGTTGCAGATTAAGTTCCAGCACGTTCACCGTCGGCTCACCGAAGAAGCCAAGGGTGCGGCCATTGCGGTACTGCGCGACGACCTCACGTATCTGCTCCGGAGATACATGCCGGGCCTTGGCCACGCGGGAGACCTGGATGTCGGCATAGGCCGGTGAGACATTCGGATCCAGGCCGCTGCCGCTGGCAGTGACGGCGTCCGCCGGAACCCGCGGATCAGCCGATGCGGCCCCGCGGATGGGCACGATCTGGCCGATCGAGTAATCCTCGCCGAATTTCGCGCACTCAACGCGAACACCTTCGTAGAAGTCCAGGAAAGGCTGGTGTGTCGTGCTGCACGGCTCGTTGACGCTGACGACTCTGGTCGGGTGAGCGACGTTGCCGCGCGAATCATGGGGGCCGATCACCGACAGCACGGCCCCTACGCCGCCACCGGTGCAGAACGGGCGTGATCCGTCGACTCCTTCGAGTTGGCCGATCGATGAACTGCGCGAACACACCTGCGTGAGCAGGCTCGGCTTGAACCCGGCGTCGGATGCACTGGCGCCGGCGGCCAACTTGGCTGGATCGCCTGGGGTGTCGACGACGCTTTCGGGTCCCAGGTTGCTGCCGCCGCTCGATGTCGGGTCATATCCGTTGCTGCCTGCGGCCGATGGCCGGCTTTGAAAGTACTGTGGCAGCGGGTTGCCGGCGGAGTCGGTGAACAGCTGGCCAATCAGCTTGCTGCCGACCGGTTTGCCGCCCGCGGTAATGATCGAGCCCTCCGCCTTGTCGTGCAGCCCGGGTATGAACGCGATCAGCCAAATGAGCAGCGGGTAGCCAAAACCGAGGATCACGGTGAAGACGAGCAGCGCGCGCAACGCGGCCCAGTGTTGGCGAATTACGTTTCCAAATTTCATCTCAGGCCATCCCGGGGAGCAGTTGAACCAGCAAGTCGATGAGTTTGATCCCGACGAACGGGGCGACGATGCCGCCCAGGCCGTAGACGTAGAGGTTGCGGCTGAGCAGTTTCGATGCACGACTGGGCGTATACCGAACGCCGCGGAGCGCCAACGGAATCAGGGCGGCGATGACGACCGCGTTGAAGATGACCGCGGACAGGATCGCCGATTGCGGACTGTGCAGCCGCATGACGTTGATCAGGTCCAGTCCCGGGAAGATCGCCACGAACATCGCCGGGATGATCGCGAAATACTTGGCGATGTCGTTAGCGATCGAGAACGTCGTCAGTGCCCCGCGAGTGATCAACAGCTGCTTGCCGATTTCGACGATCTCGATGAGCTTGGTCGGGTCGGAGTCCAGATCCACCATGTTGCCGGCTTCCTTGGCCGCGGTGGTGCCGGTGTTCATCGCTACCCCAACGTCGGCCTGGGCCAGCGCCGGCGCATCATTGGTGCCGTCCCCAGTCATCGCGACCAGACGGCCGCCTTCCTGCTCACGTTTGATCAGCACCAGCTTGTCTTCCGGAGTGGCCTCGGCCAGGAAGTCGTCGACGCCGGCCTCGTCGGCGATCGCCTTGGCGGTCAACGGATTGTCACCGGTGATCATCACCGTGCGGATACCCATCGTGCGCATCTCGTCGAAACGTGCACGCATGCCGTGCTTGACCACGTCCTTGAGGTGGATGACACCGAGTACCTCGGCTTCACCGTGGGCGACGATCCCGACGACCAGCGGGGTCCCGCCCGCGGCCGAGATGCCGTCGACGATCTCGCCGAGCATGTCGGGGATCGTGCCGCCCTGCTCGCGGACCCACTTGATCACCGAGTTGGCCGCGC
>DASXMA010000112.1:0-3052 GCA_036495965.1 Mycobacterium sp.
CTCACCGAAGGTCGACATGACCTCCGGGCAGGTATGGGTCGTTGTGCAGCGATGGAGGAGGCCATTGCGAGGAAGATGACGGGCCTCGTTCGGGAAGTCCGCCCACCAGACCGGTGCTTCCTCGCCGCCCATGTAGAGCTGGAGAAGAACGGTCGGTTGCGCAAAGCGCTCGTTCAGCCACAGCATCCGGCCGTCGATCATCGGCCAGATGCCATCAAACACAATGCGGCGGTCTTCGTCCTCGTTCATCCCGTAGAAGGTCAATGCCCGGAGAAACGCGCCGGACTGCGACGAACCGATGCCCAGCGTCTTGGTGACCGTTCCAGAGATCGGGTTGAACCGCCACCTGGCGCAATCGTCTCGTGGTGAAGGAACGAGACAAGATCTCGCGTCGCGGCATAGCCGATCCCAAGCACCAACGGGTTCGCCGCCTTGAAAACAATCTCATACAGCTGGTTTGGATCGAACGTGGCGCCGTTCAAGCAAATCCACGTCGTGTTTGGCGTACCAGGTGACCCGCTTGGGCAGTATGCCCAAGACCAGGCGCTGCTCGGAATAGTCGTCTTGTCGATATCCACGCCTCCAAGAGGCTGAGATGTTTCGCTCCAGAGCGTAGCTTGACTCGTGTCCAAGCTTGCCGGTTGGTACGGCGTAAACGGGCTACCGACGTCGGGAGAATTGCCGATGATCAGTTGTGCTGTGCTACCGGTCGTACCCGGCGAGATGTGCGAGTACACCGGACCGGTGATGGTATTGGTTCCGTTCGGTGTCTTACCATCAGTGGTCGCCACCGGAACCTGAATGACATAACTCGTCAACTGCGTCGTGCCCGCAATGACAGGCACCGTCGGAGGGGTGAAGGCCCCGGTGGTGGTATTGAGCGTGCCATAAGGTCCCGTATTCAGATCGACGCATGGATACGGCGCCGGCACAGGCAGCGAGCACTCCGCCAAGAGGTCGCCTTGCCAACCGCTTTGCACGTAAGTCGCACCCTGTACCAATGCGGTCGTGGAGATCGCGTTGCCCCCACGGTTCGAGACCTCGTAGATCAGCAGTCCGCTGCGCTCAGCGGGGTTAGTCGGCGTGACAATCTGAAAGCTAGCAATATAGCCAACCTTGCCCGCGGTTATAGGCGCGTAGTCGATATCGGTAATGATCGTATTATGGTGACTATGAGGATCGAGCGCACCAAATATCCGGCCCTGGTACACCGTATAGGACGTTGCGGGGCCGGGGACTGAGGTGCCCAATGGAATCGGCGTAAAGTTGACGGTAGCTGTCTGATCGACGACGAACTGCTGCACGAACGCGTCACTCGGTGAACTCCAGCTGACAGCCGCACAGGTGACAGCGGCTACCGAGAGCAGATAGTTGAATAGCTTACTTTTGCTACGGCGCATGTTCATTCCCTCCCTTTCCCAAGTTGGACTTGATTATGCGTTCGGATCGAGTTCCCCAAAGACGCGTCCACTCAGCGTGACATAGGGCCCGACGGTGCCGATCGTAGCGCCGCCACAGGCCACCGATGCGGGAGAGTCGATGACGATCGTCGCAACGCGGGCCTCCACAGGTGCACCCCCGCCGAGCATTGCGCCGGCGATGGCAGCGGTGGGCAGGACCGTTTTGAATGGCCGAAATTTATCCTTGGCAGACATGTATTCCTCCCTCGAGTGGTGAACACGCAAGCCGACCGAGCCGGAAGGCGGCGACCCGCGATAAGCCGCACCGGTTACTGTTGGCGACCTCGGCAGCATTGCCGTCTTCTTCCGTCGCTCGGTGTGGCCGCCATCCGGTCGATAGCGGCTCTTCGGCTTCGCCCTGGATCGAGCCATAGACGGGCGTCCACGACACCCGATCATCTGGGCTTAGGGATTGGCAGGAATGACCATCAACGTGGCCGGTGTGACGTAGGTCGCGACATCCTCCGGCAGCAGAAAGCGCTGCGACACTAACGCATTGGCGGCGTCCGTCACTGCGTTGACGTAATTTGCGTTCGTCCCGCCTGCGTTCCCGTAGCGCTCCTGCAGCGAGGGCCGCGGGTCGCCGGTTGACAGGCGATGCGCTTTCGTGTCCGGAAACGGTATGTACTGGCCACTGCCGTCGCAGCCGTCCACCATGCTCGTCGCGCCACCCGGGTCGGGATTGGAATTGCTGCCGGCGCGCTGGGCCCATCCGGTGTAGGTCGCGATCGGCACGGTTACGCTAGGCACGCGGACGCCGGCAATGTCGTTGCCGTCGCGGTTCGTCTTCGACACGAAGATCTGATAGGGCGTGCCGAGCAGGATGGGCGGCGAGATCGAGACGATGCCTTCGTAGAATTCGGGCCCGAAATCCCAAAGATCGCCTGTGTGATGAATGCCGTCGTAAAAGACATATGCGGTCGGCGGCGGCGCTGGGTTCGCAGACGATGGGTTCGCGGTCGGTCCGGAGGCCGAGTAGGTAAAGACGCCGGTGACGTTCGAGTTCGTCCCCCAACTGTAGTTGGGGATGTTCGGAAAGCCCATGCCTGATTGCGGCAAAGCCGGCACCAGTGTTCCGCCTTTGATGGTCGGCACTTGGTTTGCGAGCGGCGCCGTGCCGTTGCTGACCCATTCGTCCAGATCGACCAGCAGCGACTTTTCCACCCACGCCGAATTGAGCGGGTTTTGGAGTTGCCGGCAAATGCCCTCGGAGGTGCCGCTTCCGGTGCCGTGCTGGAAGCTCGCGAGTACGTAATAGCGCACGTCCGGCGTTTTCGTGAGATCGAGGTCGTGTCCCTGGCCGTCGGTCGTCAGCATCGAGCCGCCTTTCGACCAGAACTCGTTCTCGGAATTCGTTTCGAAGATTTGGGGACAAGTGTCGGTCGCCTCACAGCGCTCCAGGCGACCGCCAGTGAGATGAGTCACCGGGTCCCTGAACGCCACATCGGCCCACGGGAACTGGAACTCCGGGTCCCAGCGCGCGATATGCTGACGTGACGTGCGGGTCGGCTGGGCGAAACGGTAGTTTAAATAGATGCCGTCGCCGCCGCCGATATAGTTTAGCATGCCGTCGATCGCTCTTTCGTGATAAG
>DASXMA010000113.1:0-12786 GCA_036495965.1 Mycobacterium sp.
ACCCGCGTCCCAGCCACTCATCAGGTCATGCGCCGTTTTGCCGAAGCCTGCACAGAATGTCATCGTGCTCTGCCGCCAGGCCCTCTATCGCCTGGGCGAGCGCCAGAAGACCTTCGGCCAGCTTCAGGCCTGCTGGGTCAAAGGCGGCACTCCGCACCTGCGAGAAGCAACTAATAGCGGATTTAGCCCGCGACGCTGCGTTGGACATCCCAGTCTCCTAGATCGACTCAGTTCGGGCGGCACACGACCAGCGTGCGCCGGAAGATGCTTCGCAGCGCACCAAAGCGCATATAGCGACGCCTGAGCCTGCGGAACCTCTGCGATGACTACGGCGGTGTCGAGCACCGCGAAACCTAGTTCGGCCCTTGCCTCTTCGGGCAAGTCGTAGCCGTACCCCTCCGTCATTACCCGCGCGAAGCGACCGACCTTCTTCAGTCGTTGCTCTATCAACGCTAGGCCGGTTGGTGTCGCGGCCGACTTAGGTCTGCCGCACTCACAGAGAATTCACAATTTACGTTGTGGTTATTTGCTGCGTTGCGTTGTCCAGCAGGCTTCCACGGTCGGGCGCGGTCAGTGGTCGCCCTGGGTGCGGTCAAGATGTTGCGCCCGCGTGGGCGAGTAAAACCTCGGCACGATCGTGCCCATCACCGGTAAGCGCAGCGTTACCCCGTCGCCGATCGGCATACGGATCGTGACGTACACGACCTGCACGTCGAGGCCCATCTGCAGACGCATCTCCCTTAGGGGCTCGGTTTGTACCCCCAGGCCCATCTCCCGTAAGCGCGCCGCTACGCCGCGTTCGAAGGCCTCGACCGGTTTCAGATCACTCGGTCCGCGAAGGCGCACGGCAGCGACTGGTTTTCGGTTCTTCGCGGTCGGTTGTGTCATGACTCGACTGTACTCTGCGGGACGAGCGAGGAACGATGCTGCGGAGCGATGAAAATCACCCTGACCAGCACTCACAAGACAGATTCCGTCACCTCGGCGGCTAGGGCCCCGGGCGCCTCACTCGCTGCGGGCCCACCGAAAACGAAGACTGAGACTGCTAAAGGTGAACGACGTATGAATTGTCTGGACGGAGCCGCACGACGGTAGCGCGGGTATCGCACTACCCGTGAAACTAAGCGGGTGACGACATCCGATGCTTCTAATCACCCCCATTTCTTGCGGTCGATAATCCGCTGGCTGCAGGTCGGCTACCCACAGGGTGTTCCCGGGCCCGATCAGGTCCCGCTGTTCGCGTTGCTGCGCAGCACGCCGCTTACCCACGATCAGATCAAAGAGGTCGTTACAAACCTCACCGCTGAGGGATCGGACGAGGGTGGCGGCGCCATCATCGACGGCAACGAGATCGCCGAAAGGATCTCTAACCTGACCCACCACGACCCCGGACCCGAGAACGTCCGGCGGGTGGCCGCCACGCTGGCCGCTGCCGGGTGGCCGCTGGCAGGTTGCGACGTCAGCAAAGTCCTTCCTGGTGATGAGGACAGCGAGGCCGCCGCAGAGGTTGCGGCGCGGTTGCGCGCCTCGTCATAGCTTCGAGATATCGATGACGAAGCGGTAGCGCACGTCGCTGGCCAGCACCCGCTCGTAGGCTTCGTTGAGGTAGTCCGGCTCGATGACCTCGATCTCGGGTGTCACGTCGTGCTCGGCGCAGAAATCCAGCATCTCCTGCGTCTCGGCGATCCCGCCGATGTTCGATCCGGACAGGCTGCGCCGCATCAGGGCCAGCGGGAACGCCCCGACCTCCATGGGGTGTTCGGGGATGCCCAGTTCGACGAGCGTGCCGTCGACGTCGAGCAGGTTGACGTAGTCGTTGAGCGACAGGTTGGCCGACACGGTATTGAGGATCAGGTCGAAGCTGCCGCGGAACTGGCGGAAGGTGTCGGGATCGGCCGTCGCGTAATAGTGGCTCGCGCCCAGGCGCAATCCGTCTTCCATCTTCTTCAGCGACTGGGACAGCACTGTCACCTCGGCGCCCATCGCCGCGCCCAACTTGACGCCCATGTGGCCCAGCCCGCCCAGGCCGATGATCGCCAACCGCGTGTTTTCCCCGGCATTCCAGTGCCGCAACGGCGAAAACAGCGTGACACCGGCGCACAGCAGTGGCGCCGCCTTGTCCAGCGGCAGCGAGTCGGGGATACGCACCACGAAGTTCTCGTCGACGACGATCGCTTGGCTGTAGCCGCCCTGCGTCGAGTGGCCGTCCTTGTCGATCGAGTTATAGGTGAAGGTCGCGCCCGGTTTGCAGTACTGCTCCAGCCCGGCCAGGCAGCTGCTGCAATGACCGCACGAGTTGACCATGCAGCCCACACCCACGTGGTCGCCCACCTTGTACTTGGTGACCCCGGAACCGACCTCGCTCACCACGCCGGCGATCTCATGGCCGGGGACCACCGGGTAATTCGGTTCGCCCCACTCGGCTTTGACGGTGTGAATGTCGGAGTGACAGATCCCGGCGAATTTGATGTCGATCACTACGTCGTGCGGACCTGGGTCGCGGCGGGTGATGGTGGTCTTGGTCAGCGGTTCGGTCGCCGACGTCGCGGCGTACGCCGAAACAGTGCTCATAGCAAATTCCTCTTCGATTTCGTTGCGTCCTAGAAAAGCTTAGCTAAGGTAAAGTTTTCAGGCCAATCGGCCGGACCCCGAATATCAGCTTATGACGATTTGTGCGTACCGGCGGCCGGGCGCTAGTTGATCGCGGCGTTGACCATCCGGAGGTCGTCCACGATGCCCCGGGCCGCCAGCACGCCCTCGCCGGTTTGCCATACCTCGTCGTTGACGACATAAACCCGGTTGTCGTGATCGGCGGACAGCCTGCGCCATGAGTCGCTGTCCAGGATGGTCGCGGCGCGGTCCGCGGCGGCGGGCGTGACACATGACACGTAGATGACGTCGGCGTCGGCCGCGGAGAAATTCGGCACCTTCGCGAGGTCTGCATCGGTGGCGCCAATCTCGATGTAGGCCTTGTCGGTGAACCGCTGTGCGGCAGGCCGGTCCACCCCGACCGCGGTGAGCACGCTGGCCGGGAAGTTGGTGGATCCGTAGACCCGAATGCTGGTGGTGGTCAGCTGGACAATCGACGCCTGGAAGTGGGCCGCGTCGTGGCTGGCGCCGATCTGCGTGGCCCGTTGTGTGAAGCCGTTGATAAGTCCGTCCACAGCAGCACCACGTGCCGTGGCGGCGCCGACGCCACGCAGGTTGGCTTGCCAGGCAGCGCCCGGTGCCGCGGTGAACACCGTCGGGGCGATCGCCGCCAGCTGCGGGTACAACTTCGGCGTCAACCCTTGCGAGCCCAGGATCACATCCGGGTGAGCCGCGGCGATCCCGTTCAGGTCGGGGTTGCTGCGCGTTCCGACACCGGGCAGACCGTGCACCGCGTTGCCCAGGTACGAAGGCTGACTCGAGGAGCCGTCCGGCAACGCGGCGGCCACCACCCGGGTTTGCAGGCCAAGCGCGCACAGGGCGTCGATCTGGTCACCGGAAAGCACCACGATGCGCTGCGCCTCGGCGGGTACCTGAACGACGTCCGGAGTGACTCCGGTCGCGTTGTGGGCCTGCCGCGTCGGCGGCCCTGGGTCGGCCGCGGCCGCGTCCCGCGGGCACGACTCGTCGGGCCGGCGGTCGTTTCCCAGCACCCCGGCACCAGCGATTTGGGTGGTGGGCGTGATCAGCGATCGGGTGGATGCCTTGGACCCGGACCCGGACCCACATGCGCCGCACGCGACGACCACCGCCGCCGCGGTCACCGCCCTGGCGGCGGCCAGGACCGATCGCCTCGGGCCGAATTGCACGCGTTCGACGCTAACATCCGACCAGCTCGCCCCCGTCTGCCGAAACGGCCCGCCGACGCCGGTGAGGCATTTACGACAGTTTGTAGGACCAGGCCTGCCACCAACCTGATCGAAGGCTAAGATTCCAACCATTACTGGGTTCTGGGCCCCGGTCCGATGCTGGATGTTTGGAGGAGCTGTTGACAGCTGAAGCGCCCCCCTTGGGAGAACTCGAGGCCGTCCGCCCGTACCCGGCCAGAACCGGTCCCAAAGGGAACCTCGTCTACAAACTGATCACCACCACCGATCACAAGCTGATCGGGATCATGTACTGCGTCGCCTGCTTCATCTTCTTCTTCGTCGGCGGTCTGCTGGCGCTGTTGATGCGTACCGAGTTGGCCGCGCCGGGCCTGCAGTTCCTGTCGAATGAGCAGTTCAACCAGCTGTTCACCATGCACGGCACGATCATGCTGCTGTTCTACGCGACTCCGATCGTGTTCGGTTTCGCCAATCTGGTGCTGCCGCTGCAGATCGGCGCACCCGACGTCGCATTCCCGCGGCTCAACGCCCTCTCGTTCTGGTTGTTCTTGTTCGGCGCGACCATCGGGATGGCCGGTTTCATCTGCCCCGGCGGGGCTGCCGACTTCGGCTGGACCGCCTACACCCCGTTGACCGACGCCATCCACTCACCCGGTCCCGGCGGTGACCTGTGGATCATGGGTCTGATCGTCGCCGGTCTGGGCACCATCCTGGGCGGGGTTAACATGATCACCACGGTGGTCTGCATGCGGGCACCCGGGATGACGATGTTCCGGATGCCGATCTTCACCTGGAACATCCTGGTGACGTCCATCCTGGTACTGATCGCGTTCCCCTTGCTGACCGCGGCGCTGTTCGGCCTGGCCGCCGACCGCCACCTGGGGGCTCACGTCTACGACGCGGCCAACGGCGGAGTTCTGTTGTGGCAGCACCTGTTCTGGTTCTTCGGCCACCCCGAGGTGTACATCATCGCGTTGCCGTTCTTCGGGATCGTCAGCGAGATCTTCCCGGTGTTCTCCCGCAAGCCGATCTTCGGCTACACCACCCTGGTCTACGCGACGCTGTCGATCGCCGCACTGTCGGTCGCGGTGTGGGCGCACCACATGTTCGCGACGGGCGCCGTTCTGCTGCCGTTCTTTTCCTTCATGACCTATCTGATCGCGGTGCCGACCGGGATCAAGTTCTTCAACTGGGTCGGCACAATGTGGAAGGGCCAGTTGACCTTTGAGACGCCGATGCTGTTTTCGATCGGCTTCATGGTCACGTTCTTGTTGGGTGGCCTGACCGGTGTGCTGCTGGCCAGTCCGCCGCTGGACTTCCACGTGACCGACACCTATTTCGTCGTCGCGCACTTCCACTACGTGCTCTTCGGCACCATCGTGTTCTCTACCTTCGCCGGTATCTACTTCTGGTTCCCGAAGATGACCGGACGGCTGCTCGACGAGCGGTTGGGCAAGCTGCACTTCTGGTTGACCTTCATCGGATTTCACACCACGTTCCTGGTGCAGCACTGGCTGGGCGACATGGGTATGCCGCGCCGCTACGCTGACTACCTGCCCACCGACGGCTTCCAGCCGTACAACGTCGTCTCGACGATCGGAGCGTTCATCCTGGGAGCATCGATGTTCCCGTTCGTCTGGAACGTCTTCAAGAGCTGGCGCTACGGCGAGGTCGTCACCGTCGACGACCCGTGGGGCTACGGCAATTCGCTGGAGTGGGCGACCAGCTGCCCGCCACCGCGGCACAACTTCACCGAGCTGCCCCGAATCCGTTCGGAGCGCCCCGCTTTCGAGTTGCACTATCCGCACATGGTGGAACGAATGCGCGCCGAGGCGCATGTGGGCCGAGCGCATGGGCCATCAGACCGCGACGTCACCAGGGCCGACGCAAGCGTTCGCAGCTAACGGGCGGTGGGGTCTCGAACGAGGCTGAGTCACGGGTGAACACTCCATCTAAGGTGTCGGTGCTGATCACCGTCACCGGCGCGGATCATCCGGGTGTGACGTCGGCGCTCTTCGGTGTGCTGTCTCGGCACGGAGTCGAACTGCTCAACGTCGAACAGGTGGTAATCCGGGGACGGTTGACGCTGGGTGTGCTGGTGTCATGCTCGCCGGAAGTCGCCGAAAGTACCGCGTTGCGGGCCGATGTCGAGGCCGCTATCTACGGGGTTGGCCTGGACGTCACCATCGAGCGCAGCGACGACGTGCCGATCATCCGGCAACCCTCGACGCACACCATCTTCGTGCTGGGCCGGCCGATTACCGCCCGCGCATTCGGCGCGGTCGCCCGCGAAGCCGCAGCGCTGGGCGTCAACTTCGACGTCATTCGTGGGGTCTCCGACTATCCGGTGACCGGGCTGGAATTACGGGTCTCGGTGCCACCGGGGGCCGATGGCCCGCTGCGGACCGCCCTGAACCGGGTGTCCTCCGAAGAGCACGTCGACGTCGCAGTCGAGGACTACGGCTTGGCGTGGCGCACCAAGCGGCTCATCGTGTTCGACGTCGACTCCACCCTGGTTCAGGGCGAGGTCATCGAGATGCTGGCGGCACGCGCGGGTGCCCAGGGCAAAGTCGCCGCGATCACCGAAGCCGCGATGCGCGGTGAGCTGGATTTTGCGGAGTCGCTGCAGCAGCGGGTGGCGACCTTGGCCGGCCTGCCCGCGTCCGTGATCGACGAGGTCGCCGATCAGCTGGAGCTGATGCCCGGCGCACGGACTACGCTGCGGACGCTGCGGCGCTTGGGTTTTCACTGCGGCGTGGTTTCCGGGGGGTTCCGTCGGATCATCGAGCCGTTGGCACACGAGTTGATGCTGGACTTCGTTGCCGCCAACGAGCTCGAGATCGTCGACGGCACCCTGACCGGCCGGGTTGTCGGCTCGATTATCGACCGGCCCGGTAAAGCCAAGGCGCTCCGGGACTTCGCGCAACAGGTCGGGGTGCCGATGGCGCAGACGGTCGCCGTCGGCGACGGCGCCAACGACATCGACATGCTCGCCGCGGCCGGGCTGGGGGTGGCGTTCAACGCCAAGCCGGCGTTGCGTGAGGTCGCCGACGCGTCGTTGAGCAACCCGTATCTGGACACGGTGCTGTTCTTGCTGGGGGTGACCCGCGGCGAGATCGAGGCCGCCGACGCCGGTGATCTTGGAGTGCAACGTGTGGAGATTCCTTCGGATTAGCGGTGGCCGAGGCAAGCGACCCGACAGCTTCGGCAGCCCCGCGGTACGGCACGATGATCGGGTGCCCGAAACCGGTCCCGAATCCAGCCCCCAGACTGGCCTCGACACCGGTGAGGCTCCCGCCGATCCCGATCTGCTGATCGACTTGCGAGGTGTGTCGCTGCGCCGCAGCGGGCGCACCTTGGTCGGGCCGCTGGATTGGGCGGTCGAACTCGACGAACGTTGGGTGATCATCGGCCCCAACGGGGCCGGCAAGACGTCGCTGCTGCGTATCGCGGCGGCAACCGAGCACCCGTCGTCGGGCGTCGCCTATGTGCTCGGCGAGCGGCTGGGCCGGGTCGACGTTTCGGAGTTGCGCGCCCGGATCGGCCTCAGTTCCTCAGTTCTGGCGCAGCGGGTGCCCGACGATGAAGTGGTGCGCGACCTCGTCGTCTCGGCCGGCTATGCGGTGCTGGGTCGATGGCGGGAGCGCTACGAAGACGTCGATTACCAGCGGGCGATCGACATGCTGGAGACCCTGGGTGCCGAGCACCTCGCGCAGCGCAGCTACGGCACGCTGTCGGAAGGTGAACGCAAACGGGTGCAGATAGCCCGTGCTCTCATGACCGATCCGGAACTGCTGCTGCTCGACGAACCCGCCGCCGGCCTGGACCTGGGCGGCCGTGAGGAATTGGTGGCCCGGCTGACCGATCTGGCCGCCGATCCCGACGCACCCGCGCTGGTACTGGTCACCCATCACGTTGAAGAAGTTCCACCCGGCTTCAGCCACTGCATGCTGCTGGCGGAGGGGCAGGTGGTCGCCGCGGGGCTGCTGCCCGACGTGCTGACCGCCGAAAACCTGTCGACCGCGTTCGGCCAGTCGATCGCTCTGGAGCTTGTCGACGGGCGCTATTTCGCGCGGCGGGTTCGCAGCCGTGCAGCCCACCGGAGGCTGCTATGACCGCACCGCACGATGAGCGCCCACTGACTCCGCGGCCGGCCGCGACCGTCATGCTGGTCCGCGACACCCCTGCGGACATTGCTGTCTTCTTGATGCGCAGGCACTCGCGGATGGAATTCGCCGCCGGGGTGATGGTGTTTCCGGGCGGCGGCGTCGACGACCGCGACCGTAACGCCGACATCGCATGGGCGGGGCCGCCGCCGCAGTGGTGGGCGCAGCGATTCGGCATCGAATCCGACCTGGCCGAGGCGCTGGTCTGCGCCGCTGCCCGCGAGACCTTCGAGGAATCGGGGGTGCTTTTCGCCGGGCCGGCGGGCGACCCGGAGGGCATCGTCGCCGATGCCTCGGTGTACGGCGACGCCCGCCGCGCGCTGGCCTCCGGCACGCTGTCCTTCGCCGATTTCCTGCGCCGGGAGAACCTGGAGCTGCGATCCGACCTGCTGCGGCCGTGGGCCAACTGGGTCACTCCCGAGGCCGAGCGGACCCGCCGCTACGACACCTATTTCTTTGTGGCGGCGCTGCCGCAGGGTCAGCGCGCCGACGGTGCGAACACCGAATCCGACCGTGCCGGCTGGACGACGCCGCAGGCTGCGCTCGACGACTTCGCGGCCGGCCGCAACTTCCTGCTGCCGCCGACCTGGACGCAGCTGGACTCGCTGGCCGGCCGCACGGTGGCCGATGTGCTGGCGGTCGAACGACAGATCGCGCCGGTGCAGCCGCATCTGGAGATCCGGGGCGACAACTGGATCTTCGAGTTCTTCGACTCCGACCGCTACCACCAGGCTCGCAAATCGGGCGGCTCCATGGGGTGGCCGTTGTGACATGCCCGGTGCGCGAGTTCGTTCACGTCGTGGTCGGCGCCGGTCCCGATGGCGGGGCCGGCGTGGCCACCCTGGTGCTGTCCCGACCACCGACCAACGCGATGACCCGTCAGGTCTACCGGGAGACCGTGGCCGCGGCCGCCGAGGTGGGGCGGCGCGACGACATCGCCGCGGTGATCCTGTTCGGTGGCCACGAGATCTTCTCGGCCGGCGACGACATGCCCGAGATGCGGACGCTGAACCCGCCCGAGGCGGAGATCGCGGCCCGCGTCCGCCGGGAGGCCGTCGACGCCGTCGCGGCCATCCCCAAGCCGACCGTGGCCGCGATCACCGGATACGCGTTGGGCGCCGGCCTCACCCTCGCACTGGCCGCCGACTGGCGGATCAGTGGTGACAACGTGAAGTTCGGGGCGACGGAGATCCTGGCCGGCCTGATCCCCGGCGGCGGGGGAATGGCCCGCCTGACGCTGGCGGCCGGGGCGAGCAAGGCCAAGGAGCTGGTGTTCAGCGGGCGCTTCTTCGACGCCGAGGAGGCCTTGGCGCTGGGCCTGATCGACGAGATGGTGGCTCCGGACGACGTGTACGACGCCGCGGTGGCATGGGCGCAGCGCTTCCTCGCCGGCCCGAAGCATGCGCTGGCCGCCGCCAAGGCCGGCATCAATGACGTCTTCCAACTGCAGCCGGCTGAGCGCGACGCCGCCGAACGCCGCCGGTATGTAGAGGTGTTCGCCGCTGGTCACATGGGTGCTCGGCCAGATTGCCCGCCTCCTCCTCGGGCCGCTAAGCGGCCCGCATCGTCGCCGGCGGCAGACCCGGATCCACGCGACGGTTACGCTGCCCTGCATGACGAGGAGTTCGACTGACGCCGTCCCCAACCCGCGTGCCACCGCCGAGCAGGTCGAAGCCGCCCGCCACGACAGCAAGCTCGCCCAGGTGCTTTACCACGACTGGGAAGCCGAGACGTATGACGAGAAGTGGTCGATCTCCTACGACCAGCGCTGCATCGATTACGCCCGGGACTGCTTCGACGCCATCGCGCCCGACGAGATCCTTCATGAGCTGCCCTACGACCGTGCCCTGGAATTAGGTTGTGGGACAGGGTTCTTCCTGCTGAACCTGATCCAGGCCGGCGTTGCTCGCCGTGGGTCGGTCACCGATCTCTCGCCCGGCATGGTCACGGTCGCCACCCGCAACGGGCAAGCGCTCGGGCTGGACATCGACGGGCGGGTGGCCGACGCCGAGGGCATCCCGTACGGAGACAACACCTTCGATTTGGTCGTCGGGCACGCCGTGCTGCATCACATTCCCGATGTCGAGCTGTCGCTGCGTGAGGCGATCCGGGTGCTGCGGCCGGGCGGCCGGTTCGTGTTCGCCGGCGAGCCGACCAGCGTCGGCGACGGCTACGCCCGCACGCTGTCCACACTGACCTGGCGGATCGTCACCAACGCCACCAAGGTGCCCGGACTGACCAGCTGGCGGCGGCCGCAGGCCGAGCTCGATGAGTCCTCGCGCGCTGCGGCGCTGGAGGCGCTGGTCGACCTGCACACCTTCACACCGGAAGACCTGGAGCGGATGGCCACCAGCGCCGAAGCAGTCGACGTCGCGACAGCCACCGTCGAGTTCACCGCCGCGATGCTGGGCTGGCCACTGCGTACCTTCGAGTGCGCGGTGCCGCCGGGGCGGCTGGGCTGGGGCTGGGCGAAATTCGCGTTCACCAGCTGGAAGACCCTGAGCTGGGTGGACGCCAACGTAATGCGGCACGTGGTGCCGAAGGGCTGGTTCTACAACGTGATGATCACCGGGGTCAAACCCTGCTGAGTGTCGGCCTGCGCTTCAGCACCGACGACGTCAGTTACTTGCGGTCGGATTCGGGTACCGCCGCGCTCGCGGCCGTCGCTGACCTCGAGCTGACGGACCGTACCCGAATTGCCGATGTCGCCGCCGTGCGCGCCCGATTCGGCGATCGGGCGCCGGTGCTGGTGGAGACGACGCTGCTGCGCCGGCGCGCTGCCGACAAACTGGGCCAGCTGTGCCCGGATCTTCCGGTGTCGAACTGGCTGTTCACCGATGAGGCGCTGCAGCAAGCGACAGCGGCGCCGGTAGCCCTGCACCGGGCCGGGCGGCTGGCCGAGGCCGGGGTAGTGGTGCACGACGCGACCTGTTCGATCGGCACCGAAGTGGCCGCGCTGCGCGCCTCGGGCGCCGAAACGGTAGGCAGCGATATCGACCCGGTGCGGCTGGCGATGGCGCGCCACAACCTGGGTCCCGGCGCCGCCCTGTGCCGTGCCGACGCGCTGCATCCGGTTACCCGCGACGCGGTTGTTGTTGTTGACCCGGCGCGCCGTGTTGGCGGGCGGCGGCGTTGGCGCCCAGCTGACTATCAACCCGGCCTGGGGCAGTTGCTTGACAGCTACCGCGGCCGGGATCTCGTCGTAAAGTGCCGTCCCGGAATAGATTTCGATCATCTCAGGCGCCTCGGTTTCCACGGCGAAATCGAGGTGACGTCGCATCACGGTTCCGTCCGGGAAGCGTGCCTGTGGTCGGCCGGGTTGGCCGAACCCGGTGTGGGCCGTCGAGCGAGCGTCCTTGATCGCGGTGAGCAGATCACCGATGCCGAGCCCGGCGACTGCCCGGTGCGGCCTGTCGGACGATGGATCGTCGACCCCGACGGCGCCGTCGTCCGGGCCGGCTTGGTGCGCCACTACGGCGCGCGGCACGGGCTGTGGCAACTCGATCCCGACATCGCCTACCTGTCCGGCGACCGGTTGCCGCCGGCGGTCCGAGGCTTCGAGGTGCTCGAGCAGCTGGCGTTCGATGAGCGCCGGGTCCGGCAGGCATTGTCCGCGCTGGACTGCGGGGCGCTGGAGATTCTGGTCCGGGGCGTGCAAGTCGACCCCGACGCGCTGCGGCGTCGGCTGCGGCTGCGCGGCGGCCGATCCCTGTCGGTGATCATCACTCGTGTGGGGTCCGGATCCGCCAGTCATGCGACGGCCTTCGTATGCAGTCCCTCTCGATAGTGCCCAGGTAGGCTGGCTGCGGTCGGTCTTCCAGGCGCCCCGCCTGTGTAGTTTGCGAGGACGAATTCGAACGATGCGTTATTTGATAGCGAGCACGGTGCTGGCTGCCGCGGCCTTGCTGGTCTGGCCGGCGGCCGCGGCGCCGGCGTCGTGTGGCGGCTTGGGCGGCACCGTCGACGGCGCGCAGATGTGCCATGTGCGCACCACGGGTCCCACGTACGCGATCACCATGACGTTTCCGGCCGACTATCCCGACGAACAGGCGCTGACCGACTACGTCACCCAAAATCGCGACGGTTTCGTCAACGTGGCACAGACTTCCGGTGGGCGCGACCAGCCGTATCAAATGGAGCTCAGCACTGACCAACGCACTTCCGGCCAGCCGCCGCACAACACCCGCAGCGTGGTGCTCAAGTTCTTCCAGGACCTCGGCGGCGCACATCCGTCCATCTGGTACAAGGCATTCAACTACAACCTCGCGACCTCACAGCCCATCACCTTCGACAACTTGTTCGCGCCCGGCACGGCACCGCTGGACAGCATCTTCCCGCTGGTGCAGCGCGACCTGGAACATCAGACCCCCCTGGGTGCAACGATCTTGCCCTCGACAGGCCTCGACCCGTCGCACTACCAGAACTTCGCCATCACCGACGACCAGCTGATCTTCTACTTCGCCCCGGGTGAGATGCTGCCGGCGGTTGTCGGCCCAGCCCAGGCCCAGGTAGCGCGCAATGCGATCCCGCCCCTGGCTATCTAGTCAGTGAACCGGGCCGGCCAGCGACTCCAGCGCCGCGGCACCGATGCCCAGCGCCACCTGCGCCACGCAGCCGAGGATCGGGACGAAATAGGCGACTCTTCGCCGCACCGGCAGATATACGGCGACCGCAAAGTCCGCGATCAAGATGGCGGCGCCGCCCCAAATCCCCAACCTCATGGCGCGGTCAATCCAGGCCGGGTCGCCGCATTTCACCGAACCGCACGGGTCGGTGCCCATGACGAGCAGGCCCAGCAGCACGAT
>DASXMA010000114.1:0-9611 GCA_036495965.1 Mycobacterium sp.
CGTTCGCTGGGAGGCTTATCCCGCCAGACACCCGACTCAAAGGACGCCTTCGCCCGCGCGACCGCGTCGTTGACGGCTTCTGGCCCGCAATCTTTGAACTCGGCGACCTGCTCCTCGGTGGCGGGATCGACAACTGTAATCGCGTCACCGGTACCTGGGCGCTCCCGGATCTCGTCCAATACAGCCTGCACCGACATCGATACTCCTCCTCGCCTCATTGCATGGATCGTCACGCCGAGGTTATGCGCTTAACCACCGAATGTCCAGGGCGGAAGGTCAGGTCGAAGAGCGCACGATGAGGCGGGAAATGTCGGTCGGCTCGCCGGGCGGTGGGGTTGGAAGTCCCAATCGCTCGAAGGTGGCAGCGACCGCAGCGTCGGCGACCGCGCGCGGGTCGAACTGCACTGTGGTCAACGGGGGTGTGCTCACCACACCCATCGGGCTGGCGTCGACGCCGATCACGGCGAGATCGCGTGGACAGCGCAGCCGCGCTTGATGAATCCCGTACAGGACAAGGCAGGCTATCTCGTCGCTTTGTGCGCATACGGCAGTCACGCCGTCTTGCACCCAGCCAGTCACCACATCCGCGGCATTATCGAGAGTGATCTCGCCGACGCGGATGGGCGGAAGGTCACGCAATCGCGCCGCGCGCGAGACGCCTTCGAACCAGTAGTCGCCTAGGGGGCGCCATTTGGCGATCCCGGTGTAGGCGAACGCGATCTGCCGGTGACCACGTGAGACGAGATGTTCGACTCGCAGCTCGCCGACCGACAGGTGTGGATCCCCGAGTGCGGGGAGGGCCCCGATCTCGATGTGCGGTATGCCCGCTGTCTGGACAGCGCCGAAGGCGGCCTCGCTGAGTGGGAACAGACTCGTAACCGCGACCGGGTCGAGATTCTCGATCGCGTCGACGACATACTGATCGTCCTCGGTCTCGAAGATCTGTACCTGAAGCAAACCCTGGCGCGCCAGTTCTGTGGTCATTCGACTGCCGGCTTGCATCGGCATCTCGCCCACCGCCACGTGCGGCACCACGTAAAGCACGACACCGCTCTTGCCGCGGGCAAGGTTGCGCGCAGCAAGGTTGGGTCGATAACCCAGCAGTTCCGCGGCGCGGTAGACCGCCTCGCGGGTTGGCGCGGAGATTCTGCGGCCTTCGGCGTTGTTCAGGACGTAACTAACCGTCGCGGTCGACACGCTGGCCAATCGGGCCACATCGGCGGTGGTGGGCCGGACAACCTTGTTCGTGGTCAATGCATCACCTTCCGGGCCCAACCATGCCTCATCGTGGCACGCGATCATGGCGACAACGCGCGTTCCGGCGATCCTGCGGGCCGTCCACGCGGTTGCGATACCGACGGTCCCTCCGGAAACCCATAGACTAATAGTCCGTCATAACTACAGACCGCATGATGGCGGACGCCGTTACCACTTCTGGGACCCGCCGCCCAGCCACTGACGGATTTCGTGGCTTTTGCCATTGTGAGACAGGACTTTAGCGCTATAGACCCGGATAACTCCGGCGAACCGCGGGGTTACGCGCCTGTGCCAGCCCAACCCGCTCTCGCCGTTGACACTGTGACCCACATCATTGTCTACTAGTCACTATCTCAGCTCGCTAGGAGTGCGGCATGAACAAAGACGACCTGATCCTGATCAGCGTGGACGATCACATCGCCGAGCCGGCGGACATGTTCGACGCGCATGTTCCCGCGAAGTACAAAGACCTCGCCCCCCGGGTGGTCCTTGAGCCCGATGGCGTCCAGCAGTGGTACTACGGGGAGATTCGCGGACGGAACATGGGCCTCAACGCCGTCGCGGGCAAGCCCCGCGAGATGTACAACGTCGATGCGTGCAGCTACGACGAGATGCGTGCGGGGTGCTTCAACGTCGATGAGCGGATTCGCGACATGAACGCCGGCGGCCAGCTGGCGGGTTTGAACTTCCCGAACTTCACTGGTTTCTCGGGCCAAGTCCTCAACCAGGGTCCTGACAGTGAGATCAACCTGGTGATGATCAAGGCCTACAACGACTGGCACGTCGACGAGTGGTGTGGGGCGTACCCGGGCCGGTTCATTCCCTGCGGGATCCTCCCGCTGTATGACGTGGCCGAGGCGGCCAAAGAGGTCAAGCGCCTGGCCGACAAGGGCTGTCATGCGGTGACGTTTTCGGAGAATCAAGAGGCGCTGCAGATGCCCAGCATTCACACCAAGTATTGGTATCCGCTATTCGAGGCCGTCTGCGAGAACAACACCGTGCTGTGCACCCACGTCGGCTCCGCGTCGCGATCGCCGATGGTGTCGATGGACGCTCCGCCCAGCGTGATGATGACCGCCTCATCGATGATGAGTATGTTCACTTTCACCGAGCTGGTCTGGGCCGAGTTCTACACCGACTTCCCGCAGCTCAAGTTTTCGCTCACCGAGGGCGATGTCGGCTGGATACCGTACTTTCTTTGGCGGGCTGAGCATGTCTACAACCGTCACTCGGGTTGGACGCTGGCGAAGTTCCCGCCGGGGTATAGCGGACCTATCGATGTGTTCAAGCGGCATTTCTACACCTGTTTCATCAGCGACAAAGTCGGTGTGAAGAACATGGACTGGTTCAACGAGGACATGTTGTGCTGGGAATCCGATTTCCCGCACTCGGACAGCAATTGGCCCTTTGCACCCGAGGACATCATTGAGACCATGGGCCATCTCGACGACTCTGTCATCAACAAGATCACCCACGAAAACGCCATGGCGGCATACTCATTCGATCCGTTCCGCTACATCCCCAAGGAACACGCCAGGGCCGGCTATCTCCGCGCCCGGGCCACCGACGTCGACGTGGTGACCCATGTCGGCCACCATGCCAGCCAGCGCGATCTGGACACTTGGACCCGAATGACAGAAGCCGGTCTGCAGGCACTGGCACAGGGACAGCCGCCGCCGACGGTCGAGATCACCGGCATCGCCGGGCGTGCCACCACGCTGGGCAACTGAGCGTGACAGCCCAGGCGCCATTCGCCGACTGGCGTGTGCTGGAATTGTCGAACGGCATCGCGGTGTCATACTGCGCCAAGATGTTCGCCGACGCGGGCGCCGATGTCGTGAAGATTGAGCCTCCGCAAGGCGATTCGTTGCGTGGCTGGTCGGCTGGAGGCCCGGCCGGAGCGTTGTTCGGCTACCTCGCGGCGGGCAAGAAGTCGGTAGTCCATGACGACGGGGCTGAGATCGCGGGACTGCTGGCCGGCGCCGATATCGTGCTCACCGATTTGACCGACGGTTGGACGCTCGACGACATCACGGCTCACACCGGCCCCTCGGCGGTAGTCGTCGCCGTCACGCCGTTCGGAATGACGGGTCCGTACGTCGACGACCACGTGGTCGCCAATGAGTTCATCTTGCAAGCGCTGTGCGGCTCGATTGCCAGCCGCGGCTGGCCCGACGACGAACCGGTGCAGGCGGGCGGCCGCCTCGGTGAGTGGCTGGCGGGTTCGTTCGCCGCGGCGGTCGCCGCCGCCACGACCCGGCACGCCGCCCGGGGCGCACCAGGGCAGATCATCGACGTCTCGACCTACGAGGCGATGGCGATCGCGATGGGCGGCCTGCCCGCCATGTCGGCCAGCGTGCTGGGTGCGGATTCCCTTCAACAACAACGCAGTCTGGAACTACCGTCGATCGTTCCCACGGCCGACGGCATGGTCGGCTTCTGCACCATCACGGCACAGCAGTTCCAAGACTTTCTGGTGATGATCGATCGCGCCGATCTGGTCGCCGACGCCGAGCTGGCATCGTTCGCCGGGCGAGTCGAGCGCCGCGGCGAATTCCTCGGCATGGTTACACACTGGACTGAAACCCGCACCACGCAAGAGATCATCGACCTCGCGGTGGCCTTTCGAATTCCGGTGGCTCCCATCGGCACCCCCGGCGCACTGCCCAACATCGACCACTTCGTCGAACGCGGTGTCTTCGTGGCATCGGAGCTTGGGGTGATGCAACCTCGGGTGCCGTATCGCAGCGATGCCATCAGGACCAAGCCGCCGGGGCGACCTCCGGTCCTGGGCGCCGACAACGGCCGGGTGTGTTGGCCGCCCCGACTCGAGCGGCCCCTCTCTGCCGACGCCGACGCACTTCCGTTGTCCGACATACGGGTAACCGACTTCACGGCCTTCTGGGCCGGGCCGGTCGCCACCCAATTCCTTGGCGCCCTCGGCGCCGATGTGATCAAACTCGAGGGCGTTCGCCGGCCCGACGGCATGCGGTTCTCCGCGGGCCGACCGCCTGACTGGGACCAGTGGTGGGAGTCGGGCCCGGTTTTCTTGTGCAGCAACAACAACAAGCGTGGTGTCAGCGTCGAACTCAGCACCGACGCGGGACGGGGCGTTGCGTGCGAGCTCATTGCTGCAAGCGATCTCGTCATCGAGAACTTCTCGCCACGAGTGATGGAAAACTTCGGTCTGGAGTGGGGTACGGTGAGCGCCGCCAATCCGCGGGCGGTCATGGTCCGGATGCCGGCGTTTGGCCTCGACGGACCCTGGCGCGACCGCGTCGGCTTCGCGCAGACGATGGAGCAAGCGACGGGAATGGCATGGATGACCGGACATGCCGACGGTCCGCCGGTGATTCCGCGTGGAGTGTGCGATCCGATCGCAGGGCTGCACGCAGCCTTTGCTGCCATTGCGGCCCTGGCGATCCGGGACCGGGACGGGACCGGAATGCATGTCGAGTCGACCATGGTGGAGTCGGCGCTCAATGTGGCCGCCGAAATGGTGGTCGAGTACTCGCGCAACGGAATCGAGCTGCGCCGAAATGGAAATCGCGGTCCTGGCGCATGTCCCCAAGGCGTGTATCGCTGTAAGGGTGACGACGAGTGGGTCGCGCTCGCCGCGACCGATGGCAGTGCCCGCGTGTCTCTGGCGAAACTCACTGGGCAGTCCGAACTCGGGCCGGATGAGGCCGGGTGGCGAGCCCAGGCCGACGAAATCGACAAGCTGATCTCGGACTGGACCGCGCGGCGTTCGGTGGCCGAAGCAGTCAGCGCGCTGCGTGCCTGCGGGGTGGCCGCGGCACCGGTCACGCCACCCGCAGCCCTGCTCAGCGATCCGCAACTGCTGGATCGGGGGTTTTGGGAAATGGTCGACCACCCGGGTGCGGGTTCGTTCCTGTGCACCGGAATGCCCTTCGCCTTTGTCGGGAAGCCACGGCGCTGGATTCGGCGCGTACCGCCGTTGTATGGCCAGCACACCGGTGAGGTCCTGATGGGGTTGCTGGGGCACAGCCAACAGGAGCTGTCAGATCTACAGGCATCGGGGGCCACCAGCGCACGACCGGCGGGGTTGTGACATGGCGGTCACGCTGTGCGTGCCGCCACGTGCCGGCGAGCTGTGCGCACCGGTGCGCTTCCTGGTGCGCCAGCACTCCGTGGTGATGGAATTGACTGCCCGGCATCGGATCACCAGTGTCGAGTGGGACGAGCGCGAGCGTGCCGTAGCAATGGTCGTGGACATTACCGACCCGCAAACCGCACGGCCGGTTGACGTGCGAATCGACGTCGTGAAGGCCGGCACCGCGCACGTCGAGGCACGGACGACGACAATCGGCACCATCGTGCGCGACGGGCGGCAATACGACGTCCTGGGAACCTATCTCGGCGTGGTCGCGGATGAAAACTGAGGGGCCCCAATGAGAACGGAGCAAGGGTGAGCGCGTCGAAGCGCACTGCAGCCGTCGTCGGGGTACACAACACCCGACAGGGGCGCCGCCTGGAGGGTGAGACATCACGCAGCCTGGCGCTCAAGGCCATCCAAGGCGCACTCGACGACGCGGGGCTCAGCCTCGACGATGTCGACGGAATCGGTGCCGGCCCGCTGTCCACGACGCTGATTTACGACCTGCGCATCGGCCCAGCCTGGCAGGGCCTGGGCTTCGGGGTCGGCATGATCACCGAGGCGGCCACCGCAATCGAGCATGGTATGGCTGACGTGGTGGTGCTGGTCGCCGCTCAAGCCGGTGAATACCGCGATCACGAGGCCACGGCGCCATGGACCAGGCCAGAGAATGAATTCGTAGCGCCGTGGGGGATGTTTACCGCCGCCGAGTTCGCGCTCATCGCTCGACGCCACATGCATACCTACGGGACAACGCGCGAACAACTGTCCATCGTGGCGGCGACCATTCGCAATAACGGATCGCAAAACCCCGAAGCCGTTTATTACCAACGTGGCCCGTTCACCACGGATGACATCACCGCATCACGACCAATCGCTGATCCGTTTCATCTTCTCGATTGCGCCACCACTTCCGAGGGCGGGTGCGCACTGATTGTGGCGAACATCGACAAAGTGGGCGTCGCGGGCCGACCGATCTATGTGTTGGGCAGCGGCGGAGACTTTCATGGCCCGTCGTATCAGCACCCACCCGCGTGGGACCTCGTTGGCAGGCGCCGGGATCACGGCCACTACGTCAATGGCGTCGTGGGCAGGCGTGCGGCCGAGCGTGCGCTTAGCCATGCCGGACTTCACGGCGACGACGTGGATGTGCTGGAACTCTATGACCCGTTTTCGTTCGAAATCATCCGTCAGCTCGAGGCATTCGGATTCTGCGGCGAGGGCGAAGGAGGGCCATTCGTCGCCGACGGGCACATCGCCATTGACGGCAGCCATCCGATCACCACCGACGGAGGAACCATGTCCTTCAGCCATGCGGGCTCTAATCCGCAAATGATGCAGCGGGCCATTCGAGCGGTTCAACAGTTGCGTGGTCAGGCGGGCAACCTCCAGGTGCCTGACGCGCATATTGCGTTGTGCAGCAACGGGGGAGCGGGAGCCCTATTCACCACGGTGCTGATCCTCGGAGACGAGCCGCGATGAATCCCGGGAAATCCGATGCCCTGCGTCCACAGACCGGTCCGGTGCCACACGCGAGCAGTCAGGTCAGTTCCCCGTTCTGGCAGGGCTGCCGATCGGGGGAGCTGCGCTATCAACGGTGCGAGGCCTGCGGTCGGTCGAATTTCCCGCCGACCGAGCACTGCCGCCAATGCCTTTCGGCGGAATTGCGGTGGAAGCAGAGCGGCGGCGTCGGCGAGATCTACAGCTGGACGGTGGTGCATAGGCCGGTAACGGCGGAATTCGAACCGCCGTATGCGCCGGCGATCATCACGCTGGACGAGGGCTACCAGATGCTGACCAACATCGTCGGTGTGGCGCCAGATGATCTGTCCATCGGCATGCGCGTACAAGTGCAATTTCATGCCGTCGGTCCAGACGTGACCCTCCCGTACTTCACCGGGCAGGAATAGGCAGCCGTGAGCCCCGCGCGCATCAGCAACGGATTGCCGGTGACTGCCTACCTCGTCGTGGGTGTGCTGGCGGCCAACGACGAGCAACTCACCGCCGGTGAGATCAAGATGCGCGCCGAACTGTCGGTCGGCCACTTCTACTGGTCGCCGTCGGTCAGTCACGTGCGGCGCGAACTGAACCGGTTGCTGGCGCGAGGCATGGTCAGCGAGATCGGCGCTCAATCCGGTAAGCGTGCCATCACGTTGTATGCGACGACAGATGCCGGGCTCGATGCACTGCGCCGGTGGGTCCAGCACTTTCCGGGTCAGGACCAGGTCGTCATCAAGCATCCCGTCATTCTCAAAACCTGGCTCGCCCGTGGCGGGGATCCAGATCACGTAATCGATACATTGGAACGGCATCTCGAGGCGACGCGGGCCCGGTTGGACGAGGCGCTGTGGTCGCGCCAACGGTCCCGTGAACTCGGCATCATCGACGATCCGGACCAGCGTTTCTCCTTCGCCGTCCTCGACTACGCAATCCGTGGCTTGTACGCAGAGATCTCCAACATTGCGCAGCTGCGCGACGAGATCGCCGGTGGAACAACCCGAGATCCGGTCAAGCGGGTGCGACGGTCGAAGGGGCAGATCCGTCGTCGGGCACCCAAGGACTAGGGGTATCGGCGCGCGACGCGGCCCGGTAGGCCGTGCCGCGTGGTTCGCGCTCCCAAAGGGTTTCACCCTCGGCTATGGCCGTTGCTTGGGCAATCAGCTGGCGCTTGAGCACCTTATGGGTGGCGGTGCTGGGAAGGTCGGCGGCGATGCGGACGTATCGTGGCCGTGCCTTGGGCGACAAGTCGGGCTGCGCGTCCAGGAACGTCTCGAATGAATCAGGGTCGAGGGTGAGGCCTTCATTGAGCACGATCGCAACCATCACCTGGTCGCCGATGTGCTCGTCCGGGACGGCGTACACCGCGACGCGGTTGATGGCACTGTGCCGCAACAGGAGTCGCTCAATTGGTGCCGCGGCCAGATTCTCCCCGTCGACTCGCATCCAGTCGGCGGTGCGCCCGGCGAGGTAGATCCAGCCGTCGGCGTCTCGGTAGGCGAGGTCTCCGGACCAGTACATGCCGTGGCGCATGCGTTCGGCGTTGGCTTCCGGGTCGTTGTAGTAGCCGGTAAAGAAGCCCGACCCCGTCGTGTTGACCAACTCGCCCACCGCTTCGTCGGCGTTGGCGAGCGCGCCGTGTGCGTCGAAGCGCGCGACCGCGCATTCGGTGATTGTCTCGCTGTTGTACACCGCGACCCCGCCGACGCCTCTGCCGATCGATCCTTTTGGCGTGCTTGGCTCGCGGATCACGATGACGGCGTTCTCCGTCGATCCGAATCCATCCTCGACTTGAACGCCGAAGCGACGCGAGAACTCCTCGATATCTTTGTCATTGGCCTCATTCCCGAAGGCCACCCGCAGTGGGTTGTCAGCGTCGTCATCGCGTTCGGCGGTGGCAAGTATGTAGGCCAGTGGCTTGCCGACGTAATTCATATACGTGGCGCCGTAACGGCGGATGTCGTCGAGGAAGTTGCGCGCCGAAAACTTCGCCGGCACGATCGCGGCGCCGGAGACCACCCCGGGCGCCCATCCGGCGACGACCGCATTGGAGTGAAACAACGGCATGGACACATAGCAGGTGTCCCGCTCGGTGAGCGCGAATCGTTCGGTCAGGCTGAGGCCGGCGATCGCGGCCATCAGGTGTGATACCTGCACTGCCTTGGGGTTTCCGCTGGTTCCCGACGTGAAGATCATCATGAACGCGTCCATCGCGGTGACGTTTCGATGGGGGACCAGCGCGCCCGCGGCGCCGACGAAATCCTCCCACTCCGGCGTCGAGGTATCGAGGATCCGCGTTCCCTCGAGGTTTAAGCCGTCCAACAGCGGCCGATGTTCGGCGTCGGTCACCACGAATTGGCAGTCTGCCCGTCGGATGTCTGCGGCCAGGGCCGCGCCGCGCCGCGTGGTGTTCAGACCGCACAGCACATATCCACCAAGCCCGGCCGCCGCCATCTGGGTCAGCATCTCGGGCGTGTTTCCGAGCAGAGCGCCGATGTGCATCGGCCGGTGTGGATCGGCGGCGGCGACCAGCGCTGCGGCCTGTGCCGCTGACTTTGTCAGGTACTCAGTCCAACTCCATTGCAGATTGCGGTGTTTGACGGCGACGCTCGGATCGGAGAAGCGCCGTCGCAGGAATGCCTGCATCGTGTCGTCGGCCATCGGATCCACCTTCATCTACGAGACCAGACGGTCCGTCTTATAATAGCGGGCGGCTCAAGTCTCGATCACTGCCGTTGGG
>DASXMA010000115.1:0-2456 GCA_036495965.1 Mycobacterium sp.
GGTCGGTGCGCCGGTGGCCTCGGCCACCGCCTCCAGCGCCTGCCAGTGGTCGAAATGCTGATGACTGGTCACGATCAGCGACACTTTCGGTGCGTAGCGTCGGACCAGATCTGTCAGGATTTCGGCGTCGTTGGCGGCATCGATCAGCAGCGTTTCGCCGGAAGCTGAACATGTCACCAGATACGCATTGTTGTCCATCGGGCCCACCGACGCCTTTAGAATCGTGGCGCCGGGAAGGGTCCGGCGGGCCGCGGTACCAGGGTCGACATGTCCGGTGTAGTTGTCGTCCACGGCAGTCATAGCCGCCACGTTACTGGTCATAGGTTGCTTGTCGGTACGGGCACATAGCATGGAATGCGCCGTGCGCAGTTTTGTTTAGAACGGCTTCCGGCACGTAACACGTCCACTGAAAGAGGCAGCGTGGCTGACCGCCTGATCGTCAAGGGCGCCCGTGAGCACAACCTGCGCGGCGTCGACCTCGACCTACCCCGCGACTCGTTGATCGTGTTCACCGGGCTGTCGGGATCGGGCAAATCCTCCTTGGCTTTCGACACCATTTTCGCCGAGGGCCAGCGCCGATACGTGGAGTCGCTGTCGGCCTATGCCCGCCAATTCCTGGGACAGATGGACAAACCGGACGTCGACTTCATCGAAGGCCTCTCCCCGGCGGTGTCCATCGACCAGAAGTCGACCAACCGCAACCCGCGGTCGACGGTCGGAACGATCACCGAGGTGTACGACTACCTGCGGTTGCTCTACGCGCGCGCGGGCACACCGCACTGCCCGATCTGTGGCGAGCGGATCGCCCGGCAGACGCCGCAGCAAATCGTCGATCAGGTGTTGGCGATGCCGGAGGGCACCCGATTCCTGGTGCTCGCTCCGGTGGTGCGCACCCGCAAGGGCGAGTTCGCCGACCTGTTCGACAAGCTCAACGCGCAGGGCTACAGCCGGGTGCGGGTCGACGGCGTGGTGCATTCGCTGACCGATCCGCCGAAGCTGAAGAAACAGGAAAAACACGACATCGAGGTGGTGGTGGACCGTCTCACCGTCAAGGCCACCGCCAAGCAGCGGCTCACCGACTCGGTGGAGACCGCGCTGAACCTGGCCGACGGCATCGTGGTGCTGGAGTTCCCCGACGATCGGGCCCACGAACACGACCATCCTCGCGAACAGCGGTTCTCGGAGAAGCTGGCCTGCCCTAATGGGCATGCGCTGGCGGTCGACGACCTGGAACCGCGGTCGTTCTCGTTCAACTCGCCCTATGGCGCCTGCCCCGAGTGCGTCGGGCTGGGAATCCGCAAGGAGGTCGACCCCGACCTGGTGGTCCCCGACCCGGAGCGCACACTGGCCGAGGGCGCGGTGGCGCCGTGGTCGAACGGCCACACCGCCGAATACTTCACCCGGATGATGGCCGGGCTCGGCGACGAGCTGGGATTCGACGTCGACACGCCCTGGCGCAAACTGCCGGCCAAGGCCCGCAAGGCGATCCTGGAAGGTTCCGACCACCAGGTGCATGTGCGATACCGCAACCGGTACGGGCGCACCCGCTCCTACTACGCCGATTTCGAAGGCGTGCTGGCTTTCCTGCAGCGCAAGATGGCCCAAACCGAGTCCGAGCAGATGAAGGAGCGCTACGAGGGCTTCATGCGTGACGTGCCGTGCCCGGTCTGCGAAGGCACTCGGCTCAAGCCGGAGATTCTGGCGGTGACGCTGGCCGCGGGGGAGCGTGGTGCGAAGTCCATCGCCGAGGTCTGTGAGCTGTCCATCTCGGACTGCGCAGACTTTCTGAACGCGCTCACCCTTGGTCCGCGTGAGCAGGCGATCGCCGGGCAGGTGCTCAAGGAAATCCAGTCGCGGCTGGGCTTTCTGCTCGACGTGGGGCTGGAGTACTTGTCGCTGTCCCGCGCTGCGGCCACGCTGTCCGGCGGGGAGGCCCAACGCATCCGGCTGGCCACCCAGATCGGGTCCGGCCTGGTGGGCGTGCTCTATGTACTCGACGAGCCTTCCATCGGACTGCATCAGCGCGACAACCGTCGCCTCATCGAAACGCTAACCCGCCTAAGGGATTTGGGAAATACTCTGATCGTCGTCGAGCACGACCAGGACACCATCGCGCACGCCGACTGGGTGGTCGACATCGGCCCGGGTGCCGGCGAGCATGGTGGCTGCATTGTGCACAGTGGAACCTACAGCGAGCTGCTGGCCAACAAGGATTCGATCACTGGCGCCTACCTGTCGGGCAAGGAGAGCATCGAGATGCCGGCAATCCGGCGTCCCGTCGACCGGCGGCGTCAGCTCACCGTCGTCGGCGCCCGCGAGCACAACCTGCGCGACATCGACGTGTCGTTTCCGCTCGGTGTGCTGACGTCGGTGACCGGCGTGTCCGGTTCCGGGAAGTCGACTCTCGTCAACGACATCCTGGCGGCGGTCTTGGCCAACCGGCTCAACGGCGCCCG
>DASXMA010000116.1:0-13911 GCA_036495965.1 Mycobacterium sp.
ACGCGGCCTTCGCCGAAACGCCGGCCACCCTGATCAAGATCATCCGCTACCCTCCCCGTGCGGCCAGCCCGCAGGGCGTGGGCGCGCATCGAGACGCCGGAGTGCTGACGCTGCTGCTGGCCGAGCCGGACAGCCGGGGCTTGCAGGTGCGGCGAGGCAAGGGGACGCAGCCGGACGACGGCTGGATCGACGCGCCGCCACTAGAGGGCGCGTTCATCGTCAACATCGGCGAGCTGCTCGAGGTCGCAACGGGCGGTTACCTGCGGGCCACCGAGCACCGCGTCGATCTGCGCGGGTCGGCGGCCGAGCGGATTTCGGTGCCGTTCTTCTTCAATCCGCGACTGGACGCGCAGATACCGGTGCTGTCGCTACCCGACGAACTCGCGGTACGCGCCGATACGTGTTGGTCCCCAGCCGAGGACCCGTCGGATCCCATCTTCTCGGTCTACGGTCGCAACGCCTGGAAGAGCAGATTGCGCGCGCACCCGGATGTAGCTGACGCGCATGGATACTCGTCCAGTAGGGTCGGATAGGAAAATCTTCGGCTCGAGGGGCGAACGAAGTCCGGTGAACTCAACGAAGAAGCTGACGGCGTCCTCACTTCGTGAGGCCTTCGGCCATTTCCCGTCCGGTGTGGTGGCCATCGCTGCCGTGGTCAATGGAACCCGGGAAGGGCTGGCGGCCAGTACCTTTGTCCCCGTCTCCCTGGACCCGCCGCTGGTGTCGTTTTGCGTGCAGAACACGTCGACGACGTGGCCCAAGCTCAAGGACTTGCCGATGCTGGGCATCAGCGTGCTCGGTGAGGCTCATGACGAGGCCGCGCGCGCCCTTGCCGCCAAGACCGGCGACAGGTTCGCCGGTTTGGAGACGGTGGCCAGCACCACCGGCGCGGTCTTCATCAAGGGTACTGGGCTGTGGCTGGAGAGCGCGATTGAGCAGACGATTCCGGCCGGGGATCACACCATCGTCGTGCTGCGGGTCAACGAGGTGACGGTGGATGCCGAGGTGGCGCCAATTGTGTTCCACCGCAGTGTGTTCCGGCGCCTTGGCGCCTGAAACCGTACCGGTCGCGGATCGCGGTTCGAATGTCGTTGATGCTGTTGATCTTCTGCATGACCCGGCCGTCTTTGCAGTCGCGGGTAGACCCGGCGTAGGTCGCGCGGCTACCGACTAGGGCCACACCGCGGATAGTCGCAGCAAAAAGCGCTCAGCGGCGAAACAGCTTGTTACCCAGCCACACCACGGGGTCGTACTTGCGATCGACGACCCGCTCTTTCATGGGGATCAGCGCGTTGTCGGTGATCTTGATGTTTTCCGGGCAGACCTCGGTGCAGCATTTGGTGATGTTGCAGTAGCCCAGGCCGTGCTCTTGCTGCGCGTCGTTGCGCCGGTCCCGAGTATCCAGCGGATGCATTTCCAGCTCGGCAATCCGCATCAAGAAGCGCGGCCCGGCGAACGCTTTCTTGTTTTCTTCGTGGTCGCGGACCACGTGGCAGACGTTCTGGCACAAGAAGCATTCGATGCACTTGCGGAACTCCTGCGAGCGCTGGACGTCGACTTGCGCCATCCGGTATTCACCGGGCTGCAGTTCCTTGGGTGGCGCGAAAGACGGGATCTCGCGTGCCTTCTCGTAGTTGAACGAGACGTCGGTGACCAGATCACGGATCACCGGGAAGGTCCGCAGCGGCGTGACGGTCACGACCTCGTCCTCGGCGAACGTGGACATCCGGGTCATGCACATCAACTTCGGCTTGCCGTTGACCTCCGCTGAGCAGGAACCGCACTTGCCTGCCTTGCAGTTCCACCGCACCGCGAGATCGGGCGTCTGCGTCTGCTGTAGGCGATGGATGATGTCGAGCACCACCTCGCCCTCGTTGACTTCAACGGTGTAGTCCTGCAGTTCGCCGCCCGCTTCGTCGCCGCGCCACACCCGCATGGTCGCGTTGTAGGTCATTTGCCTCTCCGTCCTGGGTGCTCGGCCAGCTCATCGTCGGTGAAGTATTTCTCCAGCTCGGAAATCTCGAAGAGCTCCAGCAGATCAGCCCGCACCGGCACCTGGTCTTCACGCGTGATCTCGATGTCGGGAATCACGGCATCGCCGCCCGCGGCGCGGCAGACCAGCAACACCTTGCGCCATGACGCCTCCATCGACGGGTGATCGTCGCGGGTGTGCCCGCCGCGGCTCTCGGTGCGCGCCAGCGCGGCCTTCGCGACGCACTCGCTGACCAGCAGCATGTTGCGCAGATCGATGGCCAGATTCCAGCCCGGGTTGTACTCGCGATGCCCTTCCACGTGGATGTTCTTGAACCGCTCGCGAAGTTTGTCGAGCCGCTCGAGTGCCTCGGAGATCTCGTCCGCTTTGCGGATGATTCCCACCAGATCATTCATCGACTGTTGCAGTTCCAACTGCAAGGTGTAGGGGTTCTCCGCGGTGACGCCGTTTGTCGGTGCCTCGAAGGGTGCCAGGGCCCTTTTCGCCGCCGTTTCGATGGCCTGGTCGGAGACGGTCGGGCGGCTGTTCAGCGCCCGCGCGTAGTCGGCGGCGCCCAGGCCGGCGCGGCGGCCGAAGACCAGCAGGTCCGACAGCGAGTTGCCGCCCAGCCGGTTGGAGCCGTGCATGCCACCGGAGCACTCGCCGGCGGCGAACAGCCCGGGGACCGTGGCCGCGCCCGTGTCAGCGTCGACTTCCACGCCGCCCATCACGTAATGACAAGTGGGCCCGACTTCCATCGGCTCCTTGGTGATGTCGACCCCGGCCAGCTCCTTGAACTGGTGGTACATCGACGGCAGGCGGCGATTGATCTCCGCAGCCGGCAAACGTGACGCGATGTCGAGGTAGACCCCGCCGTGCGCAGTGCCGCGGCCGGCTTTCACCTCGGAGTTGATTGCGCGTGCGACCTCATCGCGCGGCAGCAGGTCCGGGGTACGACGGGCCGAGTCGTTGTCCTTCAGCCACTGGTCGGCCTCTTGTTCTGTTTCGGCGTACTGCCCTTTGAACACCGGCGGGATGTAGTCGAACATGAATCGCTTGTCGTCGGAGTTCTTCAGCACTCCGCCGTCACCGCGAACACCCTCGGTGACCAGGATGCCTTTCACACTCGGCGGCCACACCATGCCCGTCGGGTGGAATTGGACGAACTCCATGTTGATCAGCGACGCGCCGGCCCGCAGCGCCAGCGCGTGCCCGTCGCCGGTGTACTCCCAGGAATTCGAGGTCACCCTGAAAGACTTGCCTATCCCGCCGGTGGCCAGCACCACCGCCGGGGCCTCGAACACGACGAACCGCCCACTATCGCGCCAGTAGCCGAACGCTCCGGAGATCACCTCCCCGTCCTTGAGCAGCTCGGTGACGGTGCATTCGGCAAACACCCGGATCCGCGCCTCGTAGTCACCGAGTTCGGCGTAATCCTCCTGCTGCAGCGACACAATCTTCTGCTGCATGGTGCGGATCAATTCCAGGCCGGTCCGGTCGCCGACGTGCGCGAGCCGCGCGTAGGTGTGCCCGCCGAAGTTGCGCTGGCTGATGCGGCCGTCCTTGGTGCGGTCGAACAGCGCGCCGTAGGTCTCCAGCTCCCAGACCCGGTCTGGTGCCTCCTTGGCGTGCAGTTCGGCCATCCGCCAATTGTTGAGGAACTTCCCACCGCGCATTGTGTCGCCGAAGTGGGTCTTCCAGTTGTCTTTCGGGTTGGTGTTGCCCATGGAAGCCGCGCAGCCGCCCTCGGCCATCACCGTGTGGGCCTTGCCGAACAGCGATTTGCACACCACCGCGACCTTGAGGCCACGCTCGCGCGCCTCGATGACCGCACGCAAACCCGCGCCGCCGGCACCGATGACGACGACGTCGTAGCTGCGCCGTTCGACCTCAACCATGAAAATCCTCGCTCAGCTTTTTAGTAATCGAATTCGCTTTTCAGCCAACGAATCTCAAGTCCGTGATGGTGCCGCTTGCCACCAGCATGATGTAGAAGTCGGTGAGTGCCAGCGTCCCCAACGTGATCCAGGCGAATTGCATGTGGCGGGTGTTCAACTTGCTGACCTGTGTCCAGATCCAATACCGCACCGGGTGTTTGGAGAAGTGCTTGAGCCGACCTCCGGTAATGTGCCGACAGGAATGGCACGAGACGGTGTAGGCCCACAACAGCAGCACATTGGCCACCAAAATGATGTTGCCCAAACCGAACCCGAAACCGGAGGGCGAGTGGAACGCCATTATCGCGTCGTAAGTGTTGATCAACGACACCACCACCGCGACGTAGAAGAAGTAGCGGTGGCTGTTCTGAATGATCAGCGGAAGCCGAGTTTCACCGGTGTAATGGGCGCGCGGTTCGGGAACCGCGCATCCTGTCGGTGACTGCCACACCGAGCGGTAGTAGGCCTTGCGGTAGTAGTAGCAGGTGATCCGGAACCCGAGCAGGAACGGTAATACCAGCATTCCCAACGGAATCCACCATGGGAAGTGGCCGAACCAGACGCCCAGGTGGCTGGCGCCAGGTTCGCATGACGCGCTGACGCACGGCGAATAGAACGGCGTCAGGTAGTGGTATTTGTCCACCCAATAGCTGCTACCCCAAAAAGCGCGGGTGGTCGCGTAGAGGATGAACGCCGATAAACCGAGGTTCGTCACCAACGGCGGCAGCCACCACCGGTCGGTGCGGAGTGTCCGTTCGGGCAATTGCGCGCGGGTGGCTGAGAAAACGCCGGACGCAGGACGGTTCGCCGTGGGTGCGCTCATCTAGTGTTCCTCTTCGAACGGGCTGTCTGGTCGAAGGGTACACAGAGAGAGCCCTCCCTTTGCCGGGGGGCTTGGGTTGTCAGGAGCGGTTGTGACCCCCGACACCCTCGTCGTCGACATCGCGCCAGAAATCGCTGTCGTATTGGGTGTCGGGAATGGTGATCTTCTCGCCAGACTGCTGCACCGTCGCGCGCGCCAGATCCAATTCAGAGACGTCGGTATCGAGCAATTCGACGTCACTGAGGATCCGGTCAGCGTCGATCACGATACGACGCATCGCCGGGCTGTCGCCGTATCGCGCCTTCAAGGAGCTGACACACCGCCGCAAGCCGCCGATGAGGTCGTGAAGTTCGGCGAGTTCAGTAGTGCCGGTAGGGCGCGTCAACAGATCTCCTAGGGCAGACGGTGTTACGGATCACAGTACGCTCCCGATACTATCCACCGCACAGGCCTCACACAGGCAGGTCACCGCGCACGGCCCAGGGGGCAAACACACATGACGGGCCAGAACACGCTGGCGCGGCGCGCCACGACCCTGCTCGAGCTGCACCAGCCGGGCAACCCGGTGATCCTTCCGACCGTGTGGGATGCCTGGTCGGCGCGACTTGCCACGAACGCCGGATTCGTGGCTGTCACCGTTGGTAGCCATCCGCTGGCCGATTCGATCGGCAAACCGGATGGCGAGGGCATGTCTTTCGACGATGTGCTGACCCGGGTCGCTCAAATCACCGCCGCTGTCGATGTCCCGGTTTCGGTGGACATCGAGTCCGGCTACGGGCAGTCGGCCCAGCGCCTGATCGAGGGTCTGCTGAGCGTGGGCGCGGTCGGACTAAACATCGAGGACACCGTGCACTCCGAGGGCAAGCGGCTGCGGTCAGCCGGCGAACACGCCGAACTGGTGGGTGCGCTGCGGTCGGCCGCCGGTGCGGCCGGGGTCCATGTGGTGATCAACGCCCGCACCGATCTCTTCCTGCGCGAGGACGGCTTGAAAGGAGGCGCTTCAGACCGCGTCGACAGGGCAGTGGCGCGCCTGACGGAGGCCGCCGCCGCCGGTGCCGATGTCCTCTATCCGGTGGGCCGTCACGACCCGGACACATTGCGGCGGTTGGCCGCCGAGTTGCCGCTGCCGATCAACGCGATCGCCCTGCCCGATCACGATGACCCGGCGTCATTCGGGCCGTTGGGCGTTGGCCGGATCAGCTTTGGCCCGTTCCTGCAGGCCGCGTTGGCCGGCCGGGCGCAGGAGTTGCTGGCCCGCTGGCGCTGACCGAGATCCGGAACGTCGCCGAGACCGGGTGGGCCGCACAGCGGCAGAACCGTTGTCGACGAAAGGTATTGGCGCCGACTAAGCATTCCAGTCAGACTTCTAGATGCGGCGAATCCGGCGAAGCCGTTGGGGCCCCGCCGGATTCACCGTTGACTGCCGGAAATTACTTCGTGATGGCGATGCGCTGCGCCTGGGCCCCGGCGTAGGCGCCGGTGACCCGAACGGTCAGCACACCGGCGTCGTACGACGCCGCGACCGCCTCGCCGGTGACGTGCGCGGGCAGCTGGAACGACCGGCGGAACGATCCGTAACGAATCTCACGCAACGTTCGGCCGTTCTCCTCCTCGGAGTGCGCGTCGCGGTGTTCGCCATGGATAATCAGGCGGCCGTTGTCCACCTCGACGTTGACGTCCTTTTCGACGTCAACACCAGGCAGTTCCAGGCGCACCACCGCGTCGTCGCCATCCTTGACGATCTCCGCGGCAGGCCTAAAAGCGCTGGTTACCGGCTTGAACCAGTCCGCCGTCGCGGCAGGACCGAAAAAGTCGCGCAGCCACCGGTCGGTGTCCCAGGCCGGTCGCGACCACAATGTGAGGTTACTCATGACTTCTCCTTTTGCTTCCTTCAGTTTCGTTGTGAGTTTGCTGTGACCGGCGCCTTGCCAGCCGGCTACTAGTAGAAACATGAGTCGATCACGCTAAAGTTCCACCTGGGTGTTCGCCGTCAGAGAACACCTTCACAACGGCCGACGTGAGGTGTGAGGTCGCTGTCATGCGAGCGTCACATTGGGCGACTTCTACTTAATTTCTCGCTTCTACTCTCTTGGCATGGCTTCCGCCGGAAATCCGCCTGAGCACTGTGCTGCCCGCCACATCATTGTGGTCGGCCATGGCATGGTGGGGCACCGCTTCACTGAGGCGCTGCGTGCCCGTGACGCCGACGGGTCTTGGCGGATTACGGTTTTGGCCGAGGAGACCGATGCGGCCTATGACCGTGTTGGCCTGACGTCGTACACCGAAAGCTGGGACCGCGGCCTGCTGGCATTGCCCGGTAACGACTACGCCGGCGACGAGCAGGTGCGGCTGTTGCTGAACACGCGCGTCACCGAAATCGACCGCGCGACAAAGTCAGTGGTGACCGCGGACGGCGAACGGCACGAGTACGACGCCCTGGTGCTGGCCACCGGCTCTTACGCTTTCGTGCCGCCGGTGCCGGGCCATGACTTGTCCGCGTGCCACGTTTACCGCACGCTCGATGACCTCGATGCCATCCGCACCGGTGCCCAGAGCGCGCTTGACGGTGGTCACAACCTGGCGGGCGTTGTGGTCGGTGGCGGCCTGCTGGGACTCGAGGCCGCTAATGCGCTGTGCCAGTTCGGGTTGCAAACCCACGTCATCGAAATGATGCCGCGGTTGATGGCTCAACAGATCGATGAGGCCGGTGGCGCGCTGCTGGCCAGGATGATCACCGAGCTGGGGATCACGGTGCACGTCGGGACGGGTACCGAGTCAATCGAAAGCAGGGAACATCCGGACAGCTCGACCTCGGTGCGGGTGCGCTTGACCGACGGTGCCGTCATCGATGCGCGCGTGGTGATCTTCGCGGCCGGCATCCGGCCACGCGACGAGTTGGCCAGAGCGGCTGGGCTGAGGATCGCCGACCGGGGCGGCGTGTTCACCGACTTGTCCTGCCAGACAAGCGATCCTGACATCTACGCCATCGGTGAAGTCGCCGCGATCGAGGGGCGCTGCTACGGCCTGGTCGGGCCCGGCTACACCTCCGCTGAGGTTGTGGTGGACCGGCTGCTGGACGGCGCCGCGGAGTTCCCTGACGCAGATCTGTCGACCAAGCTCAAACTGCTGGGCGTCGACGTCGCCAGCTTTGGTGACGCGATGGGGACGACCGAGAACTGTCTTGAGGTCGCCATCAACGACGCGGTGAAGCAGACGTACGCCAAGCTGGTGCTCTCTGATGACGCCAAAACCCTTCTCGGAGGGGTGCTGGTGGGTGATGCTTCGTCGTATGGGGTGTTGCGGCCGATGGTCGGCAGCGAGCTGCCCGGGGATCCGCTTGCGCTGATCGCTCCGGCACAGTCCGGCGGGGGCGCATCGGCTTTGGGAGTTGGGGCGCTTCCGGACTCGGCGCAGATCTGCTCGTGCAACAACGTCACCAAGGGTGATCTGAAGTGGGCGATCGCCGACGGCTGCGGCGATGTTCCCTCGCTCAAGTCGTGCACGGCGGCCGGCACGTCATGTGGGTCATGCGTGCCGCTGCTCAAGCAGCTGTTGGAAGCCGAGGGCGTCGAACAGTCCAAGGCGCTGTGCGAGCACTTCAGCCAATCGCGGGCCGAGCTTTTCGAAATCATTTCCGCCACCGAAATCAGGACCTTCTCGGGCCTGCTGGAGCGCTTCGGTCGCGGAAGGGGTTGTGACATCTGCAAGCCCGTGGTCGCATCCATCCTTGCTTCCACCGGCTCCGATCACATCCTCGATGGCGAGCAAGCGTCGCTGCAGGATTCCAACGACCACTTCCTGGCCAACATCCAGAGGAACGGCAGCTACTCGGTGGTGCCACGGGTCCCCGGCGGTGACATCAAGCCGGAGCATCTGATTCTGATCGGCCAGATCGCCCAAGACTTTGGGCTCTATACCAAGATCACCGGCGGCCAGCGGATCGACCTGTTCGGCGCCCGCGTGGACCAGCTGCCGCAGATTTGGAAGCGGCTTGTCGACGGCGGCATGGAATCCGGCCATGCCTACGGCAAAGCGGTGCGCACGGTGAAGAGCTGCGTGGGCAGCGACTGGTGCCGCTATGGTCAGCAGGATTCAGTGCAGCTGGCCATCGACCTCGAACTGCGCTACCGGGGTTTGCGTGCGCCACACAAGATCAAGCTCGGCGTCTCGGGTTGCGCTCGGGAGTGTGCTGAGGCTCGCAGTAAGGACGTGGGCGTCATCGCCACCGAGAAGGGCTGGAACCTCTATGTCGCCGGTAACGGCGGCATGACCCCCAAGCACGCTCAACTGCTGGCCGGCGACTTGGACACCGAGACGCTGATCCGGTACATCGACCGGTTCTTGATGTACTACATCCGAACCGCCGACCGGCTGCAGCGCACCGCGCCCTGGGTGGAGTCGCTCGAAGGCGGGCTTGATCACGTGCGCGAGGTCGTGTGCGACGACTCGCTGGGCCTGGCTGAGGAATTCGAGGCCGCAATGGAGCGGCATGTGCAGAACTACAAGTGCGAATGGAAGGGCGTGCTGGAGGATCCGGACAAGATGTCGCGGTTCGTGTCCTTCGTCAACGCCCCGGACACCGTCGACTCGACGGTGACGTTCACCGAGCGCGCCGGCCGCAAAGTACCTGTGCCTATTGGGATGCCGCGGGTCCGCGGATGACGAGGGAGGAACTGTGACACTTCTCAATGACATTCAGGTGTGGACGATCGCCTGCGCATACGATCACCTCATTCCGGGTCGTGGTGTCGGCGTGCTGCTTGACGACGGCTCCCAGGCGGCGTTGTTCCGACTCGACGACGGATCGGTGCACGCGGTCGGTAACGTCGATCCGTTCTCCGGCGCAGCGGTCATCTCGCGCGGCATCGTCGGTGACCGCGGAGGCCGCGCCACGGTCCAATCGCCCATCCTCAAGCAGGCTTTCGCGCTCGACGACGGTAGTTGCCTGGACGACCCGAGGGTGTCGGTTCCGGTGTACCAGGTGCGCGTCACACCGGATCGCCACATCGAGGTCGCGCGGATCGCCGCTTAGTCGATATCCCCGACAAGGTAGCGCTGCATCGTCGGTCCGATCGCGTCGACGAGCGCGTCCACCGACATCGAGTGCAGCGGTTCGGATCGCACGCCGTAGCGCATGATGCCCAGGCCCACCAGCTGAGAGGCGCACAACGACGCCCGCAGGGCGACCTTGTCGGCGCCCAACATTTTCAGCAGCGGTCCGAAGACCGGCCCGATGAACATGCCCTGCACGATTTCGGCTGTCTTAGCCATCCCCGTGGATGCGATCGCACTAGCAGCGAAGGGGCCGCCGCCAGCCGCATCCCACGTGGTAATCAGCATGTGCAGCGTCCGGCGACCGACCTGGTTGACCCCGCCGGTGACGATTCGGTCGATGAACTCCGGTGTGCCGAATGGCAAACGCAGCATCTTGGCGACCGGGTCAAGGAGCCCACGCGATGGCTCTTCGCGACGGGGCATGGTGTCAGGATCGCCCGTATGCGATCAAAGATCAAGCGTTGCGGGCGTCGGCGCGCCTTGCGTGCCAGGCTTTGTGCTCTACGGATTTCGACTTCAGGCGCAGTCTTTGACTGGTGTGTGGCACGGCCCTGCGGAATCGGTTCGCGATCAACCGCGCCAGCGCCGGATGGGTGCCGAGCGGTTGGCTGACCAGGTCGGCGCCACAACCATGGAGCCGTTGTTGAAACAGGCCCTCGGCCAAAAGGTAGGAGGCGACCGCGACGCGACGTGCACCGTCGCGGCGAGCGCTGAGGACCGCCTCATGCACATGGGGAGCGCCGGTGGCCGCAAAGGCCAGGCCCACTCGCGATCCGGTGAGCGCCGACAAGAACGTCGCAGTGGTGTGCAGATCCGCACGCGCTCGGTAATCGGATGTCCCCGCCGCACCGAGAATCACTGAATCGCCCGGGCGCCAACCCGATTTCATCAACTGGTAGAAGACTATCCGCGCAGTCTGCCCACTCGGGCCCAATGCCGGGGTGACGACGACGTTCGAATGTCCGCTGGCCGCCACATGTGCGGCCAAATCGGCGCGAACGTGATATCCGCGAGACAAGAACGCCGGCACCACGATGGCGCGCGCCCCGTCAGCGGCCTGCGAAAGCGCTTCGCTGGGTGTGGGTCCCAACACGTCCACGAACGCAACCCGCACCGTACGGTCCAACAGCGTGCTCACCTGAGCCGCCAGGTCTCCGATCATCGCGACGCCACTCGGTCTGCGGGTGCCGTGCGCCGCCAGGATCAGGTTCATGCCAATCCAGCCGGCTCGTCGACGGCCAGCCGGTAACCGCGCTTGACCACCGTTGCGACAATGTTCCTGTCGCCCAAGGCTGTCCGTAGCCGCAGCACAGCCGTGTCGACAGCGTGTGGATCGTTGCTATTGCCGGGCAGCACCCGTAACAAGTCATTGCGGGCGACGACATCGCCGGGTCGTTGTGCCAGCGCACGAAGTATCGCCATCCCGGACCCCGACAGCGATTTGACCGAACCGTCTACCAGTGCACAGGTTCCCCGGATGTCCACGAGGTGACCGCCGGCCTTCACGTTGCACGACCCCAATAGCGGCAGTTCTTCGGCGATATGCCGGGCCAAGGCTCCCAACCGCATTCGCTCGGGAGATGACGTCGGAACCCCTTTTCGGATCAGCGGCTGGGAGGTCACCGGACCCACGCACATCGCATGCACATCGGTGCGGAGTGCTTGCAGCAGTTGGTCCTCGACATCCAAGTCGCGGCTGCGTTCCAAAACCGCCGCCGCAGCCGGTGCCGACGTGAAGCTGACCGCGTCGAATTGTCGTCGCGCGATCGCAGTGACCAGCTGGTCGAACTCGCCGCCCAGCGGTGTTGACTTCCACCGATAGACCCGGAGGGGCACCACTTCCGCACCCGCGGAACGCAACCCGCCGACAAACTCGGGGAACGGATCCCAAGCGTCGGCGGCACCGTGCAGTTGGACGGCGATCCGCTTACCGGATACACCCGCATCAAGCAGGTATTTCAGTAGCTCGGTTGAGGATTCGGATTTCGGCGACCATTCCTCGTGCAAACCGGCGGAGCGCAGCGCGCCGGTCGCCTTCGGTCCGCGAGCCACGACTCGGGCCGACGACAACGCCGCGATGAGCTGGTTGACCAGCCCCCACCCCTCAGCGGCGGCCAGCCAGCCGCGCATGCCGATGCCAGTGTGTGCTACCAGAATGTCGGGTGGCTCGGCGATCAACGCCTCGGTGTTGGCGTGCAGTTCATCATCGTCGGGCAGTGCGATCATGTTGATCGCCGGGGCGCTGCAGACCTCGGCGCCGTTGCGGCGCAATAACGCGGACAGTTCCTCGGCGCGGCGAGCTGACGTCACCGCGATCCGATAGCCGGCTAGTGGCGCAGAGTCTGGCTGGGCCATATCAACTGTGTATGCCTGCGACGTTTCCGCCGCGTTACCGCGCAATTGCTGATGCATTGCCCCCGTTGCGACCACGATCACACCCGAGCGGGCTCGGCTTCGAGCGCGGACCTCGGGACACTCGGAGCGCAGACCGGTCGGCGAACATACATCGTCCAGGTCAGGATCGCAGCGACCACATAGGAGGCTAAAAACAGCCAATACGCCGACGTTTCGCTGCCGCTGCGCAGGTAGGACTCGCGCAGTGCCAAGTTGATTGCCACGCCGCCGAGTGCGCCGACCGCCGAACAGACGCCTATCAGCGCACCCGCCCTCGCACGCGACCAGTGGCGGCGTTCGGCTTCGGTGCCCTCCAGCGAGCGACTGTGCGCCTCAAAGACGGACGGGATCAGTTTGAACACCGAGCCATTGCCCATTCCAGACAGGATGAAAAGAACCATGAAGCCGATGACGTAGCCGATCATGCTGGCGGAGCGGGTATCGGCGTTGTGGTCGTCCAGGCTGCTGATGCTGACCAGCAATCCGGCGCCCAAGATCATGCCGGCGAGGACGCCCAGCGTGACACGGCTACCGCCGAGCCGGTCGGCCAGCTTCCCTCCGTAGATCCGCGCCAGCGATCCCAGTAGCGGCCCGACGAAAGCGATCTGCGCGGCGTGCAGCGCCGCGTGGTTGGCGGTTTCGCCGTTGGCTAGGAAGTTGACCTGCATCACCTGGCCGAAGGCAAAGGAGAACCCGATCCAGGAGCCGAAGGTGCAGATGTAGAGCAGCGAGATCGCATAGGTGTCGCGCTCGAACAGAATCGAGCGCATGGTGTTCACTTCGGTACCGTGGTCGAGGTTGTCCATGAATAGCGCCGCCGCGATGCCCACGATTGCGAGCAGCACCAGGTAGACCGCGCATACCCAATACGGCGCTTCGTGGCCCGCGGTGGCGAGGACCAGCAGGCCGACAAGTTGGATCACCGCGACTCCGAGATTGCCGACGCCGGCGTTGACCGCCAGCGCGGCGCCCTTGAGGCGCTGTGGATAGAACGCGTTGACGTTTGCCAGCGATGCCGCATAGTTGCCGCCGCCCAGTCCGGTCAGCGCCGCGCAAGCGACATACGGCCACAGCGGCAGGCCGGGATTGGCCAGCAGCACGATGGTGGCGACGGTCGGCATCAGCAGCACGAATGCGGAGAACGTCGTCCAGTTGCGGCCGCCGAAGGCCGCGATGCCCAAGGTGTAGGGGATCCGTGCGCAGCCACCGACCAGGGTGGCAACAGCGCCGAGCAGCAGCTTGTCGCCCGCAGAAAAGCCGTAGACGGACGCCGGCATGAACAGCGCCATCACGGGCCAGAGCGTCCAGATCGAGAAGGCGACGTGGTCGCCGGCCACCGTGCACAGCAGATTGCGGCGGGCGATTTTCTTGTTGCCCGCCTCCCAGGCCGCGGTGTCTTCCGGATTCCACTCCGTGATGCGGCGATTGCGGCCCATGCGGTATTCACCCTTCGTGGACGGGGTTTGGGGGTGGCGAGGCAAGGCGGCCGCATCTGGCGGCGACCGCGTCGCCCGGGTTTCGCGGACACTCACACCGGTGGACCTGACAGCGAAATTCTTTGGGCGCGTTGGGAAGACGGGCTGGTGCCAACCGGCGGCGCGCAGCGAGCGCACCGCAAACTGGCGTGCATGCGATCCCCCTCGTCGAGCCGTCCACTAACCGCTATCCGGCCGTCGGCTATGAGTCCGTCAGCTCAACCCATATATCGGGTAGAGCTGTTCGGAGTCTGG
>DASXMA010000117.1:0-8201 GCA_036495965.1 Mycobacterium sp.
GGTCGCCGGTTGTTGACGACGACGTTGGCCGAGCCCGGTGCGTTGCTGCTGGGCGACGATCGTCGCATCCTGCATGCTGTTTCACCGATCCGGCCGGTCACCAGCTCCGGGCCCGCACAGCGCGACGTACTGGTGATCACTTTCGCTTCCCGCTGGCCGTGAGCGCCCCGGTATCGTTGCCGCGGTGAGCCCGGTTTTTGTCGACGTCGACACCGGTGTCGATGACGCGCTGGCGTTGATGTACCTGTTCGCCAGCCCGGAGGCCGACGTGGTTGGCATCGCCTCGACCGGTGGAAACGTTGCAGTACAACAGGTTTGCGAGAACAACTTGGGCCTGCTCGAGCTGTGCCGGATCACCGACGTACCGGTGTCCAAGGGTTCCGAGGAAACCCTGACCGGTCCGATGCGCGCCCCCTCGAGAGTCCATGGCCCCAGAGGCATGGGGTATGCCGACCTGCCGCCGACCGACGGGCGGGTCACCGGCTACGACTCCGCGACAGCATGGGTGCGCGCGGCCCAGGCCTTTCCCGGCGAGCTGGTCGGTGTGGCAACCGGCCCGCTGACCAATCTCGCGCTGGCGCTGCGCGCCGAACCCGCGCTGCCGACGCTTTTGCGCCAGCTTGTGATCATGGGCGGTTCCTATGACCACCGTGGCAACACCACCGCAGTGGCGGAATGGAATATCAGTGTGGACCCGGACGCAGCGGCCGAGGTGTTCGCAGCCTGGCCCGTGAAAGACGTTGAACGTCAGCGTCTTCCGATCCTGTGCGGTCTGGATCTGACCCGTAACGTCGCGATGACACCGGAACACCTCGCCAGATTGGCCGCCGTCGCAGACTCGACGACGGCGGCGTTGAGCGCAAGCGACGAACGCGGCGCCCGGTCGACGGCGTCCAATCCGTTAGTCCGGGTGATCGAGGACGCGATGCGGTTCTATATGGAGGCCTACAGCGACAACGGGCACGGCTACCAGGCGCATCTGCATGATCCGCTGGCCGCCGCGGCCGCGCTAGATCCACAACTTGTCACGACCCGGCCGGCGACGGTAGAAATCGAGCTGACCGGCACTTTCACTCGCGGTATGACGGTGACCGACTGGTCGAGGTGCCGAGAACCCAACGCGCTCATCGGCATTGGCGTGGACTCTGCGGTGTTCTTCGACCGGTTCATCGAAAGGGTTGGAATGTTCGCGCGTCGCCTCCCCTCGTAGGCCACCGGCTATGGAATAGTTGCCATCTGCGTGAGGTTGCGTTAGCCGGCACGGAAGGACTTCGCAATGACAGCGTTGGTTACCGGGAAGACGCTCCCGAATGTGGTTGTCACCGGCGTTGCCATGACGACCGCGCTGGCTACAGATGCCGAAAGCACCTGGAAATTGTTGCTGGATAGCCAAAGCGGCATCCGCATCCTGGACGACTCGTTTGTTGAACATTATGACCTGCCGGTGCGTATTGGCGGGCACTTGCTGGAGGATTTCGACCACGGATTGACGCGCGCCGAGCGGCACCGGATGGGTTGGCTGCAGAAAATGGCCGCCATTTTGAGCCGCCGCGTGTGGGAGAACGCCGGCTCGCCCGAGGCCGACCCCAATCGGTTGCTGGTATCCATCGGCACGGGCCTCGGCTCGGCCGAGCAAATCGTCTTCAGCTATGACGATATGCACGCTCGTGGGATAAAGGCGGTTTCCCCGCTCGCAGTGCAGAAGTACATGCCGAATGGGCCCGCTGCGGCGGTGGGGCTGGAACGGCACGCCAGGGCCGGGGTGATCACCCCCGTGTCGGCCTGCGCGTCGGGTTCGGAGGGCATCGCCCAGGCTTGGCGCAATATCGTCCTCGGTGAGGCCGACATCGCCATCTGCGGCGGCGTCGAGGTCAGGATTGAAGCGGTCGCGATCGCGGCGTTTGCCCAGATGCGGATCGTGATGTCGACAAAGAACGATGACCCGGCAGGGGCATGTCGTCCGTTCGACCGGGACCGGACTGGCTTCGTGTTCGGTGAGGCCGGTGCGCTCATGGTGATCGAGACGGAGGAGCACGCGAAGGCTCGCGGGGCCAACATCTTGGCCCGGATCATGGGGGCCAGCGTTACCTCGGACGGCTACCACATGGTGGCGCCGGATCCCAACGGCGCCCGCGCCGGGCATGCGATGACCCGGGCGATTCAGCTTGCGGGCTTGACGCCCAACGACATTGGCCACGTCAACGCCCATGCCACCGGCACCTCGGTGGGTGACCTGGCCGAGGGCAAGGCCATCAACAACGCGCTGGGCAGCAACAAGCCGGCGGTGTACGCACCCAAAGCTGCGCTGGGCCACTCGGTGGGTGCGGTGGGAGCGGTCGAGTCGATCCTGACCGTACTGGCGTTGCGGGATCAGGTGGTTCCGCCGACCCTCAACCTGGAAAACCTCGATCCAGAGATCGACTTGGACGTGGTGGCGGGTAAGCCACGGCCCGGTGATTACCGGTACGCGATCAACAACTCGTTCGGATTCGGCGGCCACAACGTCGCCGTGGCCTTTGGCCGGTACTGACATCGGCTTACTCGTAACTTCCTTCCAGGTACCAGCGCCGCTGGCGGTAGCACAGCAGAAACGCTCGCTCGCCCTCCAGCATGATCTGGGCGCGGGCGGTGCGACCCTTCCCCAGGTCTGGGTCCCACCATCGCTCGTCGACCGGCCAGGGTCCGGCCCACCAGCGCAGTTGGTCGTCACGATCGTGGACGATCAGGCGTGCGGGGTCGGCGGAGAACATCCCCCGGCTGGTCACCCGTATCGGGTTTCCTTGGGCGTCAAGTAATTCCACCGGATCGTCGAGCAACACCGCCGGCGACGGCTCGGGCAGTTGGCCGGGCCACGGCAACCCTGGGTCGGCGTTCGGCACCGGTTGGTCGCCCAGCGGCGTCAACGTGATGCGTTCGGCCGGCCCGCGACCGCCGGACAGCACCGGCACCCGCACCGCCTCCGGGCCGAGCAAGCCCTGCACCCGCACCAGCGCCCGACGGGCCCGCAGCCGATCCTCCTCACCGAGGCCGCCCCATAACGGCAACTGCAGCGCCTCGGCGGACACCACCTCCACCGCCTGCAGCCGCAATAGCGTCATCGGGGCCGTGGGCCGGTCCAGCGCGGTCCGATTGCTCAACCACCCGTCCAGCTGCCAGCGCACCCGGTCGGCGGTGGCGTCCTCGGTCAACGGCTCGGCGCACCGCCACACCCGGCTGCGTTCTTCACCGTTGGCGGTGACGGCGTTAATGGCCAGCCGGGTGCATCCCACTCCGGCGGCCATCAGGGTCTGATGCAACGTGCTGGCCAGCGAGCGTCCGGCGAATGCCGCGGCATCGACCCGGTCGATCGGTGGATCGCAGTCCAGGACGGCTTCGAGTTCGGCCGGCGGCTCACGCCCGGAGGGTCCTCGTTCGGGTTCGCCGCGCGCGAACCGCTGCGCGGTCACCCCGTCGGCGCCGAACCTGGAGGCCACGTCGGTACGAGACAGTGCGGCGAACTGCCCAATGGTGCGAATCCCCATCCGCCACAACAGATCCGTCAGCTCTTCTCGCCCCGGACCGGACAGGCTCGCCTCGGTGGCCAGCTGCCGGATCGACAGCACCGACAGGAACTTCGCGTCGCCTCCCGCCTGGACGATCCGGCCCGCCCGCGCGGCGAAGACCGCGGTGGACAACTGGTCGGCGATTCCGACCTGACACTCGGCGCCGGCCGCGGCCACCGCGTCGATCAGCCGCTCGGCGGCATGAGCCTCGGACCCGAAATAGCGGGCTGCCCCGCGCACCGGCAACACCATGAGCCCGGGCCGCAGCACCTCGACGCGGGGCACCAGATCGTCCACCGCCGCGATCACCCCTTCGAAGAAGCGGGCGTCGCGGTCAGCGTCGGCGGTCGCGACGTGCAGTTGCGGGCAACGGGCCGCGGCCTCGCGGCGTCGCAGCCCTCGCCGCACTCCCGCGGCACGGGCGGCCGACGAGCAGGCGATCACCCGATTGGCCAAAGTGACCGCGACCGGGGCCGTCGCGGATTGGCCCGCTGCTGCCGCCGCCGCGACCGCGGGCCAGTCCATGCACCAGATCGCCAGTACTCGGGATGAAGCCACCCGAATTCACCCGGCTCGCGCTCGGCCGATCACCCGTCTACCCGCACACACCCCGCTGACCTGCAGCCGCACCCCGCTGATGCGTCCGAATCCGCAAACGGGGGTGCCCCGGCTACCCGCGGTGATCTCATAGCCGCAGACCCAGGCGACAAGCCGCGTCGGCGCTCCTTGCCAGTCGCCGTCGGTGACCAGCAGGGTGCAACCTTTAAGGCGGGCGCGGGCCACCACTGCCCGCGCCCGCGTCTGCGGCACCCGGCGCCCGCCCAGACCCAGTACCACCAGGTCCATGCCGTCGATGAGCACCGCGGCCACCTCCACCGGATCGGTTCCGGGATCCGGTATCACCGCGAGCCGGCTCAGATCCGCCCCCATCTCTGCAGCGGCCAGCAGTCCGATATCCGGCTGGCCGACGATAGCCACGTTGCCCCCGGCCGCCGTCACCGCGGCGACCATGCCCAACAGCAGTGACCGGGCTCCCGACAGCACTGCCACCGTCCCCCGGGGTAATTGGACCGGCAACGAGTCCGCGAGCCACTGTGGGATCGCCAGCTGGGATTCCGATTCCGGCAGCAGGTCATCGGGGCGGGTGACGGCTTTTCCGGACATCTTTCCGGACACGCCAGCCATCTGCCGACGAAGCGATTCGAGCTGCTCAGCGTGATTTTCCTGGCGCTGGCTGTAGGCAAAAGCCGCAGTCATGACCAGCCTCCTACACCCGCTCTTCGACGACTCTTTCGAATGTATGTTCGATTAGTTTCGAGTAAACACCCGCCCTTGGAGCCCGTCAAGCCAACCGTCAAGCGACGTGAGAGGCTGCCTTATGCGGTCGGTGCTGGTGTGGCTCATGGTGTTTTTGGGTTGCGCTTTCCTCACGGAAATCCCGGCTAAAGCCGACGCCAATCCGTGTCATCCGGCCGACCTATTCGCCACCGACAACACCGATCCCCTGTTCGAGATACAAGCCGACGTGACGATCGCGCTAAACGGCGCGACGGTGACGGGATCGACCCTGCTCGACGGGGTGTACTGGTCAAATGAGCTGCAGCAGGCCAGCTATGAGCGCTCGCGGGAATTTCATCTGTGCGGTGCCGAAGGTTCGTTGCATACCGCCGCCGAAGCGCTGCGCCGCCAGTTCAACCAGGAAGCGGTGCTGACCTTCGACTATCTGCCGCAGCATGTGCAGGCAGCCAACGCGATCACCGTCAATGCGCCCGACATCGACATCACTCGCTTCCGCGATGCGTTCGCGGCCGATTCGGCTGCGCACCAACGACTGCGCGGGGGTTCTGTCACCACCACCGACCGCACCTTGATCCTGGTCGCGAGCAACGGCGATCTCGATGTTGCCCGTCGACTCGTCATCGAGTCCGGCGGGAACTGGGACGCGGCCACGATCGCCTACGGCAAGCGAGAATTCGTCGACTAGCCGAGGCCTCGAGCGTTCGGCTGGCCGCACGTTCGGCCTCGAATGTGCGGCTGGCCGCACGTTCGCCTCAGAGGCCCGAGACACCTATTCCCATTCGATGGTTCCGGGCGGTTTGCTGGTGATGTCCAGCACCACGCGGTTGACCTCGGCCACCTCGTTGGTGATGCGGGTCGAGATGCGTTCCAGCACCTCGTAGGGCACCCGGGTCCAGTCGGCGGTCATGGCGTCCTCGCTGGACACCGGACGCAGCACGATCGGATGTCCGTAGGTCCGGTTGTCGCCCTGAACGCCGACCGAGCGGATGTCGGCCAGCAGCACCACCGGGCACTGCCAGATCTGGTTGTCCAGGCCCGCCGCGGTCAGTTCCTCGCGCGCGATCGCGTCGGCACGCCGCAGCGTGTCCAGCCGATTCGCGGTGACCTCGCCGACGATCCGGATACCCAGCCCGGGGCCCGGAAACGGTTGGCGTGCAACGATTTCCTCCGGCAGGCCCAACTCCCGCCCGACCGCGCGCACCTCGTCTTTGAACAGCAGCCGCAACGGCTCGACGAGTTTGAACTTCAGGTCGCCGGGCAGGCCGCCGACATTGTGATGGCTCTTGATGTTGGCGGTCCCGCTGCCCCCGCCGGACTCCACCACATCCGGATACAACGTGCCCTGCACCAGGAACTCGACCCCATTTTCAGAGGATCCGCTAGAAGCATTGGGGCCCACGATATCTCGGACCGCACCTTCGAAGGCCCGGATGAACTGCCGGCCGATGATCTTGCGCTTGCCTTCGGGATTGGCCACACCGGACAGCGCCTCGAGGAAGATCTGCGCGGCGTCGACGGTGACCAGGTTGGCGCCGGTGGCGGCCACGAAATCGCGCTGCACCTGCGCACGCTCGCCGGCACGCAACAGCCCGTGGTCGACGAAGACACAGGTCAATCGATCGCCGATGGCGCGCTGCACCAGCGCGGCGGCCACCGCGGAATCGACACCGCCGGACAGTCCGCAGATCGCCCGGCCGTCGCCGACTTGGGCACGCACCTGCTCGACGAGCGCACCGGCAATGTTGGCGGGCGTCCAGTCGGCGCCGAGCCCAGCGAAGTCGTGCAGAAACCGGCTGAGCACCTGTTGCCCGTGCGGCGTGTGCATCACCTCCGGGTGGTACTGCACCCCGGCCAGGCGCCGGTCGCGGTTCTCGAAGGCGGCCACCACCGCACCCGGGCTGCTGGCCACCACGTCGAATCCATCCGGGGCGGCCGTGACGGCGTCGCCGTGACTCATCCAGACCGGCTGCACACTGGGCAGTCCCGAATGCAATTCGCCGCCAGTGACTTTCAGCTCAGTGCGGCCGTATTCGCTGGTGCCGGTGTGGGCGACGGTCCCGCCCAGTGCCTGGGCCATGGCCTGGAACCCGTAGCAGATGCCGAACACCGGCAGCCCCAGGTCGAACAATGCCGGATCGAGTTGCGGAGCGCCTTCGGTGTAAACACTGGCCGGTCCGCCGGAAAGCACCAGCGCCAACGGATGACGGGCCTTGATCTCCTCGATCGACGCGGTGTGCGGGATCACCTCCGAGAAAACCCGCGCGTCCCGAACCCGGCGGGCGATCAACTGCGCATACTGCGCACCGAAGTCGACGACGAGCACCGGTCGAGCCGGCGTTGCAAGCCCATCGACGTCAGCAGGTTCGACCACGGCAGTGAGTCTAGTGGTATCAGTGACCACCAGGTTCGATCCACGTCCTGGTGTGGTTCAGCAGGGTGCCGGCGGCTCCGTCGGTGTCGGGGAGTAGATGAAACTCGACCGACATGGTGGGTAGGCGGGGGGCGTACTGCACCCAGCACAATCGCCTAGGCGCTTCCAGGAGGGTTACGCGGCACAGCGCGGTGTCGTCATCGCGGATGCGATGACGGATAAGCCGAAACGACGCCTACCTGGAGCCGCTCATCATCAACAGCATGTTCAACGATGTCCCAAGTGTCATACCACTCGGCGATGCCGGGGACGGTGGTGATCAGATCCCACACTTTGCCGGGCGGTACGGCGAGGCGGATCGACTTGGAGAGCGTGTGTTCGTTGGCGTGCCGCAAGGTCATGGGTGCAGGCTTTCTATGGTGGTAGGAACCGAAACCGAATCGGCCGGACGAGGCCTCCTCGCGCGGGGGCTGGAGACCACTTGTTGCGGCCACCAGAACCAGCGTCCGAGCAGGGCAGCGATCGATGGTGTCATAAGTGATCGCACGACCAGAGTGTCGAAAAGAAGCCCGATCCCGACGGTTGTGCCGAATTGGCCAATGATCTGTAGATCGCTGAACACAAAGGACGACATGGTGAACGCAAACACCAGGCCGGCAGAGGTCACCACCGCTCCGGTTCCTCCCATGGCACGGATGATTCCGGTCTTTATGCCGGCGCCGATTTCCTCTTTGAATCGTGAGACCAGCAGCAGGTTGTAGTCCGATCCCACGGCCAGCAGGATGATGACCGCCATCGCTATTACCAACCAGTGCAAAGGAATTCCGAGGATGTCTTGCCAGACAAGCACCGACAGTCCGAATGAGGCGCCCAACGACAGCACCACGGTACCGATGATGACCAAGGCCGCAATCACGCTTCCGGTGATCACGAGCATGATGATGAAGATCAGACAGGCCGCGGCGATTCCCGCGATCAGCAGATCGTAT
>DASXMA010000118.1:0-2818 GCA_036495965.1 Mycobacterium sp.
GTGCTGTGCTGGAACAACAACCCACGCAAAATTCTCGGCGATGAGGCGTTTGCGGCCTGGAAAGCTGTGGGCGCACGCTTTATTGCGCTGCGGCCCGCCACGCAGCTGCACTGGACCGGACACGACGATCCCGATGTCGTGGTCGTCGGCGATCGAGGTGGTGGTGTCAAATCCTGGTTTGACACGCACCCGGAATCGGTGGTGTTCCTGCGTCCCGATCGGTGTATTGCGGGTGCCTGCATCGCTCAATGCGCGACCGAGCTCAGTGATGCCCTCGTTGATGCTCTCACTCTCACCCCGGGAGGGGGTGATCGCCGAAGTGGCACTGGCTCTGTGCTGTATGTCCCACAGCCCGCTCCTGAATCTTCCGGGGCCGTCGCGGGACCTGCTTGACGACATCGAAGGCGCGATCGCCGAGGCGCGCGCATTCGTCGAAGATTACGACCCCGAACTCGTAGTCATCTTCTCTCCGGATCACTACAACGGATTCTTCTACAAGGTGATGCCGCCGTTCTGTATAGGTGTGAACGCCAACGGGGTTGGCGATTATGGCACCCATGCCGGCCCACTCGACGTTCCCGAGGAGCTGGCGGCTGAATGCGCAAAGGCCGTACTCGGCGCTGGTGTTGACGTCGCGGTATCGGCCAGCATGGACGTGGACCACGGCACCGTCCAGCCGCTGGAGAAACTCTTCGGGGACGCCACCTCGCGCCCAGTGATACCAATCTTCGTCAACGCAATCGCGGTTCCGTTGGGACCGTTGCATCGCTGCCGCGCACTGGGTACCTCCGTGGGCAATTATCTTGCGACGCTGGACAAGCGGATCCTGGTAATTGGGTCCGGTGGACTCTCGCACAGTCCTCCGGTGCCGACCTTGGCGACCGCACCTCCGGCGGTATTAGAACGGATCGTGCACGGCCGGCCGATGACGTCAGACCAGCGGCGGGCCCGGCAGGCGACCGTGATCGATACGGCCAAAAGCTTTGCTGCCGGCGAAAGTGACCTGCAACCACTCAACCCGGCGTGGGACCACCGCTTCCTCGAAATCATCGACGCGGGACGGCTGGACGACGTCGATCAATGGTCGAACTCGTTCGTACTTCACGAAGGCGGCGGCTCGGCGCATGAAATCAGAACCTGGGTGGCGGCTTTCGCGGCACTGGAGTCGGCAGGGCCCTACCAGACCGCCATGCGCTACTACAAGCCGGCCGCCGAACTGATCGCCGGATTCGCCATCAGAACGGCAACCCCGAAATGACTGCTGAGTGCTTCGATCACGTTGTCGACGTGCTCATCGTCGGATCTGGTGGTGGCGGCATGGCTGCCGCCCTCACCGCACACGCTTCCGGGCTGGACACGTTGGTGGTGGAAAAGTCGTCCTATTTCGGCGGTTCCACCGCCCTCTCCGGTGGCGGCATCTGGGTACCCGGGGCACCTGCGCAACGCAGGGAGGGCTACGCCCCGGACTCCGAAGCCGTCGTCGGGTACTTGCGCAAGATCACCGACGGCCTGGTCAGCGAGGCGCGCATCCGGCAGTACGTCGAGTCTGCACCGCAGATGCTCGAGTTCTTCGAACAGCTGTCGGGATGGTTTGAGTTCGTCTGGAAGCCCGGCTATGCCGATTACTATCCGGAATTGCCCGGCGGCTCCGAACTCGGTAGCACGATCAACGTTCCTCCCATCGATCTGCGCAAATTGGGCCCCGACGAGGAGCAGCTACTCAAGCCGCTGGCGCTCGCTCCCAAGGGAATCTGGTTGGGTCCCAAGGAGCTTCGAACTTTCTACCGGATCAGGCAGTCGTGGGCCGGCAAAGGCGTCCTGCTGAAGTTGATCTGGCGGATGGTCAGGGCCAGGGTTTTCAACGAGCGGATGGCGGCGATCGGGCAGTCACTGGCGACTCGGCTGCGGCTGGCGATGCGGGAGCGCGGTATCCCGCTGTGGCTGGACTCGCCGATGGTGGAGCTGCTCACCGACACTGACGGGTCGGTGACAGGAGCGGTGCTGGAGCGAGACGACGGCAAGCAGCGGATCGGTGCGCGCCTCGGTGTCATCCTGGCTTCCGGGGGCTTCGATCACGACCTTGCCTGGCGCAAGGAGCAGCTACCCGTCTTGGAGAGCGCCGGGTCCCAGGATTGGAGCTTCGGCAATCCCGCCGCCATGGGCGACGGGATTCGCGCCGGCCAGAAGGTAGGTGCCGGAACCGATCTCCTCGATGAGGCATGGTGGTTCCCGGCGATCCAATGGCCGGACGGACGGATGCAATTCATGCTCAACGAACGGATGATGCCCGCGCAGTTCATCGTCAACGGGGAAGGTGAGCGCTTTATCAACGAGGCAGCGCCGTACATGGACTTCGGTCACGCCATGATCGACGGCCAGAAATCTGGAATCACCCACATTCCGTGCTGGCTTATCACCGATCACAGGTCTTGGAATCGCTACGTCATCGGTGGTCATCTGCCGATACCCAAAATCCCCGGTGCGCCAGTGCCCACGGGGCGTAAGGTACCGCCGGCGTGGCTGGAATCCGGCGTGGTCAAAGCGGCCACGAGTTGGGACGACATGGCGACCAAGATCGGCGTGCCGGCACACCAGCTTTCGGAAACCGTAAGACGTTTCAACGAGCTCGCACGAAAGGGTCACGACGACGATTTCAACCGCGGGGACAGCGTCTACGACAACTACTACGGCGATCCGACGTTGCCCAACCCGAATCTGTATCCGCTGGGAGATCCGCCGTACTACGCGTTCCGAATCGTGCTCGGCGACCTCGGGACCTCAGGCGGTCTGCGTACCGACGAATACGCCCGAGTACTGC
>DASXMA010000119.1:0-18799 GCA_036495965.1 Mycobacterium sp.
AGCTATGCGATTGCCTCGCTGTCGTGCACCGTCGGTCCATTCCTGGCGGTCACCGGCGCAGGCTTTCGGGGTGGATCGGTCGTCAGCGGTGCGGCGATCTACCTGGCCTATGTCGCGGGCCTGACGTCGGTCGTCGGCGTGCTTGCCCTCGCTGCCGCGATGGGCGGTTCGGCGTTGGCCGACCGCTTGCGGCGAATCTTGCCGTTCGTCAACCGGATCAGTGGCGTGCTGCTGGTGTTGGTCGGTCTGTACGTGGCCTACTACGGCGTCTACGAGCTGCGGCTGTTCAACACCCGGGCGAATCCCCACGACCCGGTGATCACCGCGGCCGGGCGCCTGCAAGGTGTGCTCGCCGGCTGGGTGCACCAGCACGGCGGATGGCCCTGGGTTGCGGCACTGTTCGTGCTGGTTGTCGGCGCACTCGCCGGCGCCTGGTACCGACGGGCGCGGCGCTGAAAGGAAACCGTGAAGGGGTGACGGTTACCTGATCCAGCCGCGCCGGCGGCCCCACAAGTCGCGCACCAGAACAAAGAGCGTGAGAACGGCGAACCCGATCAGAAACCAGTTCTCGACATGGCCGACATGGTTGCCGCGCAGCATCGCGAGCAGGAATACGAAGGCGAATACCCCGACGCTGTGCCAGGTGCGGGTGTTGATCCTGCTCCACCCCCACGCTGCGGACGGCACCTCAGCGACGTCGACGCCGTTGTAGTGCTCCACCTCAGTACCGGCCACGGCGATTCCCTTCGGATCTGCGCTGAATTCAGACTCACGCTGCCTAAGGATTCTGGCACAAGCCGATTTGCACCAGCCGAAGTCCTGCGGGATCTCAGTGCGAGGGTGAAGGTTGGCCGACTATTACGAGGGCGGCATCAGCACCGTGTCGATCATGTACACGGTCGCGTTGGCAGTGGGGACCCCGCCGCAGACCACGCCCGCATTGTTGACCTTCAGGGTGTTGCCTTGGCCGGTGACCGTCACGTTGGCGCCCTGCAGCGTCTTCCAGGTGCCGACGATCTTGGCCGGGCTCACTTGGCCCTGCACGACGTGGTAGGTCAGGATGCTGTTCAACATGGGCGCGTTGGTCTTGAGCTGGTCGATCGTGGACGCTGGCAGTTTATTGAACGCGGCGTTAGTCGGCGCAAATACGGTGTACTGACCGTTATTGAGCGTGTCGACCAGATTCACCTGCGGGTTGAGATTGCCCGACAGCGCCGCAGTCAGCGTTGTGAGCTGAGGATTGTTCGAGGCCGCCACGGCGACCGGGACCTGCGACATCCCGTCCACCGAAGCGGGACCGCTGGGATTGGCTGCCGCGTAGTCGGCGCACCCCGGGCCTACCAGATCGGCCGCCGCCGCGGTCGGGGAGATAGCCAACGCCAGGCCCACGGCGCTGGCCGCCGCGAAACCGGTTGCCGCAATTCTGTTTTGCATTTTCATTGCCGTTCGCTCCTTTGTTGAATGCCGAGACGGTCGTCTCGCAAAAACCCCGACATCATTTCTTCGGAGCGGACCGGTTTTCGGATTGGTGACAACGCCGGCGTATTTAGCCGTAGGTGAAGGAAAATACTTGCAACCCCTTGCTGGGCTGGATCTCCAGCATTCCGGACGCCAATTGATCGCCGGCGACTATCTGGTGACTGGTCGGCGGTCCGCTGATCGGCAGTGTGATGGGCTTTCCGTCCCGTATCACCGTGATGGTCCCGCTCCCACCGACAACGACGTAGACGTTTTTGGCGTGGTAACTGAGTTTGATGGCCGAGTTGGCGCCATCGGCCGTCGCACCCTGATAATCGAGCGACCACGGCCCGCTCAATGCAAATTTGTCAGCCGCCAGAGTCGGCGGGTAATCAAACGTCGCTGACCCTTCGTCATACACGCCGGCGCCGCCGTAGTTGACGACTTTGCCGACCCCGAAGTACGTCTCAGGTGTCAGGGTGGCCTGCGGGGTGGTGTCGGCCGCGTCCACCGGTTTGGGGAGCTTGACGCCGGGCTTGGCGTCGGTGAGCAACTGCCTGATCAGCTTCTCGGTGACGTTGTAATCGCCCTCTCCGAACTTGATGTGCCGAACCGTGCCGCTGGCGTCGATCAGGTATTCGGCCGGCCAGTACCGGTTGCGGTAGTTCGTCCACGTGGAGTAACCGTTGTCCAGCGCGATCGGATAGGAGATGCCCAGATCCGCCGCGCCCTGGGCGACATTGCCGGTGACTTTTTCAAACGCGTATTCGGGCGTGTGCACGCCGACGACCTCGAAACCGCTGTCGTGATAAGCGTGGTACCAGCCGACGACATGGGGTATGGCGCGTTGGCAGTTGATGCAGGAATAGGCCCAGAAATCAATCAACACGACTTTGCCGTGTAACGAATTCAGGGCGATGGGCTCGCCGCGGGGTGTGTTCAGCCAGGCCGTGATGCCTTTGAGATCGGGTGCAGGGCCACAGTTTTCGAGTTGTGTTGCTCCGTTGCTGCAGTTCGACAGCTGTGCGTTCTGGTCGTTGACTATGCCGCCGAGGTTCAGCTTTTGCCGTATCTGCTCGGAGCCGCCGACTCGCTGTTGCAGTGAGGCGGTGTAGTCCGGAATGGCCCGCTGCAGCGTCGCCGGCAGATCGAATACCAGGGCCACCGCGAGCAGGATCGTCACGATTCCCGCGGCGATTCGGATCTCGCGCTGGCGGCGCCGAAAAGAGCTCACTCGTTCGGCGACTCGTTGACCCGCCAATGCGAAGAAGAGCAGCGGCAAGGCGGCACCGAGTGCGAACGCGCCGGTGAGCACGACGGTTTCCACGCCGATGGTCGCGGTAGCTCCGGCGACGACAATCGCGGCCAGAACGGGACCCGCACAGGGGACGTACAGCACTCCCAGCGCCAGACCGAGTCCGAAACCGTTGCCGCGGGTTGTGATTTGCTTTTGCGGGATGCGGGAGAACGGTCGCTCCAGCAGTTGTTCAAACCGCGGAAAGATCAGGCCGATCCCGATGGCGACCAAGGCGACCAGCGCGACCCAGCGGATGGCATCCTGCGGCAGGTGCAGCGCCGACAGGAGGGCCGACCCGAGCAGGGTGACCACGCCGAAGCTGAGCACCAAGCCGCCGATCACCCAGTAAGGGCGCAGTGTCGCTGACAGCCCACGTCTCAGCTTGACGGCAACGGCGCTTCCGGGTTCTGAAGGCCTTGAAGGCCTAGCCACGGCGGCGCTCTGTGTGCCCGAGAAGAAGATCACCGGGAGGACCGGCAAGATGCAAGGTGATATCCCGGTGATCAGGCCGCCGAGGAAGCCAACTAAAGCAAGAGTCAACACACTTTATATTCGTTCCCACGGTGGTCATGGATTGGTCTGGGCAGAAACGAGTTTCGCAACAAAGGCACAGAAACATGGCAAGGCAGCCCGTCGGCCCGGGCTACCTTGCCATGATATGGATAGCGATTACTGGCCCGGAGGCATCAGCACTGTGTCGATCATGTACACCGTCGCGTTTGCGGTGTGCACCCCGCCACACACCAAGCCCGCGTCGTTGACCTTGAGGTCGTTTCCTTGTCCGGTCACCGTCGAGTTGGCGCCCTGCAGGGTCGCGCGGGTGCCGTCGACTTTTACTGGACTCAACTGGCCCTGCACCACGTGGTAGGTCAGGATGCTTTTGAGCAGCGGGGCGTCCGTCTTGAGCTTGTCAATCGTGGCCGCCGGAAGCTTGTCGAACGCGGCATTGGTCGGGGCGAACACCGTGTACTGGCCGTTGTTGAGGGTGTCGACGAGGTTCACGTTTGGGTTCAGCTTGCCCGATAGCGCCGAGGTCAGAGTGGTCAGCATCGGGTTGTTGGACGCCGCCGTCGCGACCGGGTCCTGCGCCATCCCCACCACCGACCCCGGACCGCTGGGATTCTGCGCGGCGTAAGCCGAGCACCCAGATCCAACCAGGTCCGCCGCGGGGTCCGCCATGGCGGATGTCATAGCGGGTGCTGCCATGCTGCTGGTCGCGGGTGTCGCGCTGGTGGCGGTGCTCTCAGCTCCGGGTTTGTTGCTCGAACACCCCGAGAAGCCAACCACCGCGATCGCCGCGAGGCTCGCGGCTGCGACTGTCTTTGCCTGAACGTTCATCATTGAATTCGATTCCTTTGCTGTACGCGGCCTTAGCGCCGTCTTCCCGGTTGACACACGTAATTCGGAGTGACGCCGGTCACGGATGGGTCGGAGAATCGCTGGCTTTCCGCACTACCTGAAAAGTTGACGCGGGTGCGCCACGACGGGCGTGCCTAAGCGCGCACAATGAATGGGTGACCAACCCGACACCGGAAGCCGAGGGCCGCCTGCGTGTGCTGGTGTTGGGCAGTACCGGCTCAATTGGCACCCAGGCGCTGGAAGTCATCGCCGCGAATCCAGACCGATTCCAGGTGGTCGGGCTGGCCGCCGGGGGTGCGAATGTGGACACGCTGCTGCGCCAGCGCGCCGAGACCGGGGTCGGCAACATTGCCATCGCCGACGATCGCGCGGCTCAGCTGGTCGGCCAAGAAGTCGGGGAAGTGCCCTTCCACGGTCCCGATGCGGTGACCCGGCTAGTCGAGGAAACCGAGGCTGACGTCGTGCTCAATGCGCTGGTCGGAGCGTTGGGTCTGCGGCCGACATTGGCCGCGCTGGCGTCGGGCGCCCGGCTGGCGCTGGCCAACAAGGAATCGCTGGTCGCCGGCGGTCCGCTGGTTTTGCGGGCGGCGCGGCCGGGTCAGATCGTGCCCGTCGACTCCGAGCACTCCGCGCTGGCCCAGTGCCTGCGCGGCGGTGACCCCGACGAAGTCGCCAAGCTGGTGCTCACGGCCTCTGGTTGGCCGTTTCGCGGCTGGGCCGCCGCCGACCTCGAGGGCGTCACCCCCGAGCAGGCCGGCGCTCACCCCACCTGGTCAATGGGCCCGATGAACACGCTGAACTCGGCGTCGCTGGTCAACAAGGGGCTCGAACTCATCGAGACCCACCTGCTGTTCGGCATTCCCTACGACCGCATCGAGGTCGTGGTACACCCTCAGTCAATCGTTCATTCGATGGTCACGTTCATCGATGGCTCGACGATCGCCCAGGCCAGCCCCCCGGATATGAAGCTGCCCATTTCCTTGGCGTTGGGGTGGCCACAGCGGGTAAGCGGTGCTGCTCCTGCCTGCGATTTCACCACCGCTTCGACCTGGGAATTCGAGCCGCTGGACAGCGACGTCTTCCCGGCGGTCGAGCTGGCCCGACATGCCGGCCAGACCGGGGGCTGCATGACCGCCGTGTACAACGCGGCCAATGAAGAAGCGGCGGCAGCGTTCCTGGATGGCAGGATCGGCTTCCCCGCCATCGTCAGAACTATCGCCGACGTGCTGCACGCCGCCGACCAATGGGCCCCCCAATTGGGCGAGGTACCCGCTACCGTGGATGACGTACTAGACGCGCAGCGCTGGGCACGGGAGCGAGCGCAGCGCGCTATCACAACCGCGAGCCCCGCGGGAGCCTCTGAGAAGGCCTCCGGAATGGTCTTAGAAAGGTCCTTGCAGCGAAGATGATGTTCGCAATCGGCATTGTGCTGTTCGCGCTCGCCATCCTGATCTCGGTGGCTCTGCACGAGTGCGGCCACATGTGGGTCGCCCGCGCCACCGGCATGAAGGTGCGCCGCTATTTCGTCGGCTTCGGCCCCACGCTGTGGTCGACGCGGCGCGGCGAAACCGAGTACGGCGTCAAAGCCGTTCCATTGGGCGGCTTCTGCGACATCGCCGGGATGACCTCGGTCGAGGATCTGGCACCTGACGAAGCTGACCGCGCCATGTACAAGCAGGCGACCTGGAAGCGGGTCGCGGTGCTGTTCGCCGGCCCGGGCATGAATTTCATTATCTGCCTGGTACTGATCTACGGCATCGCGCTGGTTTGGGGGCTGCCGAATCTGCACCCACCCACCAGGGCCGTGGTCGGCGAAACTGCTTGCGTCGCACCGGAAGTAGCGCCGGGCAAAATCGGCGACTGCACCGGACCGGGCCCGGCGGCACTGGCCGGAATTCGCGCCGGTGACGTCGTCGTCAAGGTCGGGGACACCTCGGTGTCCTCCTTCGAGGACATGGCCGCCGCGGTGCGGAAACTGCACGGCACCGTTCCGGTCGTCGTCGAGCGTGACGGCACCGCGATCACCACCTATGTCGACGTCACGCCCACCCAGCGGTTCTTGACCAACGGGGCCAATGGGCAGGACCGTCAGCCCCAGGCGTCGACGGTCGGCGCCATCGGGGTGGGCGCCGTCAGAGCCGCCCCCATGCACTACGGCGTGGTCTCTGCGATACCCGCGACCTTCACCTTCACCGGCGACCTGACCGTCGAGGTGGGCAAGGCGCTGGTCACGATACCGACGAAAGTCGGTGCGCTGGTGCACGCCATCGGCGGCGGACAGCGCGACCCGCAAACACCGATCAGCGTCGTCGGAGCCAGCATCATCGGCGGCGACACCGTCGACCATGGGCTGTGGGTGGCGTTCTGGTTCTTCTTGGCCCAGTTGAACCTCATCCTGGGCGCGATCAACTTGGTGCCGCTGCTGCCCTTCGACGGCGGCCACATCGCGATCGCGGTGTTCGAAAAGATCCGCAACGCCATCCGATCCGCCCGCGGGATGGTCGCGGCCGCGCCGGTGAACTATCTCAAGCTGATGCCGGCGACATACGTGGTCCTGGTGCTCGTGGTCGGCTACACGCTGCTGACCGTGACCGCTGATGTGGTCAACCCGATCCGGATCTTCCAGTAGAGAGAAGGCAAACAGTGACCGTTGGCCTGGGCATGCCGGACGCTCCGGCGCCCACGCTTGCCCCCCGGCGCGCCACCCGCCAACTGATGGTCAGCGACGTCGGGGTCGGCAGCGACTATCCGATTTCGGTGCAGTCGATGTGCACCACCAAGACCCATGACGTCGACACGACACTGCAGCAGATCGCCGAGTTGACCGCGGCCGGCTGTGACATCGTCAGAGTGGCCTGCCCGCGTCAAGAGGACGCCGACGCACTGGCCGAGATCGCCCGGCACAGCCAGATCCCGGTGATCGCCGACATTCACTTCCAGCCGAAGTACATCTTCGCCGCCATCGACGCGGGGTGTGCCGCGGTGCGAGTAAACCCGGGCAACATCAAGGAATTCGACGGCCGGGTCGGCGAGGTCGCCAAGGCCGCCGGTGCGGCCGGCATCCCGATCCGCATCGGCGTCAACGCGGGCTCGCTGGACAAGCGGTTCATGCAGAAGTATGGCAAGGCCACACCGGAGGCACTGGTCGAGTCGGCGCTGTGGGAGGCCTCGCTGTTCGAGGAGCACGGCTTCGGCAACATCAAGATCAGCGTCAAGCACAACGACCCGGTCGTGATGGTCGCTGCGTACGAGCAGCTGGCTGCGCAGTGCGATTATCCGCTGCACCTCGGTGTCACCGAGGCCGGTCCCGCCTTCCAGGGCACCATCAAGTCCGCGGTCGCCTTCGGCGCGCTGCTGTCGCGCGGCATCGGCGACACCATCCGGGTATCGCTGTCGGCACCACCGGTGGAGGAAGTCAAGGTCGGCATTCAGATTCTCGAATCGCTGAACCTGCGGCCGCGTTCGCTCGAGATTGTGTCGTGCCCGTCCTGCGGTCGCGCGCAGGTCGACGTCTACACCTTGGCCAACGAAGTCACCGCCGGACTCGACGGTCTCGACGTGCCGCTGCGGGTCGCCGTGATGGGGTGCGTCGTCAACGGGCCGGGCGAGGCCCGCGAGGCCGACCTGGGCGTCGCGTCGGGAAATGGCAAGGGCCAGATCTTCGTTCGGGGCGAAGTGATCAAGACCGTGCCCGAAGCACAGATCGTCGAGACGCTGATCGAAGAGGCCATGCGCATCGCCTCGGAAATGGGCTCGGAAACGAACACAGCCCAAGATGCCGATCACGGTCCGGGCACAACACCGAGCGGTTCGCCTATTGTGACCGTAAGCTGATGGGGGCCGGTTCTCGCCTTTACTGGCCTCGAAGTTCGCACCACAGAGAGTTCGCCAGATGTCGGCTCCGCCCGTCTTTCGCCTCATCGGCGACCGACGGGTGTCCGTGGTGCGTGACGCCGCCGCGGTGTGGCGGGTATTCGACGACGACCCGGTCGGGTCGTGCATGGTCGCGGCGCGCGTTGCCGACCACGGCATCGATCCCAACTCGATTGGCGGCGAGCTGTGGACCCGCCGCGGCGCGGAGGAGTCGCTGTGCTTCGCCGGTGCGAACCTGATCCCGCTGCGCGGCGAACCGGCCGACTTGGCCGCGTTCGCAGACGAGGCGATGAGCGGGACGCGGCGTTGTTCGTCGCTGGTCGGTCGGGCCGGCCTGGTGATTCCGATGTGGGAGCGGCTCGAGCCGGCCTGGGGGCCGGCGCGTGACGTGCGCGATGATCAACCATTGATGGCGCTGGCGACACATCCGAGCTGTGAGATCGATACCGAGGTGCGCCAGGTCCGGCCGGAGGAACTGGACGCCTACCTGGTGGCCGCCGTCGACATGTTCATCGGCGAAGTCGGCGTCGACCCGCGGCTCGGTGACGGCGGTCGCGGCTACCGCCGCCGGGTGGCGAGCCTGATCGCGGCCGGACGCGCCTGGGCCCGCTTCGAGCACGGTCAGGTCATCTTCAAGGCCGAAGTGGGATCGCAGTCTCCGGGCGTCGGTCAGATCCAAGGGGTCTGGGTGCACCCAGAGTGGCGTGGCCTGGGGATAGGTACTGCCGGCACCGCAATGGTGGCCGCGGTGATCGTCGGGGGCGGACGCATCGCCAGCCTCTACGTCAACAACTTCAACACGGTGGCCCGTGCCGCCTACGCCCGGGCGGGTTTCGCCGAAGTCGGCACCTTCGCAACGGTGCTGCTGGACTAGCTCGAGCCTTCGGCGCAGGCGCATCGACACCACATAACGGTTGGATCTCGGTGTGTCGGCGCCGGTGTCGAAGCCGCCGCTTTAACATCTGTACCGATGGCAACAAAAACCACACTGACATCATTGGTTTCAGGCTTGCTGCTAGTCGCCGTGATCACCGTGTCCGGATGCACTCCCCGGCCCGACGGTCCTGGCCCGGCGGCCGAGAAGTTCTTCCGCGCGTTGGCCATTGGGGACACCGCAACGGCTGCCCAACTCAGCGACAACCCCAACGAAGCCCGCGAAGCACTCAATGCGGCCTGGGCCGGGCTGCAGGCGACCCACTTGGATGCGCAGATTCTCAGCTCCAAGTACGCCGAGGACACCGGCACGGTCGACTACCGGTTCACCTGGCACCTGCCCAAGAACCGGAGCTGGACATATGACGGCCAGCTGAAAATGGCTCGCGACGAGGGGCGTTGGGAGGTTCGATGGGCCGCCAACGGGCTGCATCCCAAGCTGGGCGAGCATCAGACGTTCGCCCTGCGCGCCGATGCGCCGCGGCGTGCCTCGGTGAACGAACTCGGGGGCAGCGATGTGCTGGCGCCGGGCTACCTGTACCACTACACGCTGGACGCCACCCAGGCCGGGCCCGGCCTGATCGGGACGGCGCACGCGGTGGTCGACGTACTGCGGCCCCTCAACGACTCGCTGACCGACCCGCAGTTACTGGCTGAGCAAGCCAGCTCGGAGACCCAGCCGGTCGACCTGGTGACGCTGCAACCCGCCGACAACGACAAGATCTTCCCGCTGATCGGCAGGCTCCCTGGCATCGTGATCACGCCCCTGGCCGACGAGCTGCCCACCGACCCGCATTTCGCATCGGCCGTGATCAGCCAAGTGAAGAAGGCCGTCATCGACCAACTCAACGGCCAGGCGGGCTGGCGAGTGGTCAGCGTCAATCAGAACGGTGTCGACGTCGCCGTGCTGCATGAGGTCGAAGGCGCGCCGGCGCCGTCGGTCTCGATCACCCTGGACCGGGCGGTGCAGAACGCCGCTCAGCACGCGGTCGACACCCGGGGCGGCAAAGCGATGATCGTCGTGCTCAAGCCGTCGACGGGGGAGATTCTCGCGATCGCGCAGAACGGCGGGGCGGACGCTGAGGGCCTGATCGCCACCAACGGCCTGTTCCCGCCCGGGTCGACCTTCAAGATGGTCACGGCCGGCGCGGCCATCGACCGCGATATGGCCACGCCCAACACCATGCTGGGCTGCCCGGGCCGTATCGACGTCGGGCACCGCACCATCCCCAATTACGGCGGCTTCGATCTGGGTGTGGTGTCGATGTCACGCGCGTTCGCCAGCTCCTGCAACACCACGTTCGCCGAATTGAGCAGCAGGATGCCGCCCCGTGGTCTGACACAGGCGGCCCACGAGTACGGGATCGGGCTCGACTATCAGGTGGACGGCATCACCACGGTTACCGGGTCGGTGCCGCCGACGGTGGACCTGGCCGAGCGCACTGAAGACGGTTTTGGCCAGGGCAAGGTGCTGGCCAGTCCGTTCGGCATGGCGCTGGTGGCAGCCACGGTCGCTGCCGGTAAAACGCCGGTGCCACAGCTGATCGCCGGACGGCCGACGACCGTCGACGGCGACAACACCCCGATCAGCCCGAAGATGGTCGACGCGCTGCGGCCCATGATGCGGCTGGTGGTGACGAACGGGACCGCCAAGGAGATCGCCGGCTGTTGCGGCGAGGTGTACGGGAAGACCGGTGAAGCCGAGTTTTCGGGCGGATCGCATTCCTGGTTCGCCGGGTACCGCGGCGACCTGGCGTTCGCGGCGCTGATCGTGGGGGGTGGCAGCTCGGAATACGCGGTCCGGATGACCAAAGTGATGTTCGAGTCGCTGCCGCGCGACTACTTGGCCTGAGCAGCTGGCGACTACCTGCCCTTGCCGCAGCGGTAAATTGCGTGGGTAGGCGAGATGTCGCCTAGTGGCAAGCGTCAGGAAAGGCCATGACTGAGACCGGTGGGGACATGGTGACGTTGCGGGTCTCGGATGCCGACCGCAACGGCACAATGCGGCGACTGCACAACGCCGTCGCGCTCGGGCTGATCGACATCGGCGAGTTCGAGCAGCGCTCATCGCTGGTGTCCTATGCGCGTACCCGAAGTGAGTTGGACGAGCTGGTCGGCGACCTGCCCGGGCCAGGCGCCATCGTCACGTCCGCGGCTGACCGGGTGGAACTGCGGGGCTGGGCCGGGTCTTTGAAGCGCCACGGCGAATGGACTGTGCCCACCCGGCTCGCGCTGGTACGGCGACTGGGATCGATCGAACTCGACCTCACCCGGGCCCGATTTGCCGGGCCGGTGGTGGTCATCGAACTCGACATGAAGTTCGGCTCCCTGGACCTCCGGCTGCCCGAACGCGCCAGTGCCTCGATCGACGATGTCGAGGTCTACGTGGGTAGCGCCAGCGACCGCCGCAGGGACGCGCCGGCCGAAGGGATGCCGCATGTCGTGCTGACCGGTCGGGTGACGTGCGGTTCGGTGATCATCCGGGGACCGCGCCGTTCGCTGCTGCGCCGCCGCTCGATCTGATACCCCAGGCTGGGTGCCTCGCGCGTGCATTGACGGCTTCGAGTGTGCGTTGACGGCGGGAAAACCGCCGAATTTCCGCCCTACGCGCACGCTCAACACCGCTGATGCACATTCGACGCCGGGCCGGGGACCGGGCCGCCGTGGTTAAGCTAGCTACATGCCTGGCCGCACCGCGCTTTCTCCTGGAGTGTTGTCCCCGACACTGCCGGTGCCCAATCGCATCCCGCGTCCGGAATACGTCGGCAAGGCGACCGCCAAGGAGGGGACCGAGCCGTGGGTGCAGACACCGGAGGTGATCGAGAAGATGCGCGTCGCCGGCCGAATCGCAGCCGGTGCGCTTGCCGAGGCGGGCAAGGCGGTCGCGCCCGGGGTGACGACCGACGAACTGGATCGCATCGCGCACGAGTACATGGTCGACAACGGCTCCTACCCATCAACTCTGGGCTACAAGGGATTCCCGAAGTCGTGCTGCACGTCTCTCAACGAGGTCATCTGCCACGGAATCCCTGACTCGTCAGTGATAGCCGACGGTGACATCGTCAACATCGATGTCACCGCGTACATCGACGGCGTGCACGGCGACACCAACGCGACTTTTCTGGCCGGCGACGTGTCCGAGGAGCACCGGCTGCTCGTTGAGCGGACCCGAGAGGCGACAATGCGAGCGATCAACGCCGTCAAACCGGGGCGTGCGCTGTCGGTCATCGGCCGCGTCATCGAAGCCTATGCAAATCGGTTCGGGTACAACGTGGTTCGTGACTTCACCGGGCACGGTATCGGCACCACGTTTCACAACGGCCTGGTCGTGCTGCACTACGACCAACCTGCCGTCTCGACAGTCATGCAGCCGGGAATGACATTCACCATCGAACCGATGATCAACCTCGGTGGGCTGGACTACGAGATTTGGGACGACGGCTGGACGGTGGTCACCAAGGACCGCAAGTGGACCGCGCAGTTCGAGCACACCCTGCTGGTCACCGACACGGGCGTCGAGATCCTCACCTCGGTATAAGAGGCCATGACGTTTCGACCGCGAGCTTTCAGCAGACGAGGGTGAGCGGGGCTCTGCTGGTCGCGGGCACCAGCTCCGACGCCGGGAAATCCGTAGTGGTTGCGGGTCTCTGCAGGTTGCTGGCACGCAGCGGGGTCCGGGTCGCGCCGTTCAAGGCGCAGAACATGTCCAACAACTCGGTGGTCACCATCGAAGGCGGCGAGATCGGCCGGGCGCAGGCGATCCAAGCGCGGGCGGCGGGACTGGAACCCCGCGTGCGGTTCAACCCGATCCTGCTCAAACCGGGCAGTGACCGCACGTCGCAGCTGGTTATCCGGGGGCAGGTGGCCGACTCGGTCACTGCGGCCGGCTATGTGGAGCATCGCGACCGGCTCGTCGGCATCGTCATCGACGAGTTGTCGTGCTTGCGCAACGAATTCGATGCGGTGATTTGTGAGGGAGCCGGTTCGCCGGCCGAAATAAACCTGCGTGCAACAGACTTAGCCAATATGGGTTTGGCCAGGGCCGCCAATCTGCCGGTGATCCTGGTCGGCGACATCGATCGCGGTGGGTTGCTGGCGCATCTGTTCGGGACGGTTGCCGTGCTCGGGCCCGACGACCAAGCACTGATCGCGGGCTTCATCGTCAACAAATTCCGTGGCGACCCCGGCCTGCTGGAACCAGGGCTGCGGCAGCTGCTTGCCCTGACCGGCCGCCCAACCTATGGAGTGCTGCCCTACACCGACGAACTCTGGCTGGACGCCGAGGACTCGCTGTCGGTGGTTGCTCACCGCATCGTCGGCGCACCGGCGCCACCGCGCGGCAGCGAGTGGCTGAGGGTGGCCGCGGTCCGGCTGCCCCGGATTTCCAACTCCACCGACGTCGAGGCGCTGGCATGCGAGCCGGGCGTGCTGGTGCGCTGGATCACCGACCCCGCCGACCTGGCCGACACCGACCTGATCGTGCTGCCGGGCAGCAAGGCCACCGTCGCCGACCTGACCTGGCTGCACGAACGCGGCCTGGCCGCCGCGGTTGCCCGGCACGCCGGGGCCGGCAAACCGGTGCTGGGTATCTGCGGGGGGCTACAGATGCTGTGCCGACGCATCGAGGACTCGGTGGAATCCGGGCTCGGGGACGTCGCCGGGCTTGGGCTGCTGGATGCCGACATCGCGTTTGACCAGGCCAAGACCCTGCATCGCTGGCAGCAGTCGCTCACCGGATACGAAATCCATCATGGGCGGCTATCCCGGTGCACGGAGGCGAGTTGGTTCGACGTCAACTGCGAGCCACAGGGCATCATGCGCGGCGCGGTGTTCGGCACTCACTGGCACGGCCTGCTGGACAACGACGAGTTCCGTCGCGCATGGCTCACCCGTGTCGCCGATGCGGCCGGCCGCAGCGGATTCGTCGTCTCCGACGACACCGATGTCACGGCGAGACGCGATGCTCAACTGGATCTGATCGCCGAACTGCTCGCGTCTCACCTCGACGTCGACGCCGTCCTCGGCCTGCTCGATGGCCCCGCGCCGCGGCGACCGCAAATCGCAAGTGCGCTGCGGCCGTAGCGTATTCGGCTCGCCGACCAGGCAGACAGTGAAGCAGAGATTCGCCGAGGAGCTGTCGGTCGGCGCAACGACGCTCCGGCAAGCCTCGCGCATACCGGCCGATTGGCTGTAGCGTGCGGGGGTGCCCTCGATGATGACCACGCTCGACGGGTTTCCCGTTCCGGTTGGCGTAGCCGGTCCCGAGAAGGGTGTCGTCGTCGTGATACTCGGCGACGCACAGCGGGCGCCCGCCGCGTATGACGCCGTGTGCGAGCGCCTGCACACGGCGTCGCTTCGGACCGTCGTCGTCGGCCTTGATCCGCGGCTGACGCCCAAGTCGGTGGTAGGCATCCTCGACGCGCTGGGTATCGGGTGGGCCGTGGTGGTCGGCGACCGAGCCGGTGCCGATCTCGCCTGGGAACTCGCGGCAACCAGGTTGGGCCGGTTCGTTGGCCTGGTGGTCATCGACCGCGGACATCCGCGGGTGGCCGACCTCAACGGAGTCGTTCGTGACGGACACTGCCCGCCGGTGGAGATCGGCACCACCATGCTGGTCAGCTCCCCGGGCGGGCGGACGGTGGCCCGCAACAGCCAGCGGTTCGTCTATGCCGAATACCGCACGGTGGATCTCCTTGGGCGGCGCAACGCGCAGGAGTCGACCGCGCAGTTGGCCGCAGAGATCGTGTTGCGCGCCAGCACCTGGTAGCGCCTGGTTGACTAGCGGTCATGGGCCTCCAGGAAAACCAGGAAAGTGCTCTGACCGGTCCGGGCCCTGCGAGCTTGTCCTTGGCCGCGCTGGACCAACTGGTCGGGATCGGCGGGGTGGACACCGTCATCGTGGCCTTCACCGACATGCAAGGCCGGCTCGCAGGCAAGCGGGTGTCGGCCCGGCTCTTCGTCGACGAGGTGGCTGCCCACGGCGCCGAGTGCTGCAGCTACCTGCTCGCCGTCGACGTCGAAATGAACACCGTGTCCGGTTATGCGATGTCGAGCTGGGACACCGGCTACGGCGACATGGTGATGATGCCGGACTTGACCACGCTGCGGCTGGTTCCCTGGCTGCCCAACACGGCACTGGTGATCGCCGACCTGGGCTGGGCCGACGGCAGCGCGGTCATCGTTTCGCCGCGCGCCGTGCTGCGCCGGCAGCTGGACCGGCTGGCCGAGCGCGGACTGGTTGCCGATGTCGCCACCGAGCTGGAGTTCATCGTGTTCGATCAGTCATACCGCCAGGCATGGGCCGACGGCTACCGTGGGCTGACCCCGGCCAGCGACTACAACATCGACTACGCGATATTGGCGTCGTCGAGGATGGAACCGCTGCTGCGCGACATTCGGTCGGGAATGCAGGGCGCGGGTCTGCGGTTCGAGGCCGTCAAAGGCGAATGCAACAAGGGTCAGCAGGAGATCGGCTTCCGTTACGACGAGGCGATGGTGACCTGCGACAACCACGCCATCTACAAGAACGGTGCCAAGGAAATCGCCGACCAGCATGGCAAGAGCCTGACGTTCATGGCGAAATACGATGAGCACGAAGGTAATAGCTGCCACATCCACCTCTCGCTGCGGGCCGCGGATGGCTCCGCGGTGTTCGCCGACGACTCCCGCCCGTACGGCATGTCGCCGACGTTTCGCAGTTTCGTCGCCGGCCAGTTGGCCACGTTGCGCGAACTCGCCTTGTTATGTGCGCCAAACATAAACTCCTACAAGCGATTTACCGATGGCAGCTTCGCGCCCACGGCGCTGGCTTGGGGTTTGGACAACCGCACCTGCGCGCTGCGGGTCGTCGGCGAGGGGCACAACATCCGGGTCGAATGCCGGGTTGCAGGCGGCGACGTCAATCAATACCTCGCGGTGGCGGCGCTGATAGCGGGTGGGCTGCACGGCATCGAGCGGGACCTGCGGCTTCCCGAGCCGTGTGCGGGCAATGCCTACGAAAACCCGAGCCTGCAGCGGCTGCCCGCAACGCTGGCCGAGGCCGCCGCGCTGTTTGAGACGTCGGCCCTCGCGCGCGATGCGTTCGGCGACGACGTTGTCGCGCATTACCGCAACAACGCTCGCGTGGAGCTGGCGGCGTTCAACGCGGCGGTAACCGACTGGGAGAGGATGCGTGGTTTTGAACGCCTTTAGACGACCGGTGGTGGGCCTGACGACTTATCTCGAGCAAGTGCAGAGCGACGGCTGGGACGTTCCAGCGGGCTATCTGTCGTCCAATTACTTCGAGGGCGTCATCTCGGCCGGTGGTATCGCGGTGCTGCTGCCGCCGCAGCCAGTGGAGACCGAGATCGCGAGCTCCGTACTCGACAGCCTCGACGGGCTGGTGATCACCGGGGGTTATGACCTCGACCCCGCCACATACGGCCAGCAACCACATCCGACTACCGACCAACCACGCACCGCCCGTGACGCTTTCGAGTTCGCGCTGCTGCGGGGCGCGCTGGAGCGGGGGCTGCCGGTGCTGGGGATCTGTCGCGGCATCCAGGTGCTCAATGTCGCGTTCGGTGGCACGCTGCACCAGCACTTGCCGGAAGTCCTCGGGCACAAGGGGCACCGGGCGGGCGGCGGAGTGTTCACCAGCTTGCCGGTGCACACGGTGGCGGGCACTCGGCTCGCCGCGCTGCTCGGAGAGTCCGCCGAGGGGCCGTGCTATCACCATCAGGCCGTCGACAAAGTCGGTGAGGGCCTGGTGGTCAGCGCATGGGACGCCGAGGGCATGGTCGAGGCCCTGGAGCTGCCTGGGGATGCGTTCGTGCTTGCGGTGCAATGGCATCCCGAGCAGGCCTTGGACGACCTGCGGTTGTTCAAGGCGGTGGTGGGCGCCGCGGCGGCGTATGCGGACGATCGATGAGCGCAGCGCAGCTGATCAACCCCGCCACCGAGGAATTGCTGCGCTCGGTCAACCACGCCGATGTCGCTGCGGTCGACGACGCGGTGGGCCGCGCGCGGGTGGCCCAGCGGCGCTGGGCGCGGTTGTCGCCGGCCGAGCGGGCAGCCGGTCTGCGGGCATTCGCCGCTGTCGTCGACGCCCATGTCGACGAGCTTGCCGCGCTGGAGGTCGCCAATTCCGGGCACCCCATCGTGTCGGCCGAGTGGGAGGCCGCCCATGTCCGCGACGTGTTGACGTTTTATGCCGCTAGCCCGGAACGCTTGTCCGGCAAGCAAATTCCCGTGGCCGGGGGACTCGACGTCACCTTCAACGAACCGCTGGGTGTGGTCGGGGTGATCACGCCGTGGAACTTCCCGATGATGATCGCGTCGTGGGGCATCGCGCCGGCGTTGGCCGCGGGCAACGCCGTGCTGGTCAAACCGGCCGAGTGGACGCCGCTGACCACGATCCGGCTCGGTGCGCTGGCGGTCGAAGCCGGGCTGGACGAAGACCTGCTGCAGATATTGCCGGGAAGGGGCGCGGTGGTCGGGGAGCGGTTCGTCACCCATCCCGACATTCGCAAGGTCGTGTTCACCGGGTCCACCGATGTCGGCAAAAAGGTGATGGCCACGGCGGCCGCTCAGGTCAAGCGGGTGACGCTGGAGCTCGGCGGCAAAAGCGCAAACATCATCTTCTCCGACTGCGACTTGGAGCGCGCCGCGGCGACCGCGCCGGCCGGGGTTTTCGACAACGCCGGACAGGATTGCTGTGCCCGTAGCCGGATCCTGGTGCAGCGCGGCGTCTATGACCGGTTCATGGAGTTGCTCGAGCCCGCGGTGCGCGGCGTGGTCGTCGGGGACCCCACGTCTCGCGACACTGAGATGGGCCCGCTGGTGTCGGCGGCGCACCGCGACAAGGTGGCCTCTTATGTGCCCGACGACGCCCCCATCGCGTTTCGCGGCAGCGCGCCCTCCGGCCGCGGATTCTGGTTTCCGCCAACGGTTCTGACACCGCAGCGCACCGACCGCAGCGTCACCGAAGAGATCTTCGGCCCAGTCGTCACCGTGCTGGAGTTCGACGACGAGCATGACGCCATCACGCTGGCCAACGACACCGCTTACGGTTTGTCGGGATCGATCTGGACCGATGACCTGTCCCGCGCGCTGCGGGTGTCGCGGGCGGTCGAAGCCGGCAACCTGTCGGTGAACTCGCACTCGTCGGTGCGCTACAACACGCCGTTCGGTGGCTTCAAGCAGTCTGGGCTGGGCCGTGAGCTCGGCCCCGACGCGCCGCTGCATTTCACCGAAACCAAGAACGTCTTCATGGCGATCAAAGAGGAGGGCTAGTGGTGTCGGTCGATCTCACCCGACGGCTGGCGGGCCGGGTGGCAGTGGTCACCGGTGGCGGCGGCGGCATCGGCCTGGCCGCTGCACGGCGGATGCATGCCGAGGGTGCGATGATCGTCGTGGGCGACATCGACCGCGACGCCGGTGCCGCGGCTGCCGACGAGGTTTCGGGTTTGTTCGTGGCAGTTGATGTTTCGGACGAAGGTGCGGTCAACGCGCTGTTCGGCACCGCAGCAGACACCTACGGCTCGGTCGACATCGCATTCAACAACGCCGGCATTTCACCACCCGACGATGATCTGATCGGCAACACCGAGCTGCCGGCGTGGCAACGAGTCCAAGATGTCAACCTCAAATCGGTGTACCTGTGCTGCCGGGCGGCATTGCGACACATGGTGCCCGCGGGGAGAGGTTCGATCATCAACACCGCGTCGTTCGTCGCGGTGCTGGGCTCGGCGACATCGCAGATCTCCTACACCGCATCCAAGGGTGGAGTGCTGGCGATGTCACGGGAGCTGGGGGTGCAATTCGCCCGGCAGGGCATCCGGGTCAATGCGTTGTGCCCGGGACCGGTCAACACCCCGCTGCTGCAGGAGCTTTTCGCCA
>DASXMA010000120.1:0-3546 GCA_036495965.1 Mycobacterium sp.
GTCATCGATAAGGCGATCGTCAACGTTCCTTATGCACCGGCGACTTTGGCCAATTGGTATACCGCCGTGATGACCAGCTACCCGAAGGGGTATCGCTATATCGCCGACAATATGTTCACGGCGGCTTCCGCCGAAGAACTATTGCCGGGCATCCGCAAGATCATTGAAACCATGCCACCGCACCCCTCGCACTTTATTTTCACGGGTTGGAAGACGGCCCCGGAGCGCGCCGACATGGTGTACGGCTTGGAAGACGAGGTCTACATGGCGCTCTACACCATCTGGCAGGACCCGGCTGACGACGAACGGTACCGCGACTGGGCCGCGTCCAACATGGCAGCGATGTCGCATTTGGCGACCGGCATCTCGCTCGCCGACGAGAATCTGTGCCGGCGTCCGGCGCGATTCATCGCCGAATCGAACATGGCACGCCTCGATAAGGTGCGCTCGGCCTACGACCCGGATGGCCGATTCCACAGCTGGCTGGGCGGCGTCTGACCACGAGCCCGTATCTCACCGCCCAGCTAATAGTGGCCGCTGTGCCGCGTGTGAACCAAACAGGCGCTTCCATCGTTTAACCAGCAAGGGCTGTTCACAGTCGCCGCAACATAAATTTTCGACAGTGCCGTATCGCACGGGGCCGCAAAGAAGTCAGTTTCGTGGACGGCGCACCTGAGCAGACCGGTGCCCCCGATCTCGACACCGCCGAAGGCGCCGTGCCTTGCCGGCCGTGCGACTCACAATGCAAGAAATGGGGTTACACGATGATGGCTCTACTGGCTATCCGAACAGCCGCAAAAGACGAAATATCTGACGTGCCACAGGAGATGGAAGTTATACGATGATGCCGCGATGGCGGCCCGGGACGCCGCACGGCGGCGACCTAACCGGGCATGACGAGTACGCGATGTGGGATGCCGCATACGTGCTGGGATCATTGTCGTCCGCCGAACGGCGGGAATTCGAAGCGCACATGGCCGACTGCCCGTTGTGCCGCAATGCCGTTGCCGAGCTCAACGGATTGCCGGCCCTGCTGTCGCAGCTGGATCCCGACGAGTTGGCTGCGATCGACGAGGCCGACCGCAGTGGCGTAGAACCGTTGCTGCCTGACGAGTTGCTGCCTTCGCTGCTGGCGAAGGTGAGCTGGCGGCGGCGGCGGTCCCGCATCGTGACTTGGACGGCTGGGGCCGCCGCAGCCGCGGTGCTGGCGATCGGTGTGCTTGTCGGCGTTGCGGGCCATTTCCCGACATCCGTGCCCACGCCGCCGCAGGCGAGCGTGTCGGTTCAGCCGATGGCGCAGGTCGGCACGAACAGGCTGGCCTCGACCGTCTCGCTCAGCAGCCAGCAGTGGGGAACGTCCATCTCGATGAACTGCGTCTGCCTGGCCGCGCTGAACGCCCATCACGACACGCTGGCGATGGTCGTGGTAGGCCGTGACGGTAGTCACACTCGGATGGCAACCTGGGTGGCGAATCCGGGCCATACAGCGACGCCCGCTGCCAGCATTTCGACACGTGTCGATCAAATCGCCTCTGTGCAGGTGGTTTCCGCGGACGACGGCGTGGTGCTCCTTGAGCGTTCGCTGTGAAGTTCGCCCCCCTGTGAACTGAAGTCACGCGCAGGCCGTGTTACTGACATCTACACAAGTTAGGTGAGCAGATGCCAAGGCAACACAGGGTGGTCGACCATATCGTCGAGCACCTCGCGAGAATCGACAGCGATTACATATTCGGTGTCGACGGTGCCAACATCGAAGATCTCTACGACGCCGCACATTTCAGTTCGGACATCACCGCGGTGTTGGCCAAGCACGAGTTTTCCGCGGCTACGATGGCCGACGGGTACAGTCGCAGCGGGGCCGGTTTGGGGGTAGTGGCGGCGACGTCTGGCGGAGGCGCGCTGAATCTCATTCCGGGCCTCGGGGAATCATTGGCCAGCCGGGTGCCGGTGTTGGCATTGGTGGGTCAGCCTGCGACCACGATGGACGGTCGGGGCAGCTTTCAGGACACCAGTGGCCGAAACGGTTCATTGAATGCCGAGGCGCTGTTTTCCGCGGTATCGGTCTTTTGCCGACGTGTATTGACGCCCGACGACATCGTCTCGGCGCTGCCCAGCGCAATAGCGGCGGCGCGAACCGGTGGCCCAGCAGTGTTGTTGCTGCCCAAGGATATTCAGCAAGCGAAGGTCCCCGTCAACGGCTACGGCGGAAATGACCGGCATGGCTTCGAGCGCCCGAAAGCGGGCATCGGTGATCCACATGCGATCGTGCGCGCTCTGCGCCGAGCGACTGGACCTATCACAATCATCGCCGGCGAGCAGGTGGCGCGCGATGACGCCCGGTCCGAACTCGAGGAGCTGCGGGCCCTGCTGCGCGCGCAGGTGGCATGTGTGCCCGACGCCAAAGATGTCGCGGGCACACCGGGTTTCGGTTCCTCGTCAGCGCTCGGTGTGACCGGTGTGATGGGCCATCCAGGTGTGGCCGACGCAGTGGCAGCGAGCGCGGTGTGCCTAGTGGTCGGCACCCGACTGTCGGTGACCGCCCGCACCGGACTGGACGACGCGCTCGCGGCGGTGCGGACGGTCTCAATCGGCTCGGCACCCCCATACCTGCCGTGCACGCACGTGCACACCGAAGATCTGCGAGGATCGCTGGCGATGCTGACCCGGGCGCTGTCCGGGCGGAGGCGGCCAAAGGGCCTGCGCGTGCCCGATTTCGTGGCAGACGCCGAACTCAGTCCACCCTCCTTCGCCGGTGCGGGTGTGCGCTACCGCGATGCCATGGTCGTGCTCGATCGCGTGTTGCCCGACGGGACGGACATCGTCGTCGACGCCGGCAACACCGGCGCAGCCGCAATCCATCACCTCCCAGTTCGCCGGGACGGTCGGTTCGCGGTCGCGCTCGGCATGGGCGGCATGGGCTACGGCTTCGGTGCCGGTATCGGGATGGCTTTCGGCCGTGCGATGAACCGCGGGCTTAGCGGGCCTAGCCGCCGCACCGTGGTGATCGCCGGGGATGGTGCATTCTTCATGCACGGCATGGAGGTACACACAGCGGTGCAGTACCGGCTGCCGGTGACTTTCGTACTGTTCAACAACAACGCCCACGCCATGTGCGTCACCCGCGAGCAGCTGTTCTACGACGACCTGTACAGCTACAACCGGTTCGCTCCCAGCCAGCTGGGGGCCGGTCTGGCGGCCATGTTCCCCGGGCTGTCTTCGGTCGACGTGGCCGACATCGACGCACTACCCGCAGCACTGGAACGGGCGATGGCCGTCGACGGTCCGTCCGTGGTCACCGTCGAGTGCTCCGCAGACGAAATCCCGCCATTCGCGGCATTCCTGAACAGACAACCTGCCAATCAGGGTGTCGAACAACAGATTACAACACTAGAGGAGAACCGATTCCATGTCCCTAGCAGCGCTTGACGATATCGCCGTCCACAGCGGCACCAGCGAGCCGATCCAGGGAGTGGTCCGTATCGAGACCTCCCCACTGGAGGAGACCGCCCCGATGTTCATGGAGAAGATGCGGTCGGTGTACCCGCA
>DASXMA010000121.1:0-16274 GCA_036495965.1 Mycobacterium sp.
CGGCGGTTCCGGGACACCGGGAAGGGGTCGGGTACCCTCAGAAAGTCCAATGGAGGCGTGCCAGAGCGGCCGAATGGGGCTCACTGCTAATGAGTTGTCCCCCTTCAAGGGGACCGGAGGTTCAAATCCTCTCGCCTCCGCCACGCAAGACAACTGAAGACAGGCGCCCGTAGCTCAACGGATAGAGCATCTGACTACGGATCAGAAGGTTGGGAGTTCGAATCTCTTCGGGCGCGCTTTCTACCAGCGCCAATGCGCGGAATTATTTTCGGTCGCTTCGAACGTTGTCACGAATTGTCACAACTCGTGCCAAAGTTTGCGCGCCGGCGGCCAGGGCATCCGGCTGTGAGTGCACGTATGTGCGCATCGATCAGCAGCACGTCGGCGCTCGGATTGGCTCTGCGCACCGCGATGGCGGCGGCGATCCCGGCGAAGCCGGCACCGACGACCAGGGTGTGCACGCTGGACGGAAACGGGGAGGCGGGCATCACCGGACGCCGCCGAGGTGGCGGTCGAGGAAGTCGATCTGGTCGGTGATGATCTGCTCGAAGTGCGGAGCCAGATAGGGCTCGAAATGGCTGCAGTCATAGGACAGGACCTCGCCGTGGGGGATGCGGTGTGCGACATCGAGGGCCTTGGCGTATGGCGTCACGTCGTCTTTGCGGGCGAGTTGAACCAGCGTGGGTGCGGTGATGGCGGACACGTGGCGGGCCGGTGAGTACAGCGGCACCCGCAAGGCGACCCGCGCGGCTACGTCGTTCTCTGCGAGGAGCCGGTCGAGGTTGTCTCCGGCCATTTGCGTGACGAGTTCGTAGGCACCTTCTGAGGTCATCATCGCGGTCTCCCCGGGGCGGCCGATCGCCTTCACCCGGTGGGGTGGACGGCCCAGCCAGGCGCCCAGCTGATCGCGCAGTGCGGCGAGCACCAATCGGACGATGAGTGTCGGGGGCTGCGCGAACGCCGAGGCTGGTCCGAGGACATGTGGCACCTGAACGATCGCCGCGGCCAAGGCGTGGTCGTGGGCGGCCAGCTCCAGCACGTGACCACCACCAAACGACGAGCCCCACCCCACCACCCGAGAAGTGTCCACCCCATCCAGGGCGCGGGCGTAGGCGATGGCAGCCCGCCAGTCTGCGTGCTGCTTGCCGATGTCGAGAATGCGCCGCGGCTCGCCGTCGCTGCCACCCCAGTGCCGGTAATCGAAGGCCAGAGCCGCATAGCCGGCCTGCGCGAACTGCGCGGCGTAGGCATCCAGACGCAGTTCGCGGAAGGCGGCGAAGCCGTGTGCCAGCACCACGATCGGTGGACGATCCACCCCGTTCGGGCGATACAGCCACCCGGCGCACGCGCCGCCCTGTGAGGGAAATGTGACGTCGTGTCGAACGTAGCCAAGGGGTCGAGTCATCGGAACGCCTCTCCGCGGGGGTATCTTGAATCTTGTTCAAGAAAACTACCAGGATCTTGATCGGCGTTCAACAAACTCTTCTTTCCCGGCGAAGTGGGCACCATGGCACGCAACAAGCGGTCTCGAGCCAAGGACGAGAAACGCGACGAGATCGTGGCTGCGGCTCGGCGGCTCTACATCGAGGCGGGATATGACGCCACCACCATGAGCCGGTTGGCCAAGGAAGCCGGCGTGGCGCCCAACACAATCTATTGGTACTTCGGCGACAAGGACGACGTCTTGCTCGCGGTCTTGTCCGCGGTGACCGCCGACATCTGGCCCCGATATCAAGCCGTCGCAGACCAGCCCGTCGCCATTCGGCTGCTGTGGGTCGTACGGCAACTGCAGGAAATGGGCCACCTGGTCACCACGGTGCACGCCCGGGTGGCAGACTCCACCGCGATCGCCGAATGGCACGACAACTTCCACGTCATCACCGGCGCCCTGTTCCGGCATGAATTAGAAGCCCTCGGGGTCCCCCCGGCCACCGCGGAGGCCGAAGTCATGATCGGCATCTTCACCATCGAAGGACTGCTCATGCACACTCGCAACGAACAGCAGCAGCGCGACATCTGCGAAGCCCTCGCCGACCGGTGGGCATGACAACGGCGTCGTACTCGCGCCTGACGCGCCACTTCGCGATCGGAGCTGACTTGTTAGGAGGGTCGGGAATTACTGGTCCGCGTGTGAAGGATCGACACCGAGCGCCACCGTCAACTCCAAGATCGTCCGCGGATCGTCGAGCCGGTCGCCGTAGAGTTCACGCAGCTGTGTCATCCGGTAGCGGACCGTCTGAGCGTGCACGAACAGGTCCGCCGCGACTGCCTCACGATGGCCGCGATGCAATACCCAGGACCGCAGGGTCTCGGTGAGCCGTTCGGCGGTGGTCGAGCGCAGTTCAGCCAGCGGTGCGAGTACCTGACGGCGCAGATCGTCGGCGGCGCCGCGGTCGGCGGTTAGCACGAGTTCCACCAAGTAGTCATCGGTGTCGATCACCTCGCGGTCGGAGGGCACCGGCAGGTCACGCGCCCGCAGTGCCCGTCGATACGACGATTGCACCGCGTGCCACGATCGGGCCGGCCCGACCAGCGCGCGTCTGCCCTGCAACGCCGACCGCAGCTGACTGCGAGCCCGGCCATCCAGGTCGGGGACCAGCAGGACGGCCAGCGCCTCGCTGGGGTCGACATCGGGTAGATCCTCACTGAGTTGGAGGGTCGATTGACCGAAACGCGCTGCCAACCCTCGAGTTTGACTCTCGGCTACCAACACTGCGGTGAAGGTGGTCGGTGGCCGCCAGTCGGCCTGCTCGGCGCTAGCCAGCAGCGTCTCGGTCGGTTCACCGGCGAGCAGCTGGCGAGCGAGCCGCTCGAGGTACCTCTGCCTCACCCGGCCCGTGGTGGCCAGCTCGTCGGCATGCCCCGCCAGGCTGGACGCCGACAGTTCGTCGATGAACGCGAACACCAGCCCGGCGAACCGGGCCACGATGTCGGCGGTGAGACCGGCGGCCACCGCGGTGGCCGACAGTTCGCGCCAGGCCACCCGGGCGCCGACGCGGTAGGCCGACAGCAGCGCGTCCATCGATCGGCCCTGGCGGGCCTCGCCGCGTCCCAGCTCGTACGCGCCGTCGAGCGCGGGAGACAACGTCGATGCGGGATCGGAACCCTGCGCGTGTACCGCCAGCCGCAGAAACGCGCCGAGCGACATCTGTACGGCGTTCTCGATGTTCTGGCCCATCCGCCCGCTGAACGCATCGGCATAGCTGGGCACCTCGGCGGTCACGGCGCTCACAGTGCGTTCCGCCATGCGGGGCAGCACTGCCTGCAGCGCCTCAGCTACGTCGTCGGTCAGTTCAAGACCGGTGAAACCAACAGCGGAATCCGACAAAACTGTTCCTCGCGAACAAAGTCATGGCCACGAATCACGTCTGATGACCAAGACTTTATACGTTCCCATCAGCGAGAGTAAGAGCATGACAACAACAGCACCCCGGCCCACGGTCGTCGGCGCGTTGCGTGCCCGGGTCTTCGAGCTTGCCGAGCGGGTGACCACCCCGCTGCTTCCGTCCGACTACCTCGACGTCATCGACCCGCTGCGCTCCTCAAGCGACCTGCGCGGACGCATCGTCGCCATCCATCCCGAGACGCGCGACGCGGTCAGCGTCGTCATCAAGCCGGGACGCGCGTGGCGCACCCACGTGCCTGGCCAATACGTCCGGATCGGTGTTGACGTCGACGGCGTGCGGCAATGGCGGACCTACTCGTTGACCTCGCCTACGGAGCGACCCGACGGCCACATCGCGATCACCGTCAAAGCGATCCCCGGCGGCGTCGTCAGCAATCACCTGGTCCGGCGTGCCACCGCGGGCACCGTCGTCGAACTCGACCAGGCCACCGGCGACTTCACCTTGGGCGCCGATCAGCCGCCCAAGATCCTCTTCGTCACCGCCGGCAGCGGCATCACCCCGGTGATGGGCATGTTGCGCAACATGGCGGGTGCCGAGTCCGACGTTGTGGTGGTGCACTCCGCGCCGACCGCCGACGACGTGATCTTCGGCGGCGAACTGCGGATGATGGCCAAACAGGGCCGAATTCGTCTGCTGGAGAGGCACACCGACGTCGACGGCATGCTTGACGTGGCGGATCTGGGGCGGCTGGTCGATGACGTCGCTGAGCGCCAGACGTGGGCGTGTGGTCCCGCCGGGATGCTCGACGCGTTGCAGTCCCGCTGGGACGCCGACGGCATCGCCGACCAGCTGCACGTCGAGCGGTTCCGGCCGACGGTGATCGCCGCCGGTGCGGGTGGCACCGTGACGTTTACGAAGTCGGCGGCCACCGTCGACGCCGGTGGCTCCCAGACACTGCTCGACGCCGGCGAGGCCGCGGGCGTCCTGATGCCATCGGGGTGCCGGATGGGCATCTGCTTCGGCTGCGTCGTCCCGCTGCGCCAAGGCGCGGTGCGTGACCTGCGCTCCGGCGACCTCACCATCGCAGCCCCGGGCGACGACGTCGCCATCCAGACCTGTGTTTCCGCCGCGGCGGGCGCCTGCGACATCGATCTCTGACACCCCCTACAGCTCAGACACCAGGAGAGACTGACATGACTGCTCTGCAACGCAAGCACGACAATCCGATCGCGCACCTCACCGACGAGGACGTCGAGAACCTCGGCGCCGAACTCGATGCCATCCGCGCCCAAGTCATCGCCAGCCGCGGCGAGCGCGACGCCACCTACATCCGCAACGTCATCGAGGGGCAACGCAAGCTCGAACTGAGTAGCCGCGCCCTGCTGCTGTTCTCGCTGTTCCCGCCGGCCTGGATCGCCGGAACCACCGGGCTGGCCATCTCCAAGATCATCGAGAACATGGAGATTGGGCACAACGTCATGCACGGCCAGTGGGATTGGATGCGGGACAGCAAAATTCACTCGACCACCTGGGAGTGGGACAGCGCCTCACCCTCGGATATGTGGAAGCACTCGCACAACGAACTGCACCACACCTACACCAACGTGCTGGGCAAGGACCAGGACCTGGGCTACGGAATCATGCGCGTCGACGAAGACCAACGCTGGAAGCCGTTCTACCTGGGGCAGCCGCTGAGCAACTTCGTCAACGCCTGCATCTTCCAGTACGGCATCGCGGCCTATGACCTGCAAATCGGCAAGTTCCTGAAGGGCAAAACCAACAAGGACGTCTTCAGCCGCCAAGCCAAGGACGTGCTGAAGAAGATCGGGCAGCAGATGCGCAAGGACTACGTGCTGCACCCATTGATATCCGGGCCGTCGGCGCCGACCACGTTCACCGCGAACCTCACGGCCAACCTCGTCCGCAACCTGTGGACGCACTCGGTGATCATGTGCGGCCACTTCCCCGAAGGTGTGCAAACCTACGAGAAGACGTCGATCAACGGCGAGACCCGCGGACAGTGGTACCTGCGCCAGATGCTCGGCTCGGCCAACATCTCCGGCAGCCCGCGGATGCACTTCATGACCGGCAACCTGTCATTCCAGATCGAGCACCACCTCTACCCGGATCTGCCGAGCAACCGGTACCAAGAGATCGCGCCGAAGGTTCAAGAACTATTCGAGCGCTATGGGCTCGACTACGTTAGCGGCCCCCTACCCAAGCAGGTCGCCTCAGCGTGGAAGAAGGTCTTCCGCCTCTCCCTCCCCAACGACTTCGCACGCAAGGCCACCTCGGTGATCAGCCCGTCGAACGTCACCCGCGCGGTGTTCGGGAAGCCGGTGCCCAAGCAAGCCACCGAGGCCGCCGCCTGACCCTCGCGGTATAAGCAGGCGCTGGGCACCTACACCTGTCGGCGTCGATCGACGGTATTCAGTTAGTCACAGGGTGGCGTGGCCGTGCACGAGCCGTTGTTTGAGTGCGATGACGGTGCCCCCGAGCACGGACAAGATCGCCTGTACTTGGTTTCGTCGGCCTTGAACCGGGAAATAGCTGGTGTCATGCCACTGCGCGTTGCCGTCACCGGGCCCACGGGTGAGATCGGCATCTCCACGATCCACGCGCTAGAAGATCATCCCGACGTGACGGAAATCGTCGGTATGGCGCGGCGACCGTTCGACCCTGCCGAGCATGGGTGGTCGAAGACGACCTACCGACAGGGCGACATTCTCGACCGCGATGCCGTCGCCGGGCTGGTCGCCGATGCCGACGTGGTTGTGCACCTAGCTTTCATAATCATGGGGTCGCGCAGTGAGAGCGCGCGAGTCAACCTGGCAGGCACCCGCAATGTCTTTGGAGCGACCGTGGCGGCCGAACGCCCGCGTCGGCTGGTCTACACGTCGTCGGTTGCCGCATACGGATATCACTCCGACAACCCTGTTCCTATCACCGAGGATGTCCCGCCGCGCGGTTCCCCCGAGCACTACTACTCCGAGCAGAAGGCGGCATGTGAGACAGTTCTGACCGAGGCCACTGACGGATCGTCACTGGAGGTCTATGTGCTGCGGCCGGCGATCGTCGCGGGGCCCAAGGCGCCGATGCTGGCCGATGCCATGCCGTGGAATCACCTACCGGGCCCCCTCCGTCGAATCCTGCGGACTGTTCCACTTCTCAAACCGCCCGTCCCGGATCCAGGCACACCAGTGCAGCTGATTCACCACGACGACGTGGCGGCCGCCATCGCATTGGCGGTTACCACCACGGCTGCGCCGTCGGGCGCCTACAACATCGCCGGAGACGGTGTGGTGTCGGTGTCTGAGGTCGCCGACGCGCTCGGCGGCAGACCGGTGAAGGTGCCGCACGCGGCCGCGGTGGTCGCGTCCGAGGTAATCTCGCGGCTGCCTTTTGTCCCGTCGGCCTTGGAGTGGCTGCACGCCGGGCGGACTTCGGTGGTAATGGCTACCGACAAAGCTAAAAGCCAGTTGGGCTGGACACCAAAATTCACAGCGGAAGAGACCCTGCTAGCACTTGCCGATTCTCTTGACTAAGAGAATATGTCCTACCCTGCTGTCGCGACGCACCTTCTCCCTCCAACGTTCAAGCTCTTCTAGTTCTTCAGCAGTGCGGGTCCGGCCGCAAACAAGCAGGATGACGGGCTCGTAAGGGCTTCGCGTCCTCAGTCCTTCAGGTCGACCCGGATCGTAAGCAGGTTCGTGCCCATGGCCCGGACGGCGAAACTGTTGAGCTGCGGCAGTGAGCGCAGCCGTTCGCGAGGGTCGTCATCGGGCATGAGATGGGCCGTGCCGTTGTGCCATCGCCCGCCCAACCGCACTCGGACGTCGGAGTTCGCCTTGATGTTTTGCACGTACTGCGACTTCTCGCCGAACTCCGACACGATCCAAAACTGGTCGCCGACCCGGCTGCCGCCGACCGGAGTGGGGCGCGGCTGCCCTGACTTGCGTCCCGTCGTTTCGAGCAACGTCTGGGCGGGCAGTCGTCGGGTCAGCGGGTTGCCCAGCCGTTTCTGGAAGGCCTTAGTGATGCGGTCACGTAGGTCGGTCATCGCGAGGCTCCTCTCCGCTTGCATCCATCATCACTCAATGGTGCATAAATGATCCGCCCGCCGGCGCGCTGTCCTGCGGGGTACTCGCGTAGCCCTGGCCGGATGCTCGTTGGTCACCGGGTGTGCTCCTGCGGGCACGGGACTTGGGCGTGTGAGTTGGCGCAGTGGTGTACAGGCCACCGCTCATGCGAGTCGGCCTGTATATCGAGTAATTGTCAGGCCACTCGAGGTTGTCACAGCGTTGTCACAAGCCCCGTAACACACCTTGCGTCAGGATGGGACACAGCGAGATGGTTTGCGCAGGTCAGATGGGTTTGTCCAGACAAGGCGGGATACTTCAAAACAGGCTGAAAACATGCTGTTTCTGACTACGGATCAGAAGGTTGGGAGTTCGAATCTCTTCGGGCGCGCCATGAGCAAACGAACTGACCTGCGCCGACGCAGATCTCCCCGACGTGATTCATACCTGTGGAGAGCCTCAGTGACACTAGGATGACACAAGTCCCATCGAACTCGTTTTCGGTGTCACCACCTGGCCCAGCGTGGCACTAGCCTCACGCAGCGAATCGTCCTGAGAGTGGGCTTAGATGCGTGCCGTGATCGAGGCGTCAGCGTGGCCCAGCCATTTGGCGATCACCGCCAGCGGGACACCGCGAAGATGAGCTGCGCCTTCGACATGGCCGACCTCTCACAACAACAGAGGTGTCAACTATGTCGCGAGACATCCGTCAACTATGTCGTGATCCCGGTCGCGCCCGATTGTGCGATCGCTGGCGCAAAGCGGGCCGGGTGCGGTAGAAGGGTCTGGTGGAGGATCCGCCCCCCAGATCGTTCGATTCGTCGATTCTGTACGAAGCGATGGTCAGGACGTTGTATAGCCGGGCCATGGGCGAAGGCGTGATCGCGATACCGGCCGTTCCCAGCTTGATCGATGAGTACGTCCTATTGTGTAGCAACATCTGTGCCAGCCTGGGCGTTCCGTACACGCCCGCACAATCTTTGCAGCTCAAGACGGTGCTGCAGAACGAGTTGGCGAAGGCCGCCAAGGCCTCCCATCGTTCAGAGATCGTCATCTCGTTTAACCTTCCCGCCGGGACGGGCCTGAACTACCAGGTCAAAGCCTTTTGCCGGACGATCGAGGCTGAATATGACCACTGGGTGGATCTCCGCCCGGCGCCACTGTTCGGTAGCGAACCGGATGCGCGCGTGTTGACGCTGGCTTGCGAAGCGGCCGACCCCACGACACATCGGGTGCTGGACATCGGCGCAGGAACCGGGCGCAACGCCCTGGCCCTAGCGCGTCGCGGCCACCCCGTGGACGCGGTCGAGATGACGCCGAAGTTCGCCGACATTATTCGCACTGAGGCCGAAAGGGAATCGCTCGGCGTGCGCGTCATCGAGAGCGACGTCTTCACGGCCATGGAGGATATACACGGCGAGTACCAGCTGATCGTGCTCTCCGAGGTGGTGACCGACTTCCCGACGACACAGGAATTGCGCGGCATGCTCCAACTCGCTGCGGATTGCCTGGCTCCCGGCGGACGCTTGGCGTTCAACACCTTCTTGGCGCACCCGGGCTACAACCCCGACAACACCGCGCGCGAACTCGGGCAGCAGTCATATACCACGATCTTCACCCGGGACGAAGTGACGACTGCGGCGACCGGGCTGTCGCTCGAGCGCATAGCCGACGACTCGGCCTACGAATACGAGAAAGCCCACTTGCCTGAAGGCGCTTGGCCGCTCACAGACTGGTTCGAGGGATGGGCCGGTGGCCTGAGCGTGTTCGCGGTCGAGCGTGAGGAGTCCCCGATCGAGTTGCGCTGGCTCGTCTATCAGAAATCGGGCTGAGTCTTTCGCCTGCAGTTACGTGTCGCGGTGGGCACACCACCTGGACGTGCCTGGAATGCGGCGGCGTGGTGCACGGGCCGCCACTGACCGCCGGTTGCCGGGTTCTGGTCGGGCCGGCCGAGGTGCGCTAGTCAAGCCGATGACGACGAGTTCACCATCGGCTTAGGTGATGGGCCGGAACGAGCGCGGATGATGCGGTGGGAGTAGCTGCGGCGTTCGGTGACACAACGTTGACACAACTCACCCGGAACTTACCGCCAAACGCCACTGGACGGTAGCAACTTGTCGAGGATTCCAACGGACGCATTGTCGCAGGTCAGCGTGGCCTTTAGGTATGGCAGCCAACCGTTGGCGGACCCAGGCGGACCGCAGTAACCGGGTCCAGGCCGTCTACGGATCAGAAGGTTGGGAGTTCGAATCTCTTCGGGCGCGCAAAAAGCACAGGCAGGACAGGTGGCCCTCAGCTCGAATGTCGCCGACACACCCGAAATCTGACACTTCCTGATACTTCACTCTCCACAATCACCGCCCGCGGCAGAACCGAGCAAACAGGGCGGTCTGGCCCTGCCCAAGTCGTTGCGCACTCAATGCGCGTGACGCGCGAAGAATTTGCCCAGCGTGGCATCTAGGCGCTGTGGCTGTTCTTGCTGCAGCCAGTGCCCGGCTTCCTCGATGAAGTATGGGCCGGCGAACGAGGCGCATGCCAAAGTCATGGCCCCGAGCGCGCCGGGGCTCTGATAGGTGCCCCAGTCGCCGCGGCCGGCAATGAAGCAGGCGGGCACTTCGATGTGGTGGCCGTCGAAGGCCTGCAGTTCGGCGACCGCGGCGGCATCGAAGGTGTTGCGATACCAGTTGAGGGCGCCCTGAAAGCCGGTACGGCCGAATTCGCGCACGTACACCTGAAGCTCGGCGTCGGTGAGCCAGGTGCAAGCTGCGACTTGTTCGGGCGAGGGCGCCATGTCGGCCACTGTGGCCGCCATGCCCTTGTCGAGATCCATCACGTAGTAGCGAGGTAAGGTGGCGAGATCCTCTGCGCGCCATGACTTCAGGGTGTGTGGACGATTGTCCGGCCAGTCGTGGCTTTTGCAGTGAAAGTAGGCGCGCAGAAAGGTGCTCAGGCCCTGGGCGCTGGCGTGCATGTCGGCATTTGCTTCGCGTGTGGTGTAGTAGCGCTGGTAATGCTGGCGCGGTGGTTGGAGCGCGGCGAGGGCGGCGTCGATCTGCGGCCACGAATCAGGGCGCGGGCGGGGCGGTCCGGGGAATGGTGCGCTCAAGAGTGCCACGCTCTGGAAGACGTCCGGATGGAGCAGGGCGCACCACGCGGCCACGGGCGAACCGAAATCGTGACCCACTACTGCGGCCACGCGTTGTCGCTGGAGCGCTGCGAGCAGCGCGAGGATGTCGCGCACCAGGTGGCTCAATCGAAATGAAGCCAGGTCGCCGTCGTAGTCGGCATCCCAGCCGGTCGTCGCACCATAACCGCGTTGATCGGGCGCGATCACGTGATAGCCGCGCGCCGCAATGAAGGGCATGAGCTTGCGCCAGCTGAAGGCTAATTCGGGAAACCCATGCAACAACAACACCAGGGGCCCGTCGGGCTGTCGGTGCCCGGCCTCGAGTATGTGCATGGATAAACCGTTCACACCGTCGATGCGGCGTGAGCGAATCCCCTCATCCAGAGGCACATCGCCGTAGCAACTCTCCATGGCTCACTCGCTATTGTGCTGGCTGGGCCTGCAACCGGTGCACCGGGCTACTGCGTCAGCATGGGAGGCATTTGTTAGGGGTGGGCCAACGGCGACTGCCGTCTAGTTCGCTCGTCGCATGAACGGATGCGGTCGCCACATTCGCGCCACCAACAGCAACCCCACCAGCGGGTAGGGCACGTTCACGGCGATGCTCAGTAGCGCGCTGGGCGACTTGTAGTCGAATCCGGAGCCTGGGCCGCATGCCAGCGCAAACAGTGGCGCGTCACCCAAGACTGCGACGCCCAAGTACACACCCGTACCCATGACGACCATCCCGGCATAGAAGACGGCCGGAAGCCGGATCCATTCGCGGCCCCGCACGAATGCGTAGATGAGCACGAGGTAGAACACGCCGAAGAGCATCGCGGATATGAACCCGACGGTGACTTGCACGAAGCGCGGGTTGGCGATCAGCACAGGATCGATGCCGGCCACGTGGTCGTAGACGAACCGCGCCATCGGGTTGGCCGAGCGCGGGTTGGGGCGCCCAACCGTGTTGGCGGTGTCGATCAGGAACGACGTCGATGCGAACATCGCGTACATGACCACGAAGAACCAGTCGCGTGGGCGTTCGCGTAGCGGAATCGGGACGGTTGAAGAAGTGTGTTGGTCGGCGTCGCTGGGCGAAGCGGCAGAAGTCGTTGACATGCGCCGCATGGTAGGTCTGCAGTCGGAGCGAGAAACCCGACCTGCGAAACCCATATCGAACTCAAATCTTTGGCGCAAAATTTTCGGTGCGGCTGTGTTCGCACCAGCCGGTTATCGCCGAATCTGCCGCAAGGAATGCACTCGCGCGGGCTTGAGCAGCGCTCTTCAGCTCAACGAGACGCGGGTCGGCATTACGTCGCCCCACAGGCGCAGAACTTCGGCGCGGTGTGGCGCTGACTCCCCAGCACCGGTAGCCAATTCCACCAGCGCGCGGGCTAGCGTACCGATCCCGACGCCTGTGGTTCTGACGGCGCGTGCAATCTCGTCGGACGCGTCCCGCTCAGAGCACCCACGCCAGCCGATCAATACGCCGATCGCCACATCGATCACGGTGCGCGATGACGGATCGTTACCTCTGCCAATGTCTTTCACGGTACTCACCTCTGTTGCGTCCCCCAGCTATCTCCGTTGTACCCGCGGGCCGTGAACTCAAGCCAATTTGCTGGCGAACATCAGTTCCGGCAGCCGTAGCTGCGATAGTTGATCGCCTTGATGCGCGCGAACCGCGACAGTGTTTGGATTGTCTCGTCGTACATCTGTCTGGGAGGAAACCTGCTTGCGACGAATCGGTGGATGCGACGATCTCTTCCGTGGGCGCATCGGAGGCGGCTCAGGCAGTGGAATTGATCCGTGCTTTGCGCGCAAAGGTGGACGAGATGATCCACCGGCTCCTGGCCCGAACGCTGGCAGTTCACCTGCTCCTGCGAGCAACGCTGACCCAAGAGCGTCTTAAGTCGCTGCCATTACAGACGCTCCAATGAACACTTGATGGATACGGCCCCTAGCTGCATAAACGGCGGCCCGGTGGCGCTTAGTCAGCCGACAGGTCAGGCGTCGCTGTCGATAAGCGTCAGCGCCCGCTCGAACAGATGCACCGTGGCCGCGTGGAGTTGGTCGCCGACCTCTTTTTCGGCCTTGCCCGCGCACGCCCTCGCCAGCGTGCCCTCGATCACGATGCCGAGCTTGAAGCAGGCGAGCACGCTGTACCAACTGATCTGCGACAAGTCGCGAGTGGTGTTGGTGGCATACCGCTGGAACAGATCGTCGGTGCTGGCCAAGCCATCCTGCCCGCCAAGCGCGTGACTGAACACGCTGGTGCCGTCGGGCTGGCGCCAGGTGGCCAGCAGCCAGCCCAGATCCAGCAGCGGGTCACCGATAGTGCACATCTCCCAGTCGACAATGGCGACCACCTCTGGCCCGGTGCGGGAGAACATCACATTGGCGGCGTGGTAGTCGCCATGCATGATGCCCGGTGTCCAGGTCGTCGGACGGCGGCGCTCCAGCCAGGTCGCTACCTGATCGACCCCGGGGATCTGCGGTCCCGGATAGTTTTCGTACTCCCGATAGGAGTCCAGCTCCGAGAGCCAGCGCGGCACCTGACGCTCCAGGAAGCCTGCCGGCTTGCCGAAATCGGCGAGACCAACGGCGATGTGGTCAACGGCGCCCAGCTTCGCCAGCGCGTCGGCCATCGACAGCCCCATCTGGAACCGCACGCTGGGGTCGCCCGCGTGCAATGGCGGTAGCCCCTCTCCGGCGTTGAATCCGTCGACCGGCTCCATCAGGTAGAAAACAGCGTCACCGAGCACGCTGGGGTCGTCGCAGCTGGCGATCAGGTGCGGGTGCGGCACGTCGGAGCCGGCCAGTGCCGCAAGGACTTTGGTTTCGCGAAGGATCACGCTGTTGCTGCGCGGACGCAGGTGCCGCGGCCCGCGCCGCAACACGTACGGCCGGCCGGACCTGGTGAACCGCAGCATGACGTTCTGCGTCCCACCAGTGACGTCGGAAACATCCTCCACCGGCCCCTCGCCCAGCCCCTGCTCCGACATCCATTCCGCTACGGCTTTCAGGTCCACGTGCTCCACGTGGTGAGAACCTACTCCGCGAGTGCACGAAGCTGCCGGGACGTCAGCTGTTGGGCTGCGGGGTGTATCGGACGGTCTGCGCCCAGATCATGCCGTCGCGGAACACGAAGGTGTCCACACCGTCGCTGACCCGGTTGACCGTCGAATCGGCGGACCACTCGAGGAACAGCACATCGCCGTCGAAGATCTGGGTTTTCAGGTCCCACACCGCGTCAGGCAGGTCGTCCAGCAACTTGGCGAAAACCTTGCGTATGCCGTCCTTGCCGCGTGCGACACCGGCCGCTGTGATAAGTACCGAATCATCGGCGTAATCGACGACGATCTCGTCGAGGTCGCCTTCGGCCAGCGCCTTCCCGTGGTGGGCGAATATTTCCTGCGGCGTTCGTGTCATCGCAGCACTCCTCCGGAAACCTGTGGGCTGTCTGGGAAAAAGCGTAGGTCACCCGCGACGAACAGCCAGGGCCGCCGGGGGCTGGAACAATAGTGTGTAGAACTAACTGACTTTCGGGCTTGGAAGGAAATGGCGATGCCGCGTACCGACAACGATTCATGGGACATCACTCAAAGCGTTGGAGCCACCGCACTCGGTGTTGCCGCGGCCCGCGCCGCGGAGACCGAGAGCGAGAATCCGCTCATCAGCGACCCGTTCGCGCGGGTGTTCGTCGACGCCGCGGGCGAGGGAATGTGGAGCATCTACGCGGACCCCAAGCTGCTGGCCAAGGCGATCGAACTCGAACCGGACATGCAGGCGCGGCTACGGCTGATGATCGACTTCATGGCCACCCGGACAGCGTTTATCGACGAGTTCTTTCTCAACGCGGCCCACTCCGGTGTTCGCCAGGTGGTGATCCTGGCGGCCGGGCTGGACGCACGCACCTGGCGGCTGCCGTGGCCCGATGGCACCGTCGTCTACGAACTCGACCAGCCCAAAGTGCTGGAATTCAAATCCAACACATTGCGCGAGCACGGCGCGCACCCGACGGCACAACTGGTGAACGTCCCGATCGATCTGCGCCAGGACTGGCCGAAGGCGCTGCAGGAGGCTGGGTTTGACGCATCTCGCCGCACCGCCTGGTCAGCGGAGGGGCTGGTGCGCTACCTGCCGGCGCAGGCCCAGGACCTGTTGTTCGAGCGCATACATTCGCTCAGTGCGGCCGGCAGTTGGGTGGCCTCTAACGTGCCCGGTGAGGGCTTCACCGACCCCAACCGGGTGCGGCGCCAGCGTGAGGACATGCAGCGCATGCGGGCCACGGCCACCAAGCTGGTCAACGCCGACATCACTGACTACGACGACCTCTGGTATCCCGAGGAGCGCACACCCGTCGACGGCTGGTTACGTGAGCACGGCTGGGATGTCTCGGTGGCAACCTTCGAGGAATTGCTGTCCCGCTACGGACGCAATGTTCCGGAAGGTGCTGAGGACTCGGTGCCGCCGACCCTTTACGTCTCCGCCCAGCGTCGAGCGGGCTGACCGGGTCGGTGGGGCTGGTTGATCCGGCTACCGAGGGTGAAGTAGCCAGCGGCCGCGCTCGACATTTGGAACTCGACCCAGGACGCCTTCGCTAGCCGAAATGCCGGTGTCTCAGCAGGCTTTCGGCACGGCTAGTAGGTCTCATTGGGGCTTTGTCCGCCCTGGCGCGCCTAACCCCATCGAGTTCGTTCCGCAGGCGGATCTAAAAGATCTAGGGCGTGATGACGATCCGTTGGTCGGTAGCGGTGTCGTTCCAAGCTGTTTCGACGTCGGCAAGGGGTACGGTGCGGGCGTCTATATGAAAAGTGCCACTGGTGATCTCGTCCACAAGGACCGGAATTTCGGCCAAGATGTCGCGGGTCGACACCGACCCCTGCCCGCTTCCGACGATCTGCAGACGCACAGCGCGCAGCGCCGCGGAAGGGATCCCGGCCGAAGCTCCAGCGACTGAGCCGATCTCGATCCAGGTCAGGGGTTTTCCTGGATCGGGACGGTTGCCGGCGATGCCGGCCATCACATCGGCCGTGATCGGACCCCAGAGATAGTCGATGACGACGTCGACGTCGCGTGCCGCCTCGGCGAGATCGCTTACCGCAGCGACGTTGTCGAGGCAGGCGGTGGCGTCAGCTCCCAGGTCGTTGAGCGCCGAGAGCCGCTCAGCGTCGCGTCCGACGCCTACGACATGACTGGCTCCAAGGCGTTTGGCGACCTGCACGGCCATGCGACCCGAGCTGCCGGTGGCGCCGAGGATCAGGACCGTTTGCCCCGGTTCGAACTTGATCCGCCGGCGCAGAGCGATCCATGACGACATCACGGGATTCATCGACGCTGCCACCAGGATCGGGTCAGCGGAGTCCGGCAGCGCGATGTTGCGGCGTTGGTCGACGACGGTCCGCTCGGCCATCGCGCCCATGGTGGTGTCGGGTAGGACGAAGTAGCGCCGACGGCCGTCCCGTACGGGTCAGCCTCACTGCGGAGGCCCGACGACTCACGACCAGGGTCATCGCCGACATCGGTGAACTCTTGGCGCCGATGACCGACCGGCTGAACCCTGGCGAACAGAAACGACTCAGTGCGCTGCTGCTGAAAGTCCTTGACGGATAACCTGCGATACATCTCAATCTCCGTTTACCGCAACGGCTGTCCATGCGTAGAGCGGTAATGTCGCCGCTATGGCTGATCGGCGTGCCCGGCTAAGCGATGTGCATCAGCTCGCCGCATCCATGC
>DASXMA010000122.1:0-12872 GCA_036495965.1 Mycobacterium sp.
TCCACCCAGAAGTCGACGCCGAGCTGCCCACCCGGCACACAGTCGTACACCGACAAGTCGGTGACGCCCGAATCGACCAACACGTCCTCGCACAGCAGCGTGTTGCCGGTGTACTCGCGGGCGGGCTTGTTGAGGATGACGTAGGCCGCGTCGGAGTACACCTCGGGCTTGCGCGCCCGTCCCATCGCCTCGTCACCGCCGAGCAGGTTCTGCACCGCGGCGGTGGCCACCAGCGTGCGCGGCCATAACGTGTTCGACGCGATGCCGTCGTCACGCAGTTCTTCGGCCATCCCCAGCGCGCACAGCGTCATGCCGAACTTGGCCATCATGTACGCGGTCGGCTTCAACCACTCCTTGCCGAGCAGCACCGGTGGAGAGAGCGTCAGGATGTGCGGGTTTTCCCGGCCTTTCAAATGAGGAATGCACGCCTGTGACACCGCGTATGTGCCCCGCACCTGGATTCCATTCATCAGGTCGAACCGCTTCATCGGCACCTCGGTGATGGACCCCAGGTTGATCGCCGACGCATTGTTCACGCACATGTCGATGCCGCCGAACTGCTCGACGGTCTTGGCCACCGCGGACTCCACAGATTCGGGGTCGCGGACATCGCCGACGATCGGCAGCGCCTGTCCGCCCGCTTCCTCGAGCTCTTTGGCCGCGGTGAACACCGTGCCCGGCAGCTTCGGGTGCGGTTCGGCGGTCTTGGCGATCAGGGCGATGTTGGCGCCGTCACTTGCGGCGCGTTTGGCGATCGCAAGTCCGATACCACGACTCGCGCCAGAGATGAACATGGTCTTGCCGTTGAGAGACATGGCGTCACACTAACGTCCTGCTGCATCCGGCTGGATCGGGGGACCGCGCGATCCGGGAATGGATTCGGCCCGGAAATAGCACGCCGGCTAACGCTGTTAAATCAGTCGGTTACTGATGCACCTGGGGCAGACCCGGGCAGACACTGTTGGAAGCAGCCTTTAGATTGGAAGGAGCAGTCTGGTGTCAACGGCGACGAGCCTATTGGGGAGTCCAATAGACGCAGAGCAGTTGGCTCGCTTTCTTGCGAGTCCTTTGGCGCTTTCGATGCTGCCCGGTGACACCGCAGCAGAAGGGACCGTGTTAATCAAGATGGCCGACTTTGAAGATGGCCGAGACGGCGCGACGGGCTCAGAGAATCCCGAGCCGGGGTCTCATGAAGAGACCGACGAGGAGCTGACGGCGCGCTTCGAACGCGACGCGATTCCCCTGCTTGACCAGCTCTACGGCGGTGCGCTGCGCATGACTCGCAATCCCGCCGACGCCGAGGACCTTCTGCAAGAGACCATGGTGAAGGCCTACGCAGGATTCCGCTCCTTCAGGGCGGGCACCAATCTCAAGGCGTGGCTGTACCGGATCCTGACCAACACCTACATCAACAGTTACCGCAAAAAGCAGCGCCAACCTGCGGAGTATCCGACCGAGGCGATCACTGACTGGCAGTTGGCGTCCAACGCCGAGCATTCCTCGACAGGCTTGCGCTCGGCGGAGGTCGAAGCCCTCGAGGCGCTCCCGGACACCGAGATCAAAGCGGCGCTGCAGGCGTTGCCGGAGGAGTTCCGGATGGCGGTCTACTACGCCGATGTCGAGGGGTTCCCGTACAAGGAGATCGCCGAGATCATGGACACGCCGATTGGGACGGTAATGTCCCGGCTGCACCGCGGCAGACGTCAGCTGCGTGGTCTGTTGGCCGATGTGGCCAAGGAGCGAGGGTTTACCCGAGGTCAACAGGCGCAAGAGGAGGTGTCGTCATGAGCGAGTTTTCCGGCCCTGCCGACGCGCGCGCCGACAGCGATTCCCACGGCAGCATGGGCTGCGCCGAAGTGATCGCCGAGGTATGGACCCTGCTCGACGGTGAATGCACACCGCAGACTCGAGAGAGATTGCGCCAGCACCTGGAGGCATGCCCTGGATGCTTCAAGCATTACGGGCTCGAGGAGAGGATCAAGGCATTGATCGCGACCAAATGCCGAGGCGAAAAAGCGCCCGAAGGCTTGAAGGAGCGCCTCCGGTTGGAGATCCGCCGGACCACCATCATCCGGGGCTTGGATTAGCGCCCTGCTCTAGCTACGAGTTGGGCCGCTTACCGTGGTTGGCTTTGCTGTACTTACGGTCGCGCTTCTTGCGGCCACGCTTGGCCATGTCGTCGAACCTCCGTCATTGCTCGGATGCCGGGCGCCCGGCACCCGTCAGATCGTCGTCCAGTCTCTCACGGGACGTGGCACGTGGTGTCAATAGCCTGCGCGCCCGCGGTCTCAACGGGTCTTGTGGTTCGATATACAGGATCCTGGTAGAAGCCTGATGGACCAGCAGCCGGCATGCGCCAGTGGCCGAAATGAGTGGGGTGAAGATGGCCGAGGATGTTCGCGCCGAGATCGTGGCCAGCGTGCTCGAAGTCGTTGTCAACGAGGGCGATCAAATCGGCAAGGGCGACATCGTGGTGCTGCTGGAATCGATGAAAATGGAGATCCCCGTCCTGGCCGAGGTCGACGGCACCGTCAGCAAGGTGAGTGTCTCCGTCGGCGATGTCATTCAGGCAGGTGACCTTATCGCCGTGATCAGCTAGCCGTTGGACCCTTCATACTTACCGCCGGGAACGACTCGGGAGTGATCGATGTCCACTCTCGGTGATCTGCTTGCCGAGCACACGGTGCTGCCGGGCAATGCGGTGGACCACCTGCACGCGGTGGTCGGCGAGTGGCAGCTGCTGGCCGACCTGTCGTTCGCCGATTTTCTGATGTGGGTCCGCCGCGACGACAACGTGCTGGTGTGCGTGGCCCAATGCCGGCCGAATACGGCGCCGACGGTTCTGCAGACCGATGCGGTGGGTAGCGTCGTCTCCGCCGACCGGCTGCCGCTTGTCGCCGAGGCTTTTGCTTCCGGCGCGGTCGGGAGGGAAAGCGTTGCGGGCCAACAGCATTCCTGGCAACTGCCCGGCCCGCACGTGGCAGCCTCCCCGGTGCGGTATGGCGACCAGGTGGTTGCGGTGCTGACGCAGCATCAAACCGCAATCGCGGCCGACCGTCTGTCCGGTCAGCTGGAGACGGCCTACCGGGAATGCGCCGAAGACCTAGTCCACATGCTTGCCGAAGGCACTTTTCCCGATGTGGGGGACGTGGCCATGTCGCGCTCCACCCCGAGGGCGGGCGATGGCTTCATCCGTATCGATGTCAACGGCGTGGTCGCCTACGCCAGCCCCAACGCTCTGTCGGCCTATCACAGGATGGGTCTGACGACGGAGTTGGAGGGCCACAACCTCATCGAAATCACGCGGCCGCTGATCTCCGACTCGTTCGAGGCGCAGGAGGTGGCCGAGCACGTCCAGGACTTGCTGGCCGGCGGGAAGAGCATGCGGATGGAGGTGGACGCCGGAGGCGCCACGGTGCTGCTGCGGACGCTGCCGTTAGTGGTGCACGGCTCAAGCGCGGGCGCTGCGGTGCTGATCCGCGATGTCACCGAGGTGAAGCGCCGCGACCGGGCCCTGATTTCCAAGGACGCCACCATTCGGGAAATTCACCACCGGGTGAAGAACAACCTGCAGACTGTCGCGGCGCTGCTGCGCCTGCAGGCCCGCCGTACGGTCAACGCCGAGGGCCGGGAAGCGCTGATCGAGTCGGTGCGCCGGGTGTCGTCGATCGCGTTGGTCCACGACGCGCTGTCGATGTCGGTGGACGAACAGGTGAACCTCGACGAAGTCATCGACCGGATCCTGCCGATCATGAACGACGTGGCGTCCGTGGACCGGCCGATCCGGATCAACCGGGTCGGCGATCTGGGCGTGCTGGACTCCGATCGCGCGACGGCACTGATCATGGTGATCACCGAGCTCGTGCAGAACGCGATCGAGCATGCGTTCGACCCCGCGGCTGCCGAAGGGTCTGTGACGATTCGCGCCGAGCGCTCCGCGCGCTGGCTCGACGTCGTCGTGCACGACGACGGGCGTGGACTGCCCGAAGGATTCAACCTGGAGAAGTCCGACAGTCTGGGCCTACAGATCGTGCGGACCTTGGTGTCGGCGGAGTTGGATGGCACGTTGGGCATGAGTGAAGCCTCCGAGCGCGGCACCGACGTGGTGTTACGGGTGCCGATCGGTCGCCGGGCCCGGTTACTGCTGTAATGCCCACGCAACAGTGCGGCCCCGACGATTGTCGGGGCCGCACTGTAGTTGGAGACTGGGTCAGACTCCGCTACGGGCCTTCGTCCGGGCGTTGCGACGCTTCAACGCGCGCCGCTCGTCTTCGCTCATCCCGCCCCAGACGCCCGAGTCCTGGCCGGTATTCAGAGCCCACGCGAGACACTCTGTGGTCACCGAGCACCGATTGCAGACCAGTTTCGCGTCAGCGATCTGCGCGAGCGCCGGACCGCTGTTCCCTACCGGGAAGAACAGCTCCGGGTCCTCGTCGCGACAGACCGCCTTGTGGCGCCAATCCATACGTTGTTACTCCTCACTGAGTGCGCAGCAAGGCGCACGGGCATTTTTCTTCGGCTGTTAAGCGTGCACAAGAAGGTATCCGTACCCCTACAAATTTTCTGCATGCAACCTTTCGATCGTTTCACAGGCTCAACAGATGTCAATAGTGTTAATTAGCTCGTGGGCTATCTCACTTTGGCAATCTCGTACCCAAGTCCTTACTCAGTTGTACTACACTGACTCGCCGCCACTGCCCAAGATATTTCCGACGGGCCGGCTGAGTGCTGCGTTACCGCAGGTCAGGTGTGTTCTTGGCGGGCGGGGCGACGACCGGGAGCAGGTCGGGGACCGACCGGAACGTCATGGTTTCGCGCAAGCCGAGATAGTCGCCGTCGAACTGACTGGGGATCGGGCCGCCGGTTGAGGTTACTCGTAGCCAGGCCGCGTCATCGTCGCGGACGAGTTGTTTGGCATTGGGTTTGGGGCCCTTCGAGAGGATCTGACGCACCAAGTTCAACGTGGGAAGTACCTTCATGTCATCGAGCGCGAAGACGCCGAGGCCCGACTCGAAGGTGCAGTCGGGGTTGGTCACCATGGGCCGATTGTTGCTGTAGGTCCACGGACTGGTGTTGGACACCCAGACGAAGTGCACGCCCGGCACGGGATCGCGGTCGGGTAGCTCCAGCGTGAGCAACGGTTCGCGGCGGCTGAAGGCTATCGCGATCGGAATCGCCACACGCCAATAGCGCAACGCGTTGACCTTGACGCCCTTGTCGCGTTGTGTTTCCACTGCGGCCACTACCTCCGCATCGACGCCCATCCCGGCGTTGACCAGCGCCCACCGCTCACCGCAGTCGATCAACCCGATGCGGCGCCACGTCTGCTGACGCTGATAGTCATCGAGCAGCTGGATGACCTGGTTGGTGGCAGCGACCGGGTCCTGGGAAATGCCCAGCGATCGGGCCAGCACATTCGCCGAACCACCAGGCACCACTGCAACCGCAGGTACGTGCTCGGCCCGCGGTGAGCCGGGGCTGCCAAGCAGACCGTTGACCACTCCGCTGACCGTGCCGTCGCCGCCGTGCACGACGATCAGGTCAACTCCCGCCGCAGCGGCCGCTTGTGCGATTTCGCTGCCGTGGCCCCGGTGGCTGGTGTGCTCGACGGTGAGCTGAAGGCGGCTTTTCAGTGCGTGCGCCAGCAGGTCGCGGCCGGCAGCGGTGGTGGAAGTGGCTGTTGGGTTCACGATCAGCACGGCGCGCATGATGCACGAGCTTATGCGGGGCGGCTAAGGCTACGCGGTGGGGAACCGGCCGCTTGCGCGGGAAGAGCCGGTAGCCGCGACTACGCTGACGCTGTGAACCCGCCCGCCCCAACCACCGTGCGCGTCGCGGGATGGATCGTTGCGGTGCAGGGTGTGGCCGCGTTGGTGGTGGCCGCGGTGCTGGTGGTGCGCGGAATCGCCGGAGCCGACCAGCACGTCGTCAACGGCTTGGGCACAGCGGTCTGGTTCATGCTGGCGGGCGGCGTGGTGCTGGCCGCCGGGCGCGCGTTGGTGATCGGCAAGCGTTGGGGCCGCGGGTTGGCCGTGTTCACCCAGCTGCTCCTACTGCCTGCGGCCTGGTATCTCGCGGTCGGCTCGCATCAACCCGCGTTCGGGATACCCGCGGGCGTCGCGGCGCTGACCACATTGATCTTGCTCTTCACTCCCGCGGCCGTGCGCTGGGCCGCCGGTGGCGATCAGCGCGGTCCGGCCAGCTCAGCCAGTGGTGGGCCGGACACCCGATAGGTGGTCCACTCGCGCTGCGGTTGCGCGCCGATTTTGTCGTACAGCGCAATGGCATCGGCGTTCCAGTCCAGCACCGCCCACGACAATCGCGTGTAGCCGTTCTCCACGCACTCGGCGGCCAGGGCCGCCAGCAACGCGCGGGCCAGGCCGCGGCGGCGAAACCTCGGGCGGACGAACAGGTCTTCCAGGTAGATTCCCGCGACGCCGTCCCAGGTGGAGAAGCTGAGAAACCACAACGCCATCGCGGCGATCTCGCCGTCAACTTCGGCGACATGTCCATGCACCGTCGGAAAATTACCGAAAAGCGCTGTGGAAATTCGTGCTTCGGTGACAGTGCATTGTTCAGGGGCACGTTCGAATTCGGCCAGCGCGTGGATCATGTCGGCAATATCGGCGCTGTCTTTCGCTGCGGCGGGGCGGATATTTTCGCTCATTGCTCGACTCCCAGCGCGTTCAATATTGTGGCGAATTTCGTTGTGGTCTCGTCGACTTCGTCATCGGGGTCCGATTCGGCGACGATGCCGCCGCCGGCATGGGCGAGGGCCGTGCGGCGGTCCGCTGACAACTGTGCGCAGCGGATGGACACCACCCAGCGACCGTCGCCGCGGCCATCGCACCAGCCGACCGCCCCGGCGTAGAAACCGCGGTCACCCTCCAATTCGGCGATGAGCTCGGATGCGGCCTTGGTCGGCACTCCTCCGACCGCCGGAGTGGGATGCAGCGCCAACGCCAGATCGATTGCGGTAGTTGATTTGTCACGCAGGCGACCGCTGATCGGCGTGCATAAGTGCCAGACCGCCGCGGTGCGGCTCAATTGAGGCTCGGACGCGATCGTCAGGTCGTCGCACAGGGGCTCCAAAGCGGCGCGCATGGTGTCGATGACCAGCTGGTGCTCGTGACGGTTCTTGGCCGAGTCCGTCAGCGCGGCGCCGTTAGCGGCGTCGAGGTCCGCGTCGGCGGCGCGCGGCGCCGACCCGGCGAACGGGCGGCACTCGACACGGTCGCCGGTACGCGCGACCAGAAGTTCTGGAGTGGCGCCCACCAGCGCCGCACCCGCGTAGTCGTCGCCGGCCGCGGTCAGGTCGACGAGATAGGCGTAGCCGGCCGGGTCCGCGGCGATCAGCCGGCGCAGCACGACGCGCGCGTCCACCGGAGCATTGGCGACCAGCTGCAGCGCGCGGGCCAGCACCACCTTGCGCAGCGTGCTGCCAGGTGCCGTGAGCCGATCTCGTGCGCGGCTGATCCGGACGCGGTAGTCATCCGGCGGCGGGACCGCTGCGGCGACATGCACCGCGGGCAGCGGGCTTGTCGGCCAGTCGGGCGGTCCATCGGTGCGCAGCACGGTGTTCGGTACCAGCAACGCCGCGGGTGCGCTCGTATCGAAAGGCAACGCGCCCAACAGTATTGGGGCCGATCCTGATCGCAGCGCCGCCTGCGCCGCTTGCACGTCGCAGTAGCGCGTCCGCACCCCGTCGGCAACCAAGGTCCCGTGCGGCCCAGACAGTGCGAATGGCGGTTCGCTTGACCTCACTGACCGGTCAACCCGAGCGCAAGAAGCTGTCGTATCCCGTGCTCGAACCCGCACATCGCGATCGAGGCGGTGCGCATGCCGAAACGGCGTCCCTCGACGAGCGGCAGCTCGACCCAGCGCGTGATCACCGCACGGGAGAAGTGGCCGTGGCCCACGAACAACACGTCACGCGACTCCATATGCTCCAACGCCATCGCGATGGCTCGGTCCGCGCGGCCGCTGACCTGCGCTACGCTCTCGCCCCCGGGGCACCCGTACGTCCACAGCAGCCAATCGGGTACCGACTGATGGATCTGCGCTGTTGTCACACCTTCGTATTCGCCGTAATCCCACTCGGCAAGCAGTGGCGACACCTCGTCGACGGTGAGCCCGGCCAACTCGGCAGTGGCCAGGGCGCGTTGTCGAGGGCTGCTGATCACCAGCGGATCAACAAGTTTGAGTTCACCCAGCACCCGCCCGGCCAGCTTGGCCTGCGTCCGGCCGGCATCGGTCAACTCGACCTCGGTGCGACCAGTGTGCTGGCCCGATTTCGACCATTCGGTTTCGCCGTGGCGCAGCAGCACCAGACGGTGATTGTGCAAGCCCATGCCGACCGATTCTGCCGGACGACATGCCGTGCCCGTAGCCCGAAGCGCTTGGACTCCGAACATGCCAGGATGGGCACTGTGACTGTGTGGCGACAAAGAAGGGAGACAGCGATGAGGTGGGGGCACCTCCCGCTTGCGGGGGAGAGCGGCGCTTGTGACTAAGACCCGGGTGCTGGCGGTGGCCAACCAGAAGGGCGGGGTGGCCAAGACTACGACGGTGGCCTCGCTAGGTGCGGCGATGGTGGCGGCCGGTCGACGAGTGCTGCTTGTCGACCTGGACGCGCAGGGTTGTTTGACCTTCTCGCTTGGTCACGATCCCGACAAGCTACCGGTGTCGGTGCACGAGGTGCTGCTCGGTGAGGTCGAGCCAAACGCCGCACTGGTCACGACGATGGAGGGAATGACGCTGCTGCCGGCCAACATTGACCTGGCCGGTGTGGAGGCCATGCTGCTCATGCGGGCCGGCCGCGAATATGCGCTCAAACGTGCGCTGGCCAAGCTCTCCGACGAGTTCGACGTGGTGATCGTCGACTGCCCGCCGTCGCTGGGTGTGCTCACCCTCAACGGGCTCACGGCCGCCGACGAGGTCATCGTGCCGTTGCAGTGCGAGACACTGGCGCACCGCGGTGTAGGCCAATTCCTGCGCACCGTCGCCGATGTCCAGCAGATCACCAACCCGAATCTGCGGCTGCTGGGCGCATTGCCGACGCTGTATGACTCCCGCACCACGCACACCCGCGACGTGCTGCTCGACGTCGCCGACCGCTACGACCTGCCGGTGCTGGCCCCACCGATCCCGCGCACGGTGCGCTTCGCCGAGGCCAGTGCTTCCGGTTCGTCGGTGATCGCCGGGCGCAGGAACAAAGGCGCGATGGCCTACACCGAGCTGGCGCAGGCGCTGATCAAGCATTGGAAGTCCGGCAAACCGCTCGCGACGTTCGCCGTCGAGATTTAGCGGCGCGTCCAGGCGGTCAGCCCAGGGCCACCACGGTGTCGCCCCGCTGCTCAAACACCCTGGAACCGGAAACGGCCGGGACCACGGGCGTCCCGGGTTGCGCCGAGCTCGCCGCCCGATTAACCGGGATGTAGCGCTCGTTCGCGCCGTTGACCGGGTCATAGACACCGATCGCGCCGGTGACCGGCACGAGCAGCTTGCCCGCCATCATGACACCGGGTCCCAACGGCGCCGTGGTCTCGCCGGCGGCGATGGTGTAGCGCGGCGCCAGACTGCTTGCGTCGAAGACCATGACGGAATCGCCGGTCCACCAGGTAACCAGGTTGCCCGCCTGTGACACCACCGCCGTGCTCGACGGCGGCTTGGGTAGCAGGGTGCTCGACACGGTCGTGCCCATCTCGTCGATCACCTCGACCCTGGGCTGCGGTGACGGGAAATACACCGCCGTGTTGCTCTCCCGGACGGTGAGCACGCGAGCACCCGAACTCGATGCGACGCGAGGCTCGGCTACGACGTGTTGTTGGGGTTCGTCGTCTTCTTTGGCCGGACGCAAGAGGACCAGCCGCAGATCGGCCTCATTCACGCAGCTCTCGAACACCGATACCGCTGACGAGCTGGCCGCCGCCGACAAGAGCTTGCATCCGGAGTGCAGCCCCCGCGCCGACGGCTTCACCCGGGCATCGGTCTCGCCGTAGCCCAGCATCCGGACCATGTCCGACCGCCACAGCTCAAGTCGGGTGTCGCCCACTGACAACACCGTCGTGCCGTCGGAGGAGAGGCGGACATGCGGATCGGCATAGCCACTGCGGGCAGGTCCTCGGCGACCGGTCGACCCGTCCATGGTGCTGACCTGACCACAACCGCGGTCGTCTCTAAAGACCGCGACGACGTAGTGGTAGACCCAGGACACCCCGCACAGATCGGTGTCGCGGGCGTAGCTCCAGCGCGACTGCCCCGTGCCAGGGTCGCGTCCGTCTACCTGACGTTTGCCGCCCGTGGTGACCGTCCCGCCAACCACGATGGGTGCGGTGGTGGCCGCGCTTGCGGCCGTCCACAGCTGATTCAGGGTCGCCGGCACTTCCCGGGCCGGCGTCGGGTTGGGGGCTGCAACGCCGGCCGGCCGGCTGATGGTGGCCCGGGCGTCGCTGGTCCACCAGATCAGTGCGGCGGTGGCGACGACGACGACCGCGATCGCCGCGGCGGCCACTATGTCGCCCTTGGTCCGGCGTTCGGGTCTGACCATGCCGCAGCGCGGGCTCAGTTAGCCAGCGCGGACGCGGCGGTGGTTTCAGTGGGTTTGCGCCGGCGACGGCGCCGCGGGTTAGTCCCGCCGCCGCTGGAGCCCGACGGTGTCTCTGCGGCGGCTTCGCCATTGGCAGCGGTGGTGGCGCCGTTGCCGGCGGGGTGGCCGGAGACGGGTTGGCCGGCACGGGTGCGTCGCCGCTTCGCGCCGGAGCGGTTGCTTCCGGACTTCTGGCCTGAGCTCTGGCCCTTGACTTTGCCTGAGCTCTCGGTGTCGCGGCGCTTGACCGGCGACTTACGCGGAGCACCGACCTTGCCGCCCGCCTCGGCCGAGATTCCCAGCTAGGCGTAGAGGTGCGGCGAGCTGGAGTAGGTCTCGGCAGGATCGGGGGACCCCAGGCCCAGCGCCCTGTCGATCATCGTCCAGCGGGGGAGCTCGTCCCAGTCCACCAGGGTAACCGCGACTCCGGTGCGGCCGGCGCGGCCGGTGCGCCCGATTCGGTGGACGTACATCTTCTCGTCTTCGGGGCACTGGTAGTTGATGACGTGGGTGACGTCGTCGATGTCGATGCCGCGGGCGGCCACATCGGTGGCGACCAGCACGTCGATATCGCCGGCGCGAAATGCCTTGAGCGCTTTCTCGCGCGCTATCTGACCGAGGTCGCCGTGCACGGCGCCGACCGCGAACCCGCGCAGGGCCAACTCATCTGACACCTTCTGCGCGGTGCGCTTGGTGCGGGTGAAGACCATCGTCGCGCCCCGGCCATTGGCCTGCAGCACTCGGCTGACCAGTTCCATTTTGTCCAGCGCGTGGGCGCGGTAGACGAACTGCTCAGTGGTGTCGTGCACGGCAAGGGAGTGCGGGGCCTCGGCCCGGATGTGGGTGGGCTGGTCCATGAAGGTGCGGGCCAGCGTGATGATCGGGTCCGGCATCGTCGCCGAGAACAGCATCGATTGCCGGTCGGCGGGAATCTGGCGCAGGATGCGCTCGATGTCGGGCAAGAAGCCCAGGTCCAGCATTTCGTCGGCCTCGTCGAGCACCAGCACGGACAACCCGCCGAGCTGCAGGTGACCCTGCTGGCACAGGTCGAGTAGCCGGCCCGGGGTGCCCACCACGACGTCGGCGCCGGTGCGCAGCGCATCGATCTGTGGTTCGTAGGCCCGTCCGCCGTAAATGGACACTACCGACAGCCGGCGGTCTTGTTCGGCGGTCAAGAATTTGGCCGCGGTGGCCAAATCCTCGGTGACCTGCAGGCATAGCTCCCGGGTCGGCACCACGACCAAGGCCCGTGGTGTGCCATTGAGCGCCCGTACACCGACGCCGTCGGTGATGCGCTGCAGCAGCGGAACGCCGAAGGCGAAGGTCTTGCCCATGCCGGTGCGGGCCTGGCCGATCACATCGTCGCCGGCGAGGGCCAGCGGCAGGGTCAGTTCTTGGATAGCAAAGGCGTGCTCAATGCCCTTTTCGGCTAGTGCTCGGACGATTTCGTCGCGGACGCCGAGTTCGGCAAAGGTCGGTTCAGTTCTACTTGTCAATGCGGTCATACGTGGGTGATGTGCCTTTCGGTGACGGCCTTCGGTTGGTGTCGGTGTTTCTCTATCGCGGTCACGCGCGCACGAGTTCCGACTCCGAATACGTCGCCGAGTCACGGGCCCTGCTAAATCTGGGCGGGCCAGCTGTGCACGCACATTTCGCCGGCAGCGGCGATCAGGAATACAGCCACTACCTGTTTGCATGATAGCCGGTCGACAGCCGGCACCCATCGTCCCCCAAGTCAGCCGACTAGAGTGTTGCCCATGACTTCGGCTTCCTCCGCCGACCAGGTGGACGATTCGCCTTCCTCACCACTGACCGCGGAGCATCCGGGCGTCAACGAACTGTTCGCAGTGCTCGCCTACGGCGAGATAGCCGCGTTTTACCGGCTGACGGACGAGGCGCGCATGGCCCCTGACCTGCGGGGACGGATCTCGATGGCGAGCATGGCCGCCGCCGAGATGCAGCACTATGAATCGCTGCGCGACGCCCTGGAAAGCCGCGGCGTCGACGTGGTGGTGGCGATGTCGCGGTACGTATCGACACTGGAGAACTACCACCGGCTGACTATGCCGAGTACCTGGCTGGAAGCCTTGGTGAAGACCTATGTCGGCGATGCCCTGGCCGCCGACTTATATCTGGAAATCGCCGATGGGCTGCCCGACGAGATCGCCGACGTAGTGCGGGCGGCCCTGTCGGAGACCGGGCACTCCCAGTTCGTCGTCGCCGAGGTGCGTGCGGCTGTGACCGCAAGCGGCAAACAGCGCAGCCGGTTGGCGCTGTGGTCTCG
>DASXMA010000123.1:0-9412 GCA_036495965.1 Mycobacterium sp.
GCTTTGGACCTTGTATTGGCGCGACCAGCACCTCAAATACCACCGCTACCAACCACTGGACCCCAGCCCCCGAGTCCAAGACTTACTCGACTACCTCGACAGCCGAGCCGACCCCATCTTCTGGGGATAACCACCGGTTACCCTCGTCCCAGTGATGCGCTGACCGGTTGAGCTCAAGACCGGTTCCGGTACAGGTCATGCTCACGTGTCGAGGATGCTGTTTCCCCACAACGGGCTGTGCCGAAAGTACATCCCGAAAATGCTCTGTTCGGAAATATGGCAATGGCTATTTTCGGTTCACCAAGTGTGAGTTTAATTTCCGCGACCCAGACCCTTCCACCGTAATCGGCTACGCCCGTGTGTCGACCATTACGCAGACCCTGGAGCAGCAGACCGAGGCGCTGACCGCTGCCGGGGCGGGAAAGATCTTCCACGACATCATGTCCGGCGCACGAGATGACCGCCCCGGCTTTACCGAGTGCCTGCAATACCTGCGGGAGGGCGACACCCTGATCGTCTGGCGACTGGACCGGCTGGGCCGCAACATGCGCAGCATCGTCAACACCCTCCACGACCTCACCGAGCGGGGCGTGAACGTGCGATCGCTCCATGACGGCGTCGACACCTCCACCAGTACCGGGCGAATGGTCGCCGGAATCCTGATGTCCATTGCGGAGTACGAACGGGAATTGATCAGGGAGCGCACCGCCCTCAAGCTGGAGCACGCCCGCAAGTCAGGCCGCAAGTTCGGTCGGCCTGCCAAGCTCAACGGTGACCAGGCAGCCCTTGCCCGGCGCATGAAATCCAATGGGGAGACCGCTGCCACCCATCTGCGCGACTCTTGGAATCGGGCGGACGACTCTGTACCGGTATTTGGCGGAGAGCGACGAGGACTGAACAGACGTGCTTTTCTATCCACCGCCGCCGGTGCCGACCGCAGCCAGCCCCCAGAAACGGCTTGAATAAGCGAATAAGCAGGAGAGCCGTACCCCCGTGTACGCCACGCGGGTACGGCTCCTTTCATGCCGTGCCGACGGTCAGAGTGCCCGAACGCGGCTGGCCTGCGGGCCCTTGGCGCCCTGGGTGACCTCGAACTCCACCTGCTGGTTCTCCTCGAGGCTACGGAAGCCGTGGCCGTCGATCTCGGAGTAGTGCACGAAGACGTCCGGGCCGTCCGTGCGCGCGATGAAGCCGAAGCCCTTCTCGGCGTTGAACCACTTCACAGTTCCCTGTGTCATTTTTCTCCTTGTCAGGACTCCGGGCCGCACTATGCGGTCCGGTGGCCGGTTGATCAGACGACTGCTTCTCGGCTTGCCCTGCAAGAAGAAAAGAGACGCCCGCACCAATGTTCTGGGCGAGCGTGCATGGAACACGAACACTTAAAACTTCGACCTGTTAGTACAACGACCTACTGATGAATTGGTTCCCGGCTATACGTCCGGGAAGGCGACACCGTGGTGGTGTGGAAGCTAGACCGGCTTGGCCGCAACACATTGCACATTCTGGAGACCGTCAAGGTGCTCACCCACCGCGGCGTCACCCTGGTATCCGTCACTGACGGCATTGACTCGTCCACCTCCGCCGGACGCATGATGATCGGTTTTCTCGGGTCCCTAGCCGAGTACGACCGTGAGCGAACCGCGTTGAAGCGGCAGATGTCTCGCGCTAACGGCACCACGTTCGGGCGGCCTCGCAAGGTCGACGACGCCGAGCACATCGTCACCGCCAAGCGGATGAAAGCCGAGGGCAAGGCGATCGCCAAGTATCTCGGGGTGAGCCGGGCGACGCCGTACCGGTATCTCAACGCTGACAACGCGCCCTGAATCTCACGCAGTCTGGCGATCTGCTCGGCTTCGAAGCCGGACTCGATCAAGAGGAGATCGATGGCGTATGCCTCGCTCCTTATTATCGTGTCGGTCGGTCCGCTTCACCGGGGTTGCTGGTGTCTATGGCGGTGGTGTCGACGTTGCGGCGGATGGCGGGGACAAGGATGTTGATCCGATCCCCCGTGGTGAGCCGGACGGTGGGGTCGGCCTCGACGAGCTGACGGTTGTGGAGGATCGACACGGGGAGGTGACTGGCTGGCCAGTCGAGTTCACCGAGGGTGCGGCCGACGGCAGTCGAGTCGGGTCCGATTGTGCGCTCGACGATGTGGTATCCGGCGAGCTGGCTACGCAGATCGTGCTCGGCGGTTCCCGCGTGCGGGTCGGCCCAGTTGGCAGCGGTGCGGCTGGCGGCCATGTCCGATTCGGCATCGGCGAGGTAGGCAGCGACCGCACGCAGCACGTTCTGGTTGGTCAGCCAGCCCTGGACACGGCGGGCGTCGGTGTCGATGACCGGGAGTCCATCACGGCCATAGAGCACGAGCTGTCGCAGGGCTTGAGCCAGGCTGTCGTTCTCAAGTAACGCCTGGGGCTCGCGCACACGGGTAACGGGGCCCAACAAGTTCGTCCAGTCCTGGCCCGTGTTTCCGTCGCGGGTGAGATCCAGCGGAGTGGTGAACCGGTGCATGGCGTCAGCGGCGGTGAGGTCGGCGAACGCATGGGTAGGTGTGGGGCGGTCGATGTCGATGCCGCGGCGCAGCAGTTTGGTGGTGTAGATCGTTCCGTAGGACAGCGCGCGCGACACGGTTGTGCCGACGGCGACGGCCAACATGACCGGCAGGGTGAGTGTGAAATCCCCGGTCATCTCAACAGTGCTGGCGAGCGCGGTGAGCGGGGCGCGTGAGGCGGAGGCGAACACAGCGCCCATTCCGACGATCGCGTACAGGGCGGGTTCCCCTACCCCCGGGCCGATCAGTTGGTGGGCGACTAGCCCGAAGGCCATGCCGGAAGTTGCTCCGATGAACAACGAGGGTGCGAACACACCGCCTGAGCCGCCGATGCCAATGGTCAGGCTGCAGGCCAGCATCTTGCCTGCGGCGAGGATCAACAGAAACCATAGCGCGTAGTGGTCGGCGAAAGCGGCGTACATCACGGGGTAGCCGACCCCATAGAGTTGCGGCACCGCGAGTAGCAGAACGCCGAGCGCGATTCCGCCAACTGCCGGCCGTGCCCAATCCGGACGGTGACGCCACGCCCGGTCGCACAAATCCTCGGTCTTGTATAGGACGTTTTTGAAGACAATCCCGATCAGGCCGGCGATCGCTGCGAGGAGGGCCACCAAAAGGTAGTTGGCGATGTGGTCCAGCCCAATGCCGGCGGGGAGCTGGGTGAGGAACGGGGCGGAGCCGAAGAAGACCCGAGCGATCACATCCGCAACCATCGCCGACAGCATGATGGTGAAGATCGCCTCGACGGAGAGCTCCCGCAGGATCAGTTCGATGGCGAAAAACACTCCAGTGATGGGGGCGTTGAAGGTGGCCGAGATGCCGCCGGCCGCCCCGCAGGCCACCAGCACCCGCAGCCGGTTCTCCGGCATACGCACCCGCCGGCCGAGGCTGGACGCCAGCGCAGCGCCGATCTGTACGATCGGCCCTTCCCGGCCCACCGAGCCGCCGGTGCCGATACATAGTGCCGAGGCGAGCGCCTTCACCACGGTCACCTGGGGCCGAATGCGACCACCGTTTTCCGCCACCGCGATCATCACTTCCGGCACCCCATGGCCGCGGGCCTCGCGTGCGAACCGGGAGATTAACGGCCCGTACAGCAACCCGCCGATGACTGGGATGACCACAAAGAACCCGACCCCCAGCCAGGGTAGGTTGTTGCTGCCCACCCAGCCTTGCTGGCCGAACTCGGTGCGTCCGGTCGCCAGCCAGGTGAGCCCAAAGATCAGGTAGCGGAATCCCACTGCACCAAGCCCGGCACCAACCCCCACCACGATCGCCACACAAAACAACCCGAGGCGGTTTGCGCGCAGCCAGCCGGGCACCCGCCCCACCGCGTCGGATATCGAGCGTGGCACCCGCACGGGATCAGCCGTCTTCTCCCGATCCATTCGCCGTCTCCCTTTCGCCGACCTTCTTACGTTCACCCATCGACCATTTCAGGATCCGGCACGCCGCAGCGCTCCGCCACCCGCAGCAAACGTTGCACTATAAGGCGACCGCTCGGGGCTTTCCGGAGACGCGGCCGATGTGGCTGAGGAGTAGAACGCGGCTCCCGAACAGTGGCACGAGCCTGAGTCGATCAAGTTCTGAGACTGAACTGAAACGTCGACTGCTGGGCGCGTCGGTTATTGGGCAACGGCTATCTTCCGGCGGTGTGCGCGGCCAGCGTTGTGGCTCCGGCGGCGGTCTGGGTGGGTGTGACCGTTTCCGGCCTGAGTCCGGGCAACGGAACCCGGGACACTCCCGGGGTGCCGAGCCGTCCGGCCAGCCACGGCAATGCGGTGACGAACGCTTGGGCCGCGAACGGCCAGTCGTGTCTGCCCGGTTGACTCACGACGGTGCATCGGATGCCGTGTGCGCTGCCGACGGTGCACAGGGAGTTGGCGGCGAAGTCTTGGCCTTCCGGATTGGCGACCGGGTCATGGGCGCCGACCGCAACCGCGCCTATACCGGCCGCCGTGATGTAGCGGTGCTGGGGGCGGGCAGCGCCGGGGACGTCGAACCAGCCGTATACCCCGCTGTAGTGGCGGTTTTTGATGATTACGGTGGTCGGGTCGAACGCGGCGTAGGCGTTGGCGTTGCCGCCAAACAGCGTGGCGATAGTACTTGCCTTGCTTCCCGTGTTGGGGCCGGCATCGCCGGCAATATCGACAAAGGCGCTGAACAGGTCCGGATGCGCCACCGTCAGGTCGACAGCGCAGGTGCCGCCCATGGACCAGCCGAGGATGCCCCAGTTAGCCCGGTCGGCGCTGACCCGAAAGTCGGCGATCATGTACGGGACAACGTCTTTGGTCAGATAGTCGGCGGCGTTGCCGCGGGCCCCGTTGACGCATTCGGTGTCGTTGTTGAACGCACCGGTGGCATCGGCGAACACTAGTACAGGCGCGTAACCGCCATGCGCGGAGGCGAACTCGTCGATGGTGTGTATCGCGTGGCCGGTGCGCAGCCAATCGGCGGGGGTATTGAGCGCGGGGCCGATCATCATCACCGCGGGCAACCGGGGTGCCGGGTTGCTGGCAAACCAGGCCGGCGGCAGGTACACCAGCTCGCCGCGGTGATTGAACTGTGACACGTCGGCTGGGATGGTGACCGGCACAACCACACCCTTGACCGGCCGCGGCCCGCCCATCTGCATCGCGGTCACCCGATCGGTCTGGTCGGGCAGCGGGCCGGCGGTGAGCTGGTTCCACGCGGTATACACGGTCGGGAAATAACCTACCCAGAGATTGACTGCGAGGGCAGCGCACAGCACACATAGCAGTACCGCCGACACGGCCGCACCACGCCGCCACCACCGTGCGCCACGCCAGCCAAGCACCACTACGCCGAGCGCCAGTCCGGCTGCGGCGATCCAGATCCACAGCAGCGGCGGCGGGGGATCACCAGCTACCCCCAGTGAGTCGATATACCAGCGCCCCCACCCCGCCAACACCGCCCCGCCAATCGCCATCACCGGCAGCCATATCAGCCGCCAGCGCCGTGATCGCCAGCCGATCGCACACACGAATACCACGGCGGTGATCGCCTGGGCCCCTATCGGTAGCCAGCCACGGATCAACGACAGCTGCGCGATGTAGTCGTTCACGGGTCGGCCTAGGAATTTCCTCGCGGTACTGCAGAGCGGCCATTCCAAGGCGCTCCGCCAAATTAAATCGCCAAGAGCACAATAGCAGAAAGATACTATTTCCGTATGCAATGATTGCGCAGGGGCGTCACGGGAGAGGAGTTGATGGTGTCAACCATTACATCAAGTACGGCGGTGATCTCTCCTCGGGCTACCCGCCTTCTGGTCGTGGTCTTCGCGTTGCTGCTCAGTCCGCTGGAAGCGGCCGCGGCCGCTCATGCCGACACTGGCGACAGCAAATTCCTGACAGTGCTGAAGTCGGAGGGCATCACCGACCACGTATCGCCCGCACACGCGATCGAGGCCGCCCATACCGTTTGCCAGAAACTTGACGCCGGCATGACCCCTACCCAGGTGGCGAATGACGTGCTGAATAGCAGTAACATGCCCGCCTATCACTCCGGCTACTTCGTCGGCGCGAGCATCGACGCATATTGCCCGCGGTACAAGTCCAAGATCTCCGGCAACTCCTGACGGGAAACCGACCAGCCAAGACCGCCAATCACCAACAAGGCCATCGAGCTTGTCAGACGCCAGCAAATAGTTGATGAAAACCGGCCCCCGCCAACCAACCACCCAAACCACTTGTTCAGCCTGCTTCGGCCGCCGTGACGACTCTTGACGCCGTAAAGACCCGAGAACGAAACCGCAGGTCATCAGCGGGACTGAATCGGAACGAGACGAAGCGAACCGGCAGCTTAGAAGGCATATTGCCTGGTAGAGCATCGGGTTCGATTCCCGGGCAGCTCCGCTGAACACGCAGGTCAGAGGGCATTTTCTGGCCTGTGTGTAAGTACATCAACATCTCATCAACAAAATCGGTTCTCAATCGGCGCGAATTCCACGACCTCGCGCCCGGAGTTTGGCGCAATTGATAGTGGCCGCGGGCCACGCGGAGGTGTGCCGGCTCATCAACGCATCGGCAGTCATGGTCTCTCGCGTCGGTCGGCAGCGTCGAAGAACCGCAATTCGAGTTCCATCGCCTGGTGATACACGACGGCCAGGCGGTCGTGATCACCTCCGTAGCGGTCGAGCAGGCCCTCTACACGTCGGGCTAGGGCCTCAAACTGCGGGCTGGAGTAGGTCATCACCCACTCGCGATAGGGACTGTCGGGTTTTGTCTGAGCGGCCAGCTGCTGGCCGAGGTAGGCGTAAAGCCGCATGCACGGTGTCATCGCCGCCGCGATATGGCCAACCGGCTCCAGCGCAGCCACCGCCAACAAAAAGTTGGTATACGCCGAGGTGGCGCGGTCTGCCCCTTGGTGAAGGTCGACATCCCAGCGGGCCGCGTAGCCCTGGTGAAGGCGAAGCTCGTCGGCGGCGGCGTCGAGTAGCTCCCTAAACGCGATCAGCGCGTCTTGGTCGGGGCTCTTGGCCAGAGCCAAGGCATAGGCGCGGCAGAACGTATCGAGGAACACGGCGTCTTGTCCCACGTAGTAGGCGAACGTAGCTGGGGCCAACTCTCCCGACGCGATGCCCTGGACGAACGGGTGCGCCAGCGCGGCCTCAGCCAGGACCCGGTTCCGGTGCCATAACGAGTCGGCAAGCGAGGCCACGAACCAAGCCTAAGGCTCCGGATGACCTGGCCACCGCGTCAGCGACCGCGAAAGCGCGGCTCCCGCTTCTCGACGAACGCCAGCGCCGCCTCCCGGTGGTCCTCCGTAAGCCCGGTGTGTATGTGATGCGTGACCTCGAGGTCCATGCACTCCGCAAGGCTGCCGTGCACCGCCCGGTTGAGGTTCTCCTTCATGTAGCGGTAGGCGATCGACGGACCCTGGGCCAGCCTCCGGGCCCGGTCCATCACCTCCTTCTGGAGGTCGCCGGCCGGGAACACCGCGTTGACCAAACCCTGCTCCTCGGCCTGATCCGCCGTCAGCCGCTCCGAGAAGTAGTACAGCTCCTTGGCCTTGGCCGGGCCCACCAGCCTGGTCAAAAACCAGGTCCCGCCGTAGTCTCCGGCGAAGGCGACGCGGGCGAAGGCGGTAGTGAAGATGGCGGTGTCGGCCGCGTACCTGAGATCGCACGCCAAGGCCAGCGCCAGCCCCGCCCCGGCCGCCGGGCCGGGAACCTGGGCGATCGTCGGTTTCGGCATCCGCCACAGCTTCCCGCTGGTCGCCTGCTGGTTCAGCCGCTGGCGGTGGATCGCCACGTCCACTGGTACCGACGCCCCGCCTGAAGATCCGCGGTCGGCCATGGCCTTGACGTCGCCTCCGGCCGAGAAGGCGCCGCCCGCTCCGGTCAGCACCACACACCCGACCGCATCGCTGACTTCGACCTCGGCCAGGACCCGCCCCAACGCCTGGACCATCTCATCCGAGAAGGCGTTGCGCCTAGACGGCCGATTCATGGTGATCACCGCCACGCCGTCGTCCACCTCGGCCAAGAGATCTTCGGTGCCGGTGTCGAGGGCCGTCACGGCGCACCCACCACGAAACGCACTCCACCTATCTCGGCGACCAGCCCGTCACCGTCGGGCAAGCCCTCCAGGCCCGGTGTCAACCAGAGTTCGGTGATGCCTTCGGCCCGGCCGTCCACCGCCGAGACGAACCGCAAGGCTTGGCCGGCCGGGTCCAGCCGGAGAACGGCTAGCCCGCCGTCTACCTCCGCGTCGAGCCCAAGAACCCGGGCCCACCGCTGAGCCGCCACGGGCGGTTCTTCCACCTCGACCGTGATGCCGGCGATGCCGCCGGCCGGGTGATCGGGCACAGTTCCCGTCCATGCTGGTCCCGCCCAGCGCCACGAGCTGGTGGGCGACGCCCAGTCGAAGGACACGATCGCCCCGGGGATGTCCTTGGGGTGCAGGTGGGTGCCGGCGATGTCCTCGAGGTCAACCTTCCACACCACGCGAACTCCCAGATCGGCCACCCGCCGGCGGGCCTCCTCCAGCGAGGGCATCTGGAATATGGCCATGTAGCCGCTGTCTGACCCGCGGCGGGCCAGGTAGCGCCCGGCGGTGGTATCGGGCTGCACGGGAGAGACGACTTCCACGAAGGTGTCGCCCACGGGAAACACCGCGTTGATCAGCCCGAACTCGCCGACCCCCGGATCATGGAACGGGTCCGGCCAGCCAAACGCCGCTTGGAGAGCAGTGGCGGTCTTCTCGCAGTCGTGGGCAACCAGCGCCACCTGGCGCAGACGAGGACCGGGCAGTGAATCTGGCATAAACACCCTCCCTGGCAGCGACGTAGGACCACCGTAGCTGGGCTCCCACCCCGGCGCGCCCTACGCGGGGGTCTCGGGAGGAGAAGCCATCGTGCAGGAATGCACGGCGTCCCTGGCCTGCCCCGCCACCGTTCCCTCGCCGCCCGCTGATGCTGCGGGCTCTTGGCGACATCGACACCGAAATTGATCCCCGCAACCAAATCGTGGGCCATCTGCTCACAATGGCGAACCTCGGCGCTCAACCGCACCAGCGGGGGGTAGGCCTGGCCGGTGGGCGAGGTCCAGATGACCCTACCGTCGGCAGATGAGACACCGGAGAACGTCGAACGACGGGACAAACCAGCCGTCACCGGGCGGCAGACCCGCGAGCAACAGATCCCGGTCTTCTGACCACTAACCCATCCCCACGAACTGATTAGGACATCACCCCGCGCGGAGGGTGTCAATGTGAGGAGCTGGCGCGCTAGGCAACGCAGTCTGTGCAGATCATGATGCCGTCCTTTTCACTGGCCAGACGGCTGCGATGGTGCACCAGGAAGCAGCTTGAGCAGGTGAACTCGTTGGCCTGCTTCGGA
>DASXMA010000124.1:0-13543 GCA_036495965.1 Mycobacterium sp.
GGGCGGTTTCGCCAGCTAAAGGCGGGTTTCAGCTCATAGCTGGTACTTAACCAACGCATAGCCGTAGCCATTGTTTACGCCTGCATCATTTGTCTCATGAGTGAAACATCTGAAACCCCAACTGTGCGGCACTCAACCGCAACTGCACCGGCGCCTGCGGCGGCAGCCGCAGCGCCATTCCGGACCCCACGGGTCTTTCTTGCCGCGGCATGGGTAGCCATCGTCGCTGGGATCGTGTTCATCGTCTCGGTCATCTTCTTCACAGGAATGGCGCTGGGGCACCACGGCGGTCACCACCATCACCACCACGCGCACCACGCGATGATGCATCCGCATCGATTCGGTGGCCCTGGTGGTCCTGGTGGCGGGCCTGGCGCGAACGCCCCGGGGGCACCGGCTACGGGTGCACCTGGAGCCGTGACACCCGGCGCGCCTGGCCCCAGCCAGATTCCTTCGTCGGTCGCTCCGTCTCGGACGCCGTAGGGGGAGAGTTCCTGACCGTCAACGTGCTCACGGGGTGATAGGAGGATCCCGGCGGGCCACTAACTCAACCACCCGTAGCCCGGCGCTTTCTTCAGCGCCGGGCTACCTGTAATAACGGGCAGAGCAATTCACAGCAACTTTTGTCCTCGGAACCTGTTATGGCAGTTGGCGGCCGGGCAGTATGCAAGGCATGAGCGAAACACCTGAACCGTCAGCCCAGCCGACTTCCGTCGCCGCAGCTCCGCCGCCATTACCGCCAGCGCGGGAGCGGGTCAAGCCCCCCAGGCTGTATGTGGCCGCGGCGTGGGTAGTGATCGTTGCCGGGATCGTTTTCATCCTCGCCACCGTATTTTTCGCCGGCGCCATGGTCGTCGGGTTCAACCATCACTGCCGTCACCACCACGGCATGATGTTCGGCCCCGGCGGCCCCGGCGGCCCTGGAGGGCGAGGCGGCCCGGGTGGGCCGTGGGGTGGACCGTGGGGTGGACCGTGGGGGTATGGACCCGGCGGCCCCGGCATGGCTCCGCCTTTCGGCCCGCCGCCGGATTTCGGTCCGGGTGGTTCGGTCGGTCCGCCACCGGGCTTCGGCCCGGGTGGGCCGGGCGGCCCGGGCGGTCCCGGCCCGTCGCCGACGACCAGTGCGCCGGCGCCGGCGCCGAACGCGCCGGGTACTCCGCGCCCGTAGCACGTCGCACGTCCCGCGTTTCGTGACCGTCGCGTCGCGCGACCATCGGCCCGGCGCCCCGCTGTGTGGCGCCGGGCTGAATGTGTTTCTGCGCTGGAAATTGCGCAGACCGTTTCAAGACTCGGCCGGCGGGGGTACCGGATTTAGATGAAGTCAGCCCAGTTGACGAGGAGATGGCGAAATGACCGAGCGCTACACCACCACTGACGGCGGCGCCCCCGCACCCAGCGACGACCAGTCGTTGACGATCGGTCCCGATGGTCCGATCCTGCTGCAGGACCACTACCTGATCGAGCAGATGGCGATGTTCAACCGGGAACGCATTCCGGAACGCCAACCGCACGCCAAGGGTGGCGGTGCGTTCGGCCACTTCCAGGTGACCAACGACGTCAGCAAGTACACCAAGGCGGCGGTGTTCCAGCCGGGGACCAAGACGGACATGCTGGCCAGGTTCTCCACTGTGGCCGGCGAGCGTGGCAGCCCAGACACCTGGCGGGATCCGCGTGGGTTCGCGTTGAAGTTCTACACGACCGAGGGCAACTTCGACATGGTCGGAAACAACACCCCGGTCTTCTTCATGCGCGACCCGCTGAAGTTCCAGCACTTCATCCGGTCCCAAAAGCGCATGCAGGCAACGAATTTGCGCGACAACAACATGCAGTGGGACTTCTGGAGCCTGTCTCCGGAATCCGCGCACCAGGTGACGTGGCTGATGGGCGATCGTGGGATCCCCAAGAGCTGGCGGAACATGAACGGCTACAGCAGCCATACCTACAGCTGGATCAACGCCGCCGACGAGATCTGCTGGGTGAAGTACCACTTCATCACCGATCAGGGCATCGACTTCCTGACCCAGGAGGCCGCAGACCAGCTCGCCGGCGAAGACGGCGACTACCACCAGCGTGACCTCTATCAAGCGATCGAGCGTGGCGAGTTTCCGAGCTGGACCCTGAAGATGCAGATCATGCCGTTCGAGGAGGCGAAGATCTATCGCTTCAACCCGTTCGATCTGACGAAGGTGTGGCCGCACAGCGACTATCCGCTGATCGACGTTGGCAAGATGACGCTGGACCGCAACGTCACCGACTACCACACCGAGATCGAACAGGCCGCCTTCGAGCCGAACAACATCGTGCCCGGTACCGGATTGAGCCCGGACAAGATGCTGCTGGCTCGCGGCTTCTCCTACTCAGATGCCCATCGCGCGAGGTTGGGAACCAACTACAAGCACATCCCGGTCAACGAACCGAAGGTGGAGGTGAACAGCTACTCCAAGGACGGGGCGATGCGGATGAAGAACGTCTCCGACCCGGTGTATGCGCCCAACTCCTACGGCGGTCCGCAGGCCGACCCGGCCCGCGCCGCAGAGGTGCGCTGGCACGCCGACGGGCAGATGATCCGCGCCGCCTACACGCTGCACGCCGAGGACGACGACTGGGGCCAGCCCGGCACCATGGTCCGCGAAGTTCTCAATGACGATGCGCGGGAACGCTTGGCCCACAACATCATTGGCCATGTCTTGAAGGGCGTCAAAGAACCGGTGTTGTCGCGGGTGTTCGAGTACTGGCGCAACGTCGATCCCGACCTCGGCAAGAAGGTCGAGGAGGGGGTTCGGGCCAACCTGGGGCAATAGGCAACCAACTCGACGTTCGCTGCCAAGCAGCGGTCCTGGCATGATCGACACCCATGACCATTGAAGTCGTTTACACCACGCAATCCACTGCGACCGGCGGCGGCCGTGACGGCCACGTGAAGTCAGACGATGGCCGCATCGACCTGGAAACCCGGCCGCCGAAGGCGATGGGCGGTAACGGCGAGGGCACCAATCCCGAGCAGCTGTTCTCCGCCGGGTACGCGGCCTGCTTCCTGAGTGCGCTGCGCCTGGTGGCCGGCAAGTCAAAGGTCAAGCTCGACGACGCCTCCGACGTCACCGTCGAAATCGGCTTCGGTAAGGACTCGGCGGGCGGATTCGGGCTCACCGGCACGATCGTCGGCTACCTGCCGGGCGTGGAACAAAGCGTCGCCGACGACTTGGTGGAGCAGGCTCATCAGGTGTGCCCGTACTCCAAGGCCACCCGCGGCAACGTCGACGTCGACGTCTCCGCCAAGGTCTAGCCCGGCAATTGGATCCAGCGATGCGGATCTCCGCCGTGGTGGCGACGATCGGCGTGAGCGTCGGGGGGATGTTGGGAATGCCGGTCGCAACCGCCCACCCGTCGGACCCCGGCGTGGTGTCCTACGCCGTCCTCGGCAAGGGGTCGGTCGGCAATATCGTCGGCGGACCGATGGGTTGGGACTCGGTGTTCACCCAGCCGTTCCAGGGCTATTGGGTCGACGTCGCGGAATGCAACAACTGGGCGGACATCGGATTGCCCGAGGTGTACAACGACCCCGACCTGGCGGCATTCAACGGAGCCACCACTCAGACATCGGCCAACGACCAGACCCACCTCGTCAGGCAGGCGGTCGGGGTATTCGCCACCAACGACGCCGCGTCCCGGGCTTTCCATCGGGTGGTGGATCGAACGGTGGGTTGCTCCGGACAGACCACCGCGATGCACCTGGACAACGGCTCCACTCAAGTGTGGTCGTTCGACGGTGCGCCGGCGACCGGTACCGATGCCAACTGGACCAAGCAGGAAGCGGGCACCGATCGCCGATGCTTCGATCAAACCCGGCTGCGCGAAAATGTGTTGCTGCAGGCGAAGGTTTGCCAATCTGGCAACGGCGGGCCTGCGGTCAACGTGCTCTCCGGAGCAATGCAGAACGCGCTTGGTCAGTAAGTGAAACGATCCGGGTACCCGTCTACGCCATGCAGCCACGAAGTTCGGGGAGGGGAATGTGTCGGGGCGATCTGGAAGATGAAGGGACGGCGGCTATCGTTCCGATAGCTGCGCAACATGGCGCTCGGCGAAGCGTGGTCGGGCCCGGAGGGATCGTGATATGACGTTCGCCGCCCCCACCGCCGCGATCGATACCGCCCGCCAGGCCTCGGACATAAAAAATGCCGCGATGGCCAGCTCTACAGCTGCCGCGCAATACATCGCCGACAGCTGTCTGGCAAATGCGCCCCTGGGGTCCGTCGGTCTGGAGATGGAAGGGCATTGCCACGACCCGGCCGACCCCTACCGACGGCCGAGCTGGGCTGAGATCAGCGACGTTCTCGAGCTGTTGCCGGCTCTGCCGGGCCACAGCGCGGTCACCGTGGAACCGGGCGGCGCCGTCGAACTGTCCGGCCCGCCCGCCGACGGTGTAATGCCGGCTATCGACGCGATGAATCGCGACCAAGCCGTGCTGCGGTCGGCCTTTACCGACGCCGGGCTAGGCCTGGTTTTCCTCGGGGCGGATCCACTGCGGCCGCCCAAGCGCATCAATCCAGGAGCGCGTTACCGCGCCATGGAGCAGTTTTTCGCCGCCAGCGAATCCGGGAAAGCCGGCGCGGCGATGATGACATCCACCGCATCGATTCAGGTCAATCTGGACGCCGGGCCGCAGGAGGGATGGGCGGCGCGGATCCGGCTGGCGCATGCCCTGGGGCCGACCATGATCGCGATCGCAGCCAACTCGCCAATGCTGGGAGGCGAGTTCACCGGTTGGGTCTCCACTCGGCAGCGCGTGTGGGGCCAGATGGACTCGGCGCGCTGCGGGCCCATCCTGGGTGTCAGTGGCGACGACCCCGGCATCGACTGGGCGCGTTATGCCCTGAAGGCACCGGTGATGCTGGTGCACAACCCGGAAGCCGTGGCGGTCACGCATTGGGTGCCGTTTGCCGACTGGGTGGAGGGCCGGGTGTTGCTGGGCGATCGCCGCCCCACCATCGCCGACCTGGAATACCACCTGACCACTCTGTTCCCGCCGGTACGCCCGAGACAGTGGCTGGAAATCCGCTACCTCGACAGCGTGCCGGACGCCTTCTGGCCCGCTGTGCTGTTCACCCTGGTGACCTTGCTGGACGACCCAGTCGCGGCCGACATCGCTGCCGAGGCCGTCGAACCGGTCGCCACCGCCTGGGACACCGCGGCCCAGGCCGGTCTGCGTGATCGACGGCTCTACGAGGCGGCCAATCGGTGTGTGGCCGCCGCCGCCGAACGGGCGCCCGCGGAGCTGACCGGCACGATGCAGCGGTTGATTCGCTGCGTCGAGCAGGGCCGATGTCCCGGAGACGACTTTTCCGACCAAGTGATCGAGCACGGCATTGCGGCTACGGTCGCACAACTGGCGCAAGGGGGGCCGTGACTTCGCGGGAGAGGCTTGCCGACGATCTGGCCCGGGCGCGGACACGGACGTTGCGGCTGACCGATTTCGACGACGCCGAGCTGTGTCGCCAGTACGACCCGTTGATGAGTCCACTGGTGTGGGACCTGGCGCACATCGGTCAGCAAGAAGAGCTGTGGCTGTTGCGTTGCGGGGACCCGGCCCGGCCCGGGATGCTGCCTCCCGCTGTAGAGGGTCTTTACGACGCGTTCGAACACGCCCGCGCCAGTCGTGCCGATCTGCCGCTGCTGTCCCCGGAGCGGGCGCGGTCATATTGCCGGGCGGTGCGATCTGCCGCGCTGAACGCGCTGGATGCCCTGCCCGACGACCCCGCCGGTGACCGAGCCGCCTTCACGTACGGCATGGTGGTCAGCCACGAAAACCAGCACAACGAAACCATGTTGCAGGCCTTGAACCTGCGCACCGGCGCGCCGTTGCTGCCCGACACGTCCGCCCTGCCCGCGGGCCGGCCGGGCTTGGTCGGAACGTCGGTGCTGATTCCCGCGGGCCCGTTCGTGCAGGGCGTGGACGCCGCCGGCGAACCCTACTCGTTGGACAACGAACGTCCCGCCCATGTCGTCGACGTCCGCACATTCAGGATTGGCCGGGTTCCGGTCACCAACGGCGAATGGCAACACTTCATCGACGACGACGGCTATCACCAGTCGCACTGGTGGTCGGCCCGCGGCTGGCAGCACCGCCAACGCGCCGGCCTGACCGCGCCGCAATTCTGGAGTTCCGACGGGCGAATGCGTACCCGGTTCGGCCACGTCGAACAGATTCCCGTCGATGAGCCGGTGCAGCATGTCACCTATTTCGAGGCCGAGGCTTACGCGGCATGGGCCGGTGCGCGGTTGCCCACCGAAACGGAATGGGAGAAGGCCTGCGCGTGGGATCCGGCGACGAACACAAGGCGTCGCTACCCGTGGGGAGAGCAGCACCCATCGGATGCTCTCGTCAACCTGGGTGGCGCAGCGCTGCGTCCGGCACCCGTCGGCGCATACCCCGACGGCGCGTCGGCCTACGGGGTTGAGCAGATGCTGGGCGATGTCTGGGAGTGGACCTCCTCTGCGCTGCGGCCCTGGCCGGGATTCGTCCCGATGATCTACGAGCGTTACTCGCAGCCATTCTTCGACGGCGACTATCGGGTGCTGCGGGGTGGATCGTGGGCCGTGGAGCCGGCGATCCTGCGGCCCAGTTTCCGCAACTGGGATCACCCATTCCGCCGTCAGATCTTCTCCGGTGTCCGGTTGGCCTGGGACGTCCCCGACGGTGGGGACTCCGGCTGATGTGCCGTCACCTCGGCTGGCTCGGGGCCGACGTCAGCGTTTCCTCGCTGGTGCTGGATCCGCCACAAGGCTTGCGGGTGCAGTCTTATGCTCCACGCCGGCAAAAGCACGGCCTGCTGAACGCCGATGGTTGGGGTGTCGGGTTTTTCGATGACGACGTGCCTCGGCGCTGGCGTAGCGCGGCGCCCTTGTGGGGTGACACGTCATTCGACTCGGTCGCGCCGGCGCTGCGCAGCCACTGCGTGGTGGCCGCCGTTCGCTCGGCGACGGTCGGCATGCCGATCGAAGTCAGCGCGACCGCGCCGTTCACCGACGGTCACTGGCTGTTGTCGCATAATGGAGTGGTCGACCGCACCGTGCTGCCGCCGACGTCGTCGGCCGAATCAGTCTGCGACAGTGCGATACTCGCGGCCGCCATCTTCGCGCGCGGACTCGACGCGCTGGGCGACACCATCGTCGAGTTAGGAACGGCCGACCCTATCGCCCGACTGAATATATTGGCCGCCAACGGCTCTCGGCTGCTGGCCACCGCCTGGGGTGACACGTTGTCCATTCTGCGCCGCGATGACGGTGTGGTGCTGGCCAGCGAGCCGTATGACGACGACTCAGATTGGGAGGACGTGCCGGATCGCCACCTCGTCGAAGTCACCGCGAAAGGTGTCACGATGACCCCGCTGGACCACCCTGGATCCCCGAAAGGATCTCGATGACGCTGTCGTTGTCCAATCACCTCGCCGCCGACTCGGCCTATCACGCGTTGCGTCGCGATGTGTTCGACGGCCTGCAGAGCACACCGAAATCGTTGCCGCCCAAATGGTTTTACGATTCGGTGGGCAGTGAGCTGTTCGACCAGATCACCCGGTTGCCCGAGTATTACCCGACGCGTGCCGAGGCCGAGATCCTGCGCGCCCGAGCCGCCGAAATCGCGGTAGCCAGCGAGGCCGACACCCTGGTCGAACTGGGGAGTGGGACGTCGGAGAAGACCCGGATGCTGCTCGACGCCCTGCATGACCGCGGGTCGCTGCACAGGTTCGTCCCGTTCGACGTCGACGCCAATATCCTGTCGACCGCTGCGACCGCCATCCAGGGCGAGTACGCAGGCGTCGAGATCAAAGCTGTCTGCGGCGATTTCGAGGAACACCTGGCCGAGATTCCCGGCGGAGGTCGGCGCCTGTTCGTCTTCCTCGGTTCGACGATCGGCAACCTCACGCCCGGACCGCGCGCGGAGTTCCTCGCGACGCTGTCCGAGGTGATGCGGCCGGGGGACAGCCTGTTGTTGGGCACCGACTTGGTCAAGGACACCGGTCGGCTGGTGCGCGCCTATGACGATGCCGCCGGGGTGACAGCGGCGTTCAATCGCAATGTGCTCGCGGTGATCAACCGGGAACTCGACGCCGATTTCGACGTCGATGCTTACCAGCACGTGGCTCGTTGGAACACCGAAGCGGAACGCATCGAAATGTGGCTGCGGGCCGATCGCCACCAGCGGGTGCGCGTCGGTGCTCTCGAGCTGACCGTCGACTTCGCGGACGGCGAGGAAATGCTCACCGAGGTGTCGTGCAAGTTCCACCCGGACGGGGTGAAAGCCGAACTGGCCGGCGCAGGATTGCGTCGCATCCGGTGGTGGACTGACAGTGCGGGTGATTTCGGGCTGTCGTTAGCAGTCAAGTGAGCGAAAGCGATTCGCTGGCCGACCGATGGCGGGAGGTCCGTCCGCCGGTGGCCGGGCTGCATCTGGACAGTGCGGCCTGTTCGCGCCAGAGCTTCGCGGTGATCGACGCGACCGCCCAGCACGCGCGCCACGAGGCCGAAGTCGGCGGATATGTCGCCGCCGAGGCCGCCACACCCGTGCTCGACGCCGGGCGTGCCGCGTTCGCCGCACTGAGCGCAATGCCCGACGCCCAGGTGGTGTACACCACCGGCTCGCTGAACGCGCTGGATCTGCTGCTCGGCAGCTGGCCGGCAGATCGCCGGACATTGGCCTGCCTGCCCGGCGAATATGGTCCCAACCTGGTCTTGATGGAGACCCATGGGTTCGAGCGTCAGCTGCTGCCGACCCTCGACGACGGCCGGGTGGCACTCGATGATGCAGCGTTTGCGCTGGAGGCCGACCCGCCCGACTTCGTTCACCTGACCACGGTGGCCAGCCACAGCGGTGTCGTGCAGCCGACGGCGATGATCGCGAAACTCTGCGCCGAACTGGGCCTGCCGTTGGTCGTAGACGCCGCCCAGGCGCTGGGCCAAGTGGACTGCGCGGTGGGTGCCGACGTCACTTATTCTTCGTCGCGCAAGTGGATCGCCGGGCCCCGGGGTGTAGGGGTGCTTGCCGTGCGCCCCGACCTGATGGAGCAGTTGCGTCCGAGGCTGGCGGCGCCGGAGTGGGCCCTGAAATCGGGATCGCTCACTGTGGCCCAGCAGCTTGAATTCGGTGAAGCCAATATCGCTGCGCGAGTGGGGTTTTCGGTGGCATTGGGTGAACATTTGGCGTGCGGTCCCGAGGCGGTGCGGGCACGTCTCGCCGAGTTGGGCGCAATCAGCCGCACCGTGCTGGCCGATGTGTCCGGGTGGGCGGTGACCGAGGAGGTCGAGGAGCCCAGCGCGATCACGACTCTGGCCCCGGTCGACGGTGCCGACCCCCAAGCGGTGCGGGCATGGTTGCTCACGGAACGGCGCATCCTGACCACCTACGCCGGGGTGGGGCGGGCGCCCCTGGAACTGACCGGGCCGGTGCTGCGAATCTCACCTCACGCGGACACCACCGCAGATGACCTCACGATCTTCGCCGAGGCGCTGGATGCTGCGACCGCGGCTTTGTCCGCTTGAGGCCTAGTTGACGGTCGCGTAGTCCGTCAGCCGGCCTTGTGCGCCGTCAGCAGGTAGGCGGGAAGCTTCATCCGGCCCTTTTCGTCGCGGTCGTGCTGCGGAAACGCGACTTCCTGCGACTCGGGTGCTGGCGGAATATTGGCATGGATATAGGCGGGCCGAATTTCGTCGATCTCCCAGTACTTGCCCACCGCGGCGCGTAACTCGTCCTCGTCGACTTCATTCGGCTTCGTTTCCCACTCGACGGGGAAGGCGCCCTTGGCGAATACCAGCACGTAGTAGCCGGCACCAGGGGCCGCCGCGCGGTGTATCGAGCTCAGGTAGCCGTCGCGGCCCTCGACCGGCAGCGAGTGAAACAGGGTGCTGTCGACCACCGTGGAGAACCGTTCTTCCGATCCGGGTGGGTAGCCGGTGAACGAGGTGATGTCGGCCTGCACGAAGCTGGCCGTGCTCAAGCCACGTTCTTGGGCTGCCTTGGTGGCCGCAGCGATGGCGGTGGGTGTGAGATCGATGCCGACCACGGTGTAGCCCTCGGCGGCCAGCGCTAACGACAGCTCGGCGTACCCGCAGCCGGCGTCCAGCACGTCGCTGCGGAACTTGCCGGCCGCCATCAGTGCCGCCAACTCGGGCTGCGGCTCACCGATATTCCATGGCGGCGGACCCTCGAAGTGGGCCTGCTCCCGATACGCGCTGTCCCAGTCCAATACATCGTCGGGCGTCATAGTCCCCAACGTACGCGCGCCTACGACGGCCAGGTGTGCACCGGCTCGTTGGCGTGCATGTGCTCGCAGTACCGGCGCAGCATCTCGGCCAGCGCCGCGGGCCGCGTCATCCCGCCGTCCTGCAGGGCCCGCACCGTGGACACCTGCCAGCTGGCGCCGTTGCGGCCGGTCGTGGCGCGGCCCTCGACGACGCCGAGGAACCGATCGCGAACCTCAGCGTCGACACCCCACCGGTGCAGTCCGTCGTCGGCTATCGGAAGCAGTGTGTTCAATACCAATTCCTGTGTCGTCACTTGGCCCAGGCCTGGCCACTGCAGCTGGGCCTGAATGCCGTGACGGGCCGCTTTGACGAAATTGGAGTGCGCCGCAGCGAAACTCATCCTGGTCCACAGCGGGTCTTCGGCTTCGGACAAGCTGCGCAGCATGCCGTAGTAGAAGGCCGAGTTCGCCAGCATGTCTATGACGGTCGGACCGGCCGGCAACACCCGATTCTCCAGCCGCACGTGCGGGCGGCCGTCGACGACGTCGTACACCGGCCGGTTCCACCGGTACACGGTGCCGTTGTGCAGGCGCAATTCGGAGAGCGCGGGAATGCGTCCGGCGGCCAGCTCGGCGACCGGATCCTCGTCGGACAACTCGGGCAGCAGGGACGGGAAGTAGCGGATGTTCTCTTTGAACAGGTCAAGGATCGAGGTGATCCAACGTTCGCCGAACCACACGCGTGGTCGTACCCCCTGGGTGGTGAGCTCCTCGGGTCGGGTATCGGTGGACTGCGCGAACACTTCGATACGGGTCTCCGACCACAGCTGGTGGCCGAAGAAGTAGGGCGAATTCGCACCCAGGGCCAGCTGCGGGCCGGCCAGCACCTGTGCGGCATTCCAGTTGGCGGCGAAATCCCCGGGGGCAACTTGCAGATGCAATTGCATGCTGGTGCAGGCGGATTCGGGAGCGATAGTTTCTGTGCTCCAACTCAACGGCTCCGGGCCGGCGATGTTGATCTGGATGTCCTCGCCGCGGGCGCTGAAGATGGAGTTGTTGAGGGCCGCGTATCGCGTCGACTCGCTCATCCAGCCGTGGTCGAGATGTTCGGGCATCAGCGTCGGCAGGATGCCGATCATCACGATGTGGGCCCCGCCGGAACTGGCCTTGATCTCTGCGTCGTTCAGGCTGGCCCGCACTTCTGCCTCCAGATCCAAAGCGGTATGTCCGGGCAGTGGCCGGGGTGGCACATTGAATTCGATGTTATAGGCGCCTAATTCGGATTGGTAAGCCGGATCTGCGATGGCGTCCAGCACGTACCGATTCGACATCGCGGGCTGGTAGTCGGCATCGACGAGGTTGCATTCGATCTCCATGCCGGTGAGCGGCGGGTCGGAATCGAAGCGCGACTGCGCAAGTATCGTCTCGAAGACGTCCAGACACAGCTGCACCTTGCGCCGGTATTCCCGCCGATGTGCGTGGTCATAGGTGGTGCGCTTGACCTCTTCGCCCACAAAGCCGATGGAACAGGTTTACCGGCGGTAACGCAAGGGTGCTGGGGGTCGTGAGCCGTGGTCCTCCGCAGCCGATCGCACCTAATCGCGTAGGTTATCTGCCGGTCCGGCGGGTGTAGACCATCATGGACGATGACATGACGTGTCACAGTTCACGTTGGAGGAGAGCAGTTGGCCGACTTCGTCGCCGCCATAGACCAGGGCACCACGAGCACCCGCTGCATGATTTTTGACCACGCCGGAACCGAGGTCACCCGTCACCAGCTCGAGCACGAGCAGATCCTGCCGCGCGCCGGCTGGGTCGAGCACGACCCCGTCGAGATTTGGGAGCGCACGTCGTCGGTGCTGATGTCGGTGCTCAACCGCAGCAATTTGGCACCGGAAGACATTGCTGCCCTGGGAATCACGAACCAGCGCGAGACCACACTGGTGTGGAACCCGCGCACCGGACGGCCGTATTACAACGCGATCGTCTGGCAAGACACCCGCACTGACCGGATCGCGTCAGCCCTGGACCGCGATGGTCGCGGCGACGTGATCAGGCACAAAGCGGGCTTGCCGCCGGCGACCTATTTTGCCGGCGGCAAACTGCAGTGGATTCTGGACAACGTCGAGGGCGTGCGCGCCGCGGCCGAGCGCGGCGACGCGGTTTTCGGCACCATCGATACCTGGCTGTTGTGGAATCTGACCGGTGGCTCCCGCGGCGGGGTACACCTCACCGACGTCACCAATGCCAGCCGGACCATGCTGATGGACTTGGAGACATTGGACTGGGACGACGAGCTGCTGTCGTTTTTCGGCATCCCGCGGACGATGCTTCCGTCCATCGCGTCGTCGTCACCGCGCCAGCCCTACGGTGTCACGACACCCGACGGGCCTCTCGGCGGGGAGGTGCCGATCACTGGAATCCTCGGGGACCAGCACGCGGCGATGGTCGGCCAGGTATGTCTGCGGCCCGGCGAGGCCAAAAATACCTACGGCACCGGCAATTTCCTCCTGCTGAACACCGGCGAACAGATCGTCCGGTCGCAAAATGGTCTGCTGACCACCGTGTGCTATCAGTTCGGTGACGCGAAACCTGTTTACGCCCTGGAAGGTTCGATCGCCGTCACCGGGTCGGCCGTGCAATGGCTACGGGATCAACTGGGCATCATCAGCGGGGCTGCCCAGAGTGAGGCGCTGGCCCGACAGGTCGACGACAACGGCGGGGTGTACTTCGTTCCGGCGTTCTCGGGTTTGTTCGCGCCGTATTGGCGCTCCGATGCCCGGGGCGCGATCGTTGGACTGTCGAGGTTCAACACCAACGCGCACCTGGCCCGCGCGACCTTGGAGTCGATCTGCTATCAGAGCCGCGATGTGGTCGACGCGATGCGGGCCGATTCGGCTGTGCGCCTTGAGGTTTTAAAGGTCGACGGCGGGATCACCGCCAACGATCTGTGCATGCAGATCCAGGCTGACGTCTTGAATGTCGACGTGGTGCGTCCGGTGGTCGCCGAGACGACGGCGCTGGGCGCGGCTTACGCGGCGGGTCTGGCGGTCGGCTTTTGGGCCGACCCGAACGAGTTACGGGCCAACTGGCGCGAAGGTAAGCGGTGGACGCCGGAGTGGAGCGACGAACAGCGCTCGACGGGCTATGCGGGATGGCGAAAAGCCGTGCAGCGCACGCTCGACTGGGTAGAAGTGTCCTGACACGAACGGTGGGGACCAGCAGTGCCGGCCCCCACCGTCGCGGTGCAATCAGTCGTCGTCTTCGGCGAGAATGGTGTAGATCTCGCGGCGAGCGTTGTTGACGAT
>DASXMA010000125.1:0-20417 GCA_036495965.1 Mycobacterium sp.
ACTCAACTCTGGACGGTTGACACCACGGGTCATGGACAGCCAACTCAAATATCGGTGAAGGGCCTTCAACTCGACGGACCGAGCAAGGTCACGCTCCTGGCATGGAAATAATCGCCGGAGGACGCATGTCCCGTGAAGAGGTACGACCGCTGCGGAACGAATCGCGGCGACCTTTGGCGCGAATCCTCCATCCCCCGTGGCTGCACCGTTTGCCGCACAGCGGGGGCCATTTGCTGGGGTCTGCTGCACCTTCGCGGCGTGCCGCTGGCCGTGATCGCGAAGTGGCTGGGTCATGCCGACGCGGAGACCACGGCGCGCATCTACGCCCACTCCCAGGATGACGCGCTGGTCGCCGCCGGGCAGACTTTGGGCGCAGTTGTGTCACCGTCGTGTCACTGAGCCCGTTTCCGGGCTGGCCCGGCCCTGAATTAGCCGCGAAAGCGCTGGTAACATCGTGCCCCCGGCAGGATTCGAACCTGCGGCCTTCTGCTCCGGAGGCAGACGCTCTATCCCCTGAGCTACGGGGGCGCTCCTACATACATGCTGCGCCTTTGGGCCCCGACAGACTAACCCATCACGGTGGCCGCCTGTCACTGCAATGGATTCGGGCGTAAGCACCACAGCCAATAGGATGGACGCTCGTGACCCCCGCTGACCTGGCTGAGCTGCTCAAGACCACCGCCTCCGCGGTGTTGGCGCAGCGCGGCCTTGACACGGCGGCGCTGCCGCCGACGGTCACCGTGGAGCGGCCGCGCAATCCCCAGCACGGCGATTACGCCAGCAACCTGGCCCTGCAGCTGGGCAAAAAGGTCGGCGCAAACCCGCGTGAGCTGGCCGGATGGCTCGCCGAGGCGCTGAGCCAGGCAGACGGCATCGCGGAAGCAGAGGTGGCCGGACCGGGCTTCATCAACATGCGCCTGGAGGCGTCGGCGCAGGCCGTGATCGTCAACAATGTCATAGACGCCGGCCGAGAGTTCGGTCACTCCGACGTACTCGCCGGGCACAAGATCAACCTGGAATTCGTCTCGGCCAATCCGACCGGGCCCATCCACATCGGTGGCACCCGCTGGGCCGCCGTCGGCGACGCGCTGGGGCGATTGCTGTCGACGCAGGGCGCCGAGGTGGTGCGCGAATACTATTTCAACGATCACGGCGTCCAGATCGACCGGTTCGCCAGCTCGCTGATCGCCGCGGCCAAAGGCGAACCAACCCCTCCCGACGGCTACGCGGGGACCTACATCGCCGACATCGCCGCGCAGGTATTGCAGAAGGCGCCCAACGTGCTGAGCCTGCCCGAACCGGAGATGCGCGAGACTTTCCGCGAAATCGGCGTCGACTCGATGTTCACCCACATCAAAGAGTCGTTGCACGAGTTCGGCACCGACTTCGACGTCTACACCCACGAAGACTCGATGCACACCAGCGGCCGCGTCGATCAGGCCATCGCCAGGCTGCGCGAGACCGGCAACATCTATGAGAAAGACGGCGCAACGTGGTTGCGCACCAGCGCTTTTGGTGACGACAAGGACCGAGTCGTGATCAAGAGTGACGGCAAGCCGGCCTATATCGCCGGTGATATCGCCTATTACCTGGACAAGAGGCAACGTGGCTTCGACTTGTGCATCTACATGCTCGGCGCCGACCACCACGGATACATTGACCGGCTCAAGGCTGTGGCCGCCGCCTTCGGCGACGATCCGGCCGCTGTCGAGGTGCTCATTGGGCAGATGGTCAACCTGGTCCGCGACGGCCAGCCGGTCCGGATGAGCAAGCGGGCCGGAACAGTGATCACGCTCGACGATCTGGTCGAGGCGATCGGGGTCGACGCCGCGCGTTATAGCCTGATCCGCTCGTCGGTGGACACTCCGATCGACATCGACCTCGCACTGTGGTCCTCGGCGTCGAATGAAAACCCGGTCTATTATGTGCAATACGCGCATGCGCGGCTTTCTGCGCTGGCCCGCAACGCCGCTGAACTAGGCCTCATCCCCGACACCACACACCTCGAGCTGCTCAACCACGACAAGGAGGGTGCGCTGTTACGCACCATCGGCGAATTCCCACGGGTGCTGAAGACGGCGGCTTCCCTGCGTGAACCACACCGAGTATGTCGGTACCTGGAAGATCTCGCCGGCGACTACCACCGATTTTACGACTCGTGCCGGGTGTTGCCGCAGGGCGACGAACAGCCCACCGACCTGCACACCGCGCGGCTGGCACTGTGTCAGGCCGCTCGCCAGGTCATCGCCAACGGGCTGGCAATCCTCGGAGTCACTGCCCCGGAGCGAATGTGAACGTCCACCCCGCCGGTCCCCGGCACGCCGAAGAGACCCGGCACACCGAAAGCCCCCCGCGGCCGCAATCCCCCGAGGAGCTGCTGCGGCTGGCGCCGAATGTGTGGCCGCGCAACATAGCTCGCGACGAAACCGGTGTTGCCGCCATCGCCGGAGTTCCGCTGACCGACCTAGCCCAGGAGTACGGCACTCCGCTGTTCGTCATCGACGAAGACGACTTTCGCTCTCGCTGCCGAGAGATCGCGTCGGCCTTCGGCGGCGGAAAGAATGTGCACTACGCCGCCAAAGCATTTTTGTGCAGCGAGACAGCGCGCTGGATCGACGAAGAAGGCCTCTCGCTCGACGTGTGCACCGGCGGGGAGCTGGCCGTCGCACTGCACGCCGACTTTCCGCCGGAGCGGATTACTTTCCACGGCAACAACAAATCTGTCGCTGAGTTGACCGCTGCCGTGAAAGCCGGTGTAGGCCACATCGTCTTGGATTCGACGACCGAAATCGAACGACTGGATGCGATCGCGGCCGAGGCGGGTGTCGTCCAGGATGTCTTCGTTCGTCTCACCGTCGGCGTCGAAGCGCACACCCATGAGTTCATCTCCACCGCACACGAGGACCAGAAGTTCGGCCTGTCGCTGGCAAGCGGCGCGGCGATGGCAGCGGTGGGCCGGGTATTCGCCACCGACCATCTGCGACTGGTCGGGTTGCACAGCCACATCGGCTCCCAGATCTTCGACGTCGCCGGCTTCGAATTGGCCGCGCACCGTGTCATCGGCCTGCTGCACAAGGTTGTCGACCAGTTCGGTGTCGACAAGACTGCACAGATCTCGACCGTCGACCTTGGTGGCGGCCTGGGGATTTCGTACCTGGCATCCGACGATCCGCCGCCGATGGCCGAACTCGCGGCCAAGTTGAGTGCCATCGTGAGCAACGAGTCGGCAGCGGTGGGGCTGCCCACGCCCAGGCTGGTCGTCGAGCCTGGACGCGCCATCGCCGGGCCAGGCACCATCACCTTGTATGAAGTCGGCACCGTTAAGGACGTCGATGTGAGCGCCACGGCGAACCGACGCTACGTCAGCGTCGACGGCGGCATGAGCGACAACATCCGCACCGCGCTCTATGACGCGCAATATGACGCCCGGCTGGTCTCCAGAGTCAGCGATGCACCCGCAGCGCTTGCCCGCATAGTCGGCAAGCATTGCGAAACCGGTGATATCGTCGTGCGCGATGCGTGGGTGCCCGGCGACCTGCGGCCGGGCGATTTGCTGGGAGTGGCCGCTACCGGCGCCTACTGCTATTCGCTCTCGAGCCGTTACAACATGATCGGCCGGCCCGCCGTGGTGGCCGTGCGGGCTGGGAGGTTCCGCCTGATGCTGCGCCGGGAGACGGTCGACGATCTGCTGAGTCTGGAAGTGAGGTGAACTGTGCCCGGTGACGAAAAGCCAGTCGGCGTAGCGGTACTCGGGTTCGGCAACGTCGGCAGCGAGGTTGTCAGAATCATCGGAGACAGCGCGCAAGACCTCGCCGCTCGCGTCGGCGCATCCGTGGTACTACGCGGCATCGGAGTGCGTCGCGTCGCCGCCGACCGGGGTGTTCCAATCGATCTGCTCACCGACAACGTCGAAGAGCTCGTCTCGCGCGAAGACGTCGATGTGGTCGTGGAACTGATGGGGCCGGTAGAGCCGTCTCGCAAGGCGATCCTGTGCGCCCTCGAGCACGGCAAGTCCGTCGTCACGGCGAATAAGGCGTTGTTGTCCACCTCGACCGGAGAATTGGCGCAGGCCGCGGAAAGTGCGCACGTGGACCTGTATTTCGAGGCTGCGGTCGCCGGTGCTATCCCGGTGATCCGCCCGCTCACTCAGTCACTGGCCGGCGACACCGTGCTGCGGGTGGCCGGCATCGTCAACGGCACCACCAACTACATCCTTTCCGCGATGGACAGCACCGGTGCCGACTACGAGAGCGCCCTGGCCGACGCGAGCGCGCTGGGCTATGCCGAAGCCGACCCCACCGCCGACGTCGAGGGCTATGATGCTGCGGCCAAGGCCGCAATTTTGGCATCCATCGCCTTCCACACCCGCGTGACCGCCGACGACGTCTATCGCGAAGGCATCACGAAGATCACCCCGGCCGACTTCGTGTCCGCGCGGGCCTTGGGTTGCAACATCAAGCTGCTATCCATCTGCGAGCGCATCACCACCGACGATGGCCAGCAACGGGTTTCGGCCCGCGTCTACCCGGCGCTTGTGCCCTTGTCGCATCCACTGGCCACGGTCAACGGAGCATTCAACGCCGTGGTTGTCGAGGCCGAGGCCGCGGGCCGGCTGATGTTCTACGGCCAAGGAGCCGGGGGAACGCCCACCGCATCGGCGGTGACCGGCGACTTGGTGATGGCCGCCCGCAACCGGGTGCTGGGCAGCCGCGGGCCGCGCGAGTCGAGGTATGCCCAACTGCCGGTCGCGCCAATGGGTTTCATTTCCACCCGGTATTACGTCAGCATGAATGTCGCTGACAAACCCGGCGTATTGTCCTCGGTGGCAGCCGAATTCGCCAAGCGTGAGGTAAGCATCGCCGAGGTCCGTCAGGAAGGCGTCGTCGACGACGATGGGCGACGGGTGGGAGCCCGCATCGTGGTGGTCACTCACACCGCCACCGACGCCGCGCTCTCCGAAACCGTCGATGCGCTCGCCGATTTGGACTCCGTTAATAGCGTGGCAAGCGTGCTGCGACTGGAAGGGACCAGCTTGTGAGCAGCTCGCGGACTGCCACGCACCAACCGTGGCCGGGCGTGATCGCGGCGTACCGCGACCGGTTACCGGTTGGCGACGATTGGACTCCGGTCACGCTGCTCGAGGGTGGAACCCCGCTGATCGCAGCAACCCGACTCTCGGAAAAGACCGGCTGCACCATCTATCTCAAGGTCGAGGGCCTCAATCCCACCGGCTCCTTCAAAGACCGGGGCATGACGATGGCGGTCACCGACGCATTGGCCCGCGGCCAGCAGGCCGTGTTGTGTGCATCGACGGGAAACACCTCGGCATCGGCGGCCGCATATGCCGCGCGCGCCGGCATCACCTGCGCGGTGCTGATACCGCAGGGCAAGATCGCGATGGGCAAGCTTGCGCAGGCGGTTATGCACGGCGCCAAGATCATCCAGATCGACGGCAATTTCGACGACTGCCTGGAACTGGCCCGCAAGATGGCCGCCGACTTCCCGACAATCTCGTTGGTCAACTCGGTCAACCCGGTGCGCATCGAGGGCCAGAAGACGGCAGCGTTCGAAATCGTCGACGCGCTGGGCGCCGCACCAGACGTACACGCCCTTCCCGTCGGAAACGCCGGGAACATCACCGCGTACTGGAAGGGCTACACCGAGTATCACCACGAGGGCGTCATCGACAAGCTGCCCCGCATGCTCGGCACCCAGGCCGCGGGCGCAGCACCCCTCGTGCTGGGCGAACCGGTCCGCCACCCCGAAACCATTGCCACCGCAATCCGCATCGGCGCACCGGCGTCCTGGACGGCCGCGGTTGCGGCGCAGCAGCAATCCAACGGGCGCTTCCTAGCCGCTACCGACGAGGAGATCCTTGCGGCATATCACCTGGTGGCCCGCTGCGAAGGTGTCTTCGTTGAGCCGGCCTCCGCGGCCAGCATCGCGGGGCTGCTCAAAGCCGTGGACGACGGGTGGGTAGCCCGTGGGTCGACGGTGGTGTGTACGGTAACCGGCAATGGTCTCAAGGATCCCGATACGGCGCTGAGGGATATGCCGAGTGTGTCGCCACTGCCTGTCGATCCTGTGCTAGTCGTCGAGAAGTTGGGGCTGGCCTAGTGAAAGCCCCTCGGTGACCCAGAGTGAAAGACTGTCGGTGATCCAGATGCTGCCGGCCGGGCTGGTGGCGAGTGCCGTGGTGTCGGCGTCCAGTGCGAATCTTGGCCCGGGTTTCGACAGCATCGGTCTCGCATTGAGTCTTCACGACGAGATCGTTGTGGAGACAATGGATTCCGGATTGGTTGTGGAGGTCGAGGGCGAGGGCGCGGGGCAGGTACCACTGGGCCCCGAACATCTGGTGGTGCGCGCCGTCCAGTGCGGGTTGCAGGCTGTGGGGGTCAGTGCTGCGGGCCTGGTGGTGCGCTGCCGCAACGCGATCCCGCATTCCCGCGGTATAGGTTCCTCTGCGGCGGCGGTGGTCGGCGGACTGGCAGCGGTAAACGGCCTTGTCGCACAGACGGATTCGATACCGCTGACTGACGCTCAGCTGATCCAGCTGTCCTCGGAGTTCGAAGGTCATCCCGACAACGCTGCGGCAGCCGTCTTGGGTGGAGCGGTGGTTTCCTGGATCGACCGCACCGGTGCGGAGCCCAAATACTCGGCAGTACCGCTTCGACTTCATCCCGATATCCGTCTGTACTGCGCTATCCCCGAAGAGCGCTCGTTGACCACAGAAACCCGGGTGCTATTGCCCGCGCAGGTCAGCCACGATGACGCAGCGTTCAACATCAGTCGCGCCGCGTTGCTGGTGGTAGCGCTGACCGAACGGCCGGATCTGCTGATGGCGGCGACCGCGGACATGCTTCATCAACCGCAACGTGCCACCGCGATGCCTGCCGCCGCGGAATATCTGCGACTGCTGCGGCGTAACAATATGGCAGCGGCACTTTCGGGGGCCGGTCCGTCGCTGATTGCCTTGAGCACAGAGTCGGAGCTGCCCTCGGAAGTGCTGGAGTACGGCGCCGCAAACGGATTTACCGTCACCGAGATGACCGCCGGCGAAGGGGTTCGCTGGAGCCCGGGAGTCACGGTTCCCGGTTAGTCCACAGCGTGGCCGGAGGGTTTGCTTGCTTCCGACAGGGATGCGGGTTATCCTCGGAGCCGTCCAGCAATCGCAGCATCTGCATCTGCAAACATACTGCCTTGCCGCTAGGACAACACCAATTCTTCTCGTGGACGAGGTTCGCCGCTCACTCCGCCGATTGAGGCGATCACCGTTGCAGAGTCGATGATTGGGCGCACTCGGCAATTTGGCTGAATGCAACGAAACCCCCGTATGACGTGATCAGCGGGGGAAAGAAAGGAAATCCGTGACCGATACGGACCTGTTCACGGCTAGCGAAAGCACCGATGGCAATCAGCCGTCGAAATCCGTGACCAAAGACACGCCAGACGTCAAAAGCAATGTCTCGGTTGGCTCCCTGTCCACCATGGTGCTGCCCGAGCTGCGCGCGCTGGCTAATCAAGCCGGCGTCAAGGGGACGTCAGGTATGCGCAAGAACGAACTAATCGCAGCGATTCAGGAAAGCAGGGGGCAGGCCAACGGTGTGTCGGCCGCTGGTGCCCCGCCTGACAGTAGCGACAAATCCGACACGACCACTCCCGAAGCACCTGCCGCCCAAGGGGAACAGAACGATTCAGCAACGGAGGGCCCGCGCCGGGAACGGCGCAGCGGGTCCCGCGATGCAGGATCAGCCGCCCGAACCGGCGACGAGGCGGATCGCGAGGGCTCAGGCACCCGCGACGGCAAGGCCTCTGGCGAGGCCGACAAGCGCCAAGGGGGCCAACAGCAAGCCAAGACCGACGAGCGCGGACAGGGCGCCGGCAGCGACCAGGGCGGCGATCAGCAAGGCTCGGGCGGCCAGCAGAACCGTGGCTCGAATCAGCAAGATGACGACGGCGACGGGCGTCAGGGCCGTCGCGGACGCCGGTTCCGCGATCGCCGGCGCCGCGGTGAACGATCGGGCGACGGCGCCGACGCTGAACTGCGTGAGGACGACGTCGTTCAGCCGGTGGCCGGCATCCTTGACGTCCTCGACAATTACGCGTTCGTGCGCACCTCCGGCTACCTGGCCGGTCCGCACGACGTTTATGTGTCAATGAACATGGTTCGCAAGAACGGTCTGCGCCGCGGCGACGCGGTGACGGGTGCGGTTCGGGTGCCCAAGGAAGGCGAACAGCCCAACCAGCGGCAGAAGTTCAACCCGCTGGTCCGCCTGGACAGCGTCAACGGCGGCTCGGTCGAAGATGCCAAAAAGCGGCCCGATTTCAGCAAATTGACGCCGTTGTACCCCAACCAGCGGCTGCGTCTGGAAACCACTCCCGACCGGCTGACCACACGGGTCATCGACCTCATCATGCCGATCGGGAAGGGGCAGCGCGCGCTGATCGTGTCGCCGCCCAAGGCCGGCAAGACAACGATTCTGCAGGACATCGCCAACGCGATCACCAAGAACAACCCGGAATGCCACCTCATGGTCGTGCTCGTGGACGAGCGACCCGAGGAGGTCACCGACATGACGCGTTCGGTCAAGGGCGAGGTCATCGCCTCAACCTTCGACCGGCCGCCGTCGGACCACACGTCGGTCGCCGAGCTGGCGATCGAGCGGGCCAAGCGGCTCGTGGAGCAGGGCAAGGACGTCGTGGTGCTGCTCGACTCGATCACGCGCCTCGGGCGCGCGTACAACAACGCGTCGCCGGCGTCGGGCCGCATCCTGTCCGGTGGTGTCGACTCCACCGCGCTCTACCCGCCCAAGCGCTTCCTAGGTGCCGCACGCAATATCGAGGGAGGCGGATCGCTGACCATCATCGCCACCGCGATGGTGGAGACCGGGTCCACCGGTGACACGGTCATCTTCGAGGAGTTCAAGGGCACCGGTAACGCCGAGCTCAAGCTGGACCGCAAGATCTCTGAACGTCGGGTTTTCCCGGCGGTCGACGTGAACCCCTCCGGCACCCGTAAAGACGAGTTGCTGCTGTCGCCAGACGAGTTCGGGATCGTGCACAAGCTGCGCCGCGTCCTGTCGGGTCTGGATTCCCACCAGGCCATCGATTTGCTGATGTCTCAGCTGCGCAAGACGAAGACCAACTACGAGTTCCTGGTGCAGGTGTCCAAGACGACACCTGGATCCATGGATAACGACTAGCAGGCAACTCGCGCGAGGCCGGCCGTGGCGGAGACGCTTCAGCAGCTGCTTCGTGAACGTCTGGACCAGGACACGCCGGCGCTGAAGTATGGCGACCGGTTCTGGACCTGGCGTCAGCATCTGGTCGATGCCTCCGCCACTGCCGCCGCCCTGATTGGCGTGGCCGATCGGGACCGTCCGCTGCATGTCGGCGCTTTGCTGGGTAACACCCCCGAGATGCTCACCGCCATGGCGTCGGCGGCGCTCGGCGGATATGTGCTGTGCGGGATCAACGACACGCGCCGCGGTGTGGCGCTGGCCAGGGACATCTTGCGTGCCGACTGCCAGATCCTGCTCACCGATCCAACGCACAAGGAGTTGCTGAACGGTATCGATCTGCCCGGTGTGCAGGTATTCGACGTGTCCAGCGAGGCCTGGTCGGCGCTGCTGGGAACTCCTGGAACGCTGGTCCCACACCGTGAGGTCTTACCGACCGACACCTTCATGATGATCTTCACCTCCGGAACCAGCGGCGAACCGAAAGCGGTGCAGGTGACCCATCTCACCGTGTTGTTTGCCGGTACGACACTGATAGCGCGGTTCGAGGTCGATTCATGCGACGTCTGCTATCTGTCGATGCCGCTGTTCCACTCCAACGCATTGCTGGCCGGGTGGAGTGTGGCAGTGGGCGCCGGTGCAGCCATGGTGCCTGCCACGTTCTCGGCATCTCGGCTGCTGTCCGATCTGCGCCGGTATGGGGCCACCTTCATGAACTACGTCGGCAAACCGCTTGCCTATGTGCTCGCCACCCCCGAGCAACCTGATGACCACGACAACCCGCTGCGGGTCGCGTTCGGCAACGAGGCAAGCGATCGCGACATCGCCGAGTTCAGTCGTCGTTTCGACTGCACCGTGTGGGACGGCTTCGGCTCCACCGAGGGCGCGATCATCATCACCCGGGAAGACGGCTGCCCGCCCGGGTCGCTCGGCCGCGGGTTTCCCGGTGTCGACATCTACAACCCGGACACCTTGAGCGAGTGTCCAATCGCCGCCTTCGCAAACGACGGCGCCCTGACCAACGGTGACGAAGCGATAGGAGAGCTGGTTAACACCACAGGCGCAGGGTTGTTCGCCGGCTACTACAACGATCCGGAAGCCACCGATGCTCGCCTTCGGCACGGTATGTACTGGTCGGGTGACCTCGCCTATCGGGACGCCGATGGGTGGATCTACTTGGCCGGGCGCAGCGGTGACTGGTTGCGCGTCGATGGCGAGAACATGACCACGGCGCCGATTGAGCGGATCCTGCAAAGGTTGACTCCGGTCAGCCACGTGGCGGTGTATGCGGTGCCTGACGAACATGTCGGCGACCAGGTCATGGCGGCGATCGTGTTGGGTGACGGCGCTGATTTGACGCCCGAGGAGTTCGGCCAGTTCCTGGCCGATCAGGCCGACTTATCAGCCAAGGCGTGGCCCCGGTATGTCTGGCTCACGGATCGACTGCCTACTACGGCCACCAACAAGATCCTCAAGCGGGAGCTGGTCGGCCGCGGCACAACACCTGGCGGCGGTGTGCTCTGGACGCGCAGCGGGCCAAGCAGAGTTTACCTGGGCGTCGATCGCCATGCCGATGCCGATCCATCACCGCCCTGGTCCGCGAAGGCCTGACTCCGCCGGGTCGCCGGGAATGCGCGGCCGCATCTCGGTGTTTGGGGAGATGGCGGTTGACCTGGCATAATCGACGCTCGACTACCCCAGAACCGCCTCAGGTTCGAAGTTCACGCCCGACTGCGGCATTCAACACGGGGGCGCGGGCCACAAACGATCGAAGAGGACAGCATGAAATCTGACATTCATCCCGCTTACGAAGAGACCACGGTGCTCTGCGGATGCGGTAACACCTTCCAGACGCGCAGCACCAAGCCCGGCGGTCGCATCGTCGTCGAGGTTTGCTCGCAATGCCATCCGTTCTATACCGGCAAGCAGAAGATCCTGGACAGCGGCGGCCGGGTGGCCCGCTTCGAAAAGCGCTACGGCAAGCGCAAGGGCGCCGCGGAGGCGGCCGCGCCGGAGAAAGCTGACAAATAGCTGGCTTACCGACGCCCGAACTGTGCTGATTCTGCACAGGCCGGGCGTCGGTTTGTGTTTGCGGGAGGAGGTGATATGACGCAGCCGGTACAGACGATTGACGTGCTGCTCGCCGAACAAGCCGCGCTCGAGCTTCGGCTGGCCGATCCCGAATTGCACAGCAATCCCGCCGAGGCGCGCAAAGCCGGACGGCGGTTCGCGAGACTGGCCCCGATCGTCGCCACGTATCACAAGCTGGTGTCCGCCCGCGACGATCTAGAGACCGCTCGTGAACTGGCCGCTGACGACGAGTCGTTCGCCGAAGAGGTCACCGAACTTGAATCACGGGTCGCCGAACTGGACACCCAACTCACCGACATGCTGGCACCGCGCGACCCGCATGACACCGACGACATCGTGCTCGAAGTCAAATCCGGTGAGGGCGGCGAAGAATCGGCACTTTTCGCCGCGGACCTGGCCAGGATGTACATCCGCTATGCCGAGCGGCATGGTTGGGCCGTGACGGTACTGGACGAAACCACGTCAGACCTCGGCGGCTACAAAGATGCGACGCTCGCAATTGCTAGTAAGGGCGACACGGCCGACGGAGTCTGGTCGCGAATGAAGTTCGAGGGCGGTGTACACCGGGTGCAGCGCGTCCCGGTGACGGAATCCCAAGGCCGCGTACATACTTCGGCGGCTGGTGTGCTGGTCTATCCGGAGCCCGAGGAAGTCGGCGAGGTCCAGATCGACGAGTCGGATCTGCGCATCGACGTGTACCGCTCGTCCGGCAAGGGTGGGCAGGGCGTCAACACGACCGACTCCGCGGTACGGATCACGCACCTGCCCACCGGGATCGTCGTCACATGTCAAAACGAACGGTCTCAGTTGCAGAACAAAACTCGGGCGTTGCAGGTACTGGCGGCTCGCCTGCAGGCAATAGCCGAGGAACAGGCGCTGGCCGACGCATCGGCGGATCGGGCCAGCCAGATCCGCACGGTGGACCGCAGCGAACGGATACGTACCTACAACTTCCCTGAGAACCGGATCGCGGATCACCGAATCGGTTACAAGGCACACAATCTCGACCAGGTTCTCGACGGTGACCTGGACGGGTTGTTCGACGCGCTGAGCGCCGCAGACAAGCAGTCGCGGTTACAACAGGCATGACAGTTCTGCGGCGCCCAATCGACTCTGCTGCGGCGCTACTGGCCGAAGCGGGGATCGATTCTGCGCGTTTCGATGCAGAGGAGTTGGCCGCTCATCTAACAGGTACCGATCGCGGTCGGCTGAGTTTTGTCGAGTCGATCGATGATGAGTTTTTCCGGCGTTACCGCGACGTCGTGGCCGCGCGCTCGCGGCGGGTGCCGTTGCAGCATCTCATCGGGACAGCGGCTTTTGGGCCGGTGGTGGTGCATGTCGGCCCCGGGGTGTTCATACCTCGCCCGGAGACCGAGGCGATATTCGGATGGGCCACCGCGCAGCCATTCGAAGCGCGACCATTGATCGTCGATCTATGCACCGGATCCGGCGCATTAGCGGTGGCGCTGGCTCAGCACCTCCCCACCGCCCGGGTCATCGGCATCGACGACTCCGATGCGGCGCTCGAGTACGCACGCCGCAACACCCAGGGCACCGCAGTCGAACTCGTCCGCGCTGACGTCACCACACCAGTCCTGCTTCCCGAGTTGGACGGGCGGGTTGACCTGGTTGTGGCGAACCCACCGTATGTTCCGGATAGCGTGGTTCTGGAACCTGAAGTAGCCCAACATGATCCGCCTCATGCGGTGTTCGGCGGCCCGGACGGTATGGCGGTGATAGCCGCAGTGGTGCGGCTCGCCGGGCGCTGGCTGTGCACCGACGGTCTTTTCGCCGTCGAGCACGATGACACCGCGTCGTCGCAGACTGTCGAATTGGTCAATAGCACAGGACTTTTCGACGACATCCGGGACCGTCAAGATCTGACCGGCAGACCAAGATTCGTGACGGCCCGCCGAAGGGGAGACCGGCGGCTGTGACCGAGGTATTCGACTGTGCTGACCCCGACCAGCGTTCGCTTGGAATGGCCTCGGCGGTAGGGGCGCTCAAGGGCGGGCGACTGGTTGTTGTGCCCACGGACACCGTGTACGGCATCGGCGCCGACGCCTTCGACAGCAGCGCGGTGGCAGCGCTGCTCTCGGCAAAGGGACGTGGCCGTGACATGCCGGTGGGCGTGCTGGTTGGTTCCTGGCACACCATCGAGGGCCTGGTCTACACGATGCCTGACGGAGCGCGCGAACTGATCCGCGCATTCTGGCCGGGCGCGCTGAGTCTGGTGGTAACCCAAGCGCCGTCGCTGCAATGGGATCTCGGCGATGCTCGCGGCACGGTGATGCTGCGAATGCCGCTGCATCCCGTCGCCATCGAGCTGCTGCGTGAGGTCGGACCGATGGCGGTTTCCAGCGCCAACGTCTCCGGCCGCTCACCGGCGGTGAACGCCGATGAAGCGCGCAACCAACTCGGCGATCTTGTCGACGTCTACCTTGATGCCGGCCCGTCAGAGCAGCAGGCCGCGTCCACGATCGTCGACCTGACCGGAGCGGCTCCGCGCATCCTGCGAGCGGGTCCGGTGAGCGTTGAGCGGATCGCGGAAGCGCTCGGGATGGACCCCGGAAGTTTGATCGCCTAGCTCGGCGGTTGTTTCTGTCTCAGGTTGGTGCAGTACGGTCTCGAGGTGTCCAGCGACGTAGCCAGCCTTGCGGGTGGCTTGCTCGCTCTGTCCGATCGCAGCGCAGGTGTTCCGCTCCGCGAGCTTGCGCTCGTCGGACTGACCGCAGCGATCATTACCTACTTCGCCACCGGACCGGTGCGGGTGCTGGCGACCCGACTAGGAGCGGTCGCCTATCCGCGGGAACGCGATGTGCACGTGACCCCGACCCCGCGCATGGGCGGACTGGCGATGTTTGTCGGAATTGTCTCCGCTGTCTTTCTGGCATCTGAGCTTCCGGCGCTCACCCGTGGGTTCGTCTATTCCACGGGAATGCCCGCGGTGCTGGTGGCCGGTGCGGTGATCATGGGTATCGGGCTGATCGACGATCGCTGGGGACTGGATGCGCTGACCAAGTTCGCCGGTCAGATCACCGCGGCAAGCGTGTTGGTCACCATGGGTGTTGCGTGGAGTGTCATCTACATTCCGTTGGGCGGCGTCGGCACCATCGTGTTGGATCAGGCCTCGTCGATCCTGCTCACCCTGGCGTTGACGGTCTCGGTCGTCAACGCAATGAATTTCGTCGACGGACTCGACGGACTGGCTGCCGGGCTGGGACTCATCTCCGCCCTGGCGATCTGCATGTTCTCGGTCGGTCTGCTGCGCGACCACGGCGGTGATGTGCTCTTTTATCCGCCTGCGGTGATTTCGGTGGTCCTCGCGGGGGCTTGTCTGGGCTTTTTGCCGCACAATTTTCACCGGGCCAAGATCTTCATGGGCGACTCGGGCTCGATGCTGATCGGCTTGATGCTGGCTGCCGCGTCCACGACTGCCGCCGGCCCGATCTCGCAGAACGCCTACGGCGCCCGCGACGTGTTTGCTCTGCTGTCGCCGTTCCTGCTGGTGGGCGCGGTGATGTTCGTGCCGATGCTCGACCTGCTGCTGGCGATCGTGCGCCGCACCCGCGCCGGCCGCAGCGCGTTCAGTCCCGACAAGATGCACTTGCATCACCGGTTGCTGCAGATCGGTCATTCGCACCGCCGGGTGGTGCTGCTGATCTATCTCTGGGTGGGCATTGTCGCGTTCGGCGCCGCAAGCACAATCTTTTTCAACCCGCGCGACACCGCCGCGGTAATGCTGGGCGCGATTGTGGTCGCGGGCGTGGCGACGGCGATCCCGCTCCTCCGCCGCCGCGACGACTACTACGACGAGAAGTAGTAGTGGCGTCTGTCGTGTGGTACGGTGCTGGTAGAACCCCGAAAAGAAGCCTCGAGGGTTGCCGGCCAGCCGGCCCGCCGGACGCTTGTCCGACCGCGCCGATTCACGACCGACAAAGGGAGCTACCCCTTGGGTGATTCCAGTGTGACGTGCGATACGCTCGGCGGGCCACCGATCGGTCGTTCGGGGGATTTCCGCTCCACTACCTGGGATTGAGGTGCTGCAGTGACGACACCAGCGCAGGACGCGCCGTTGGTGTTTCCCTCTGTTGCTTTCCGGCCCGTTCGACTCTTTGTGATCAGTGTTGGGATCACCGCGGTGGCGATGCTCGCCACCGGTTTGTCCGGACACCTCATGGTCGGGGTGTTCTTCGGCATCGGTTTGCTACTGGGTTTGCTCAACGCCCTCTTAGTGCGTCGTTCGGTGGAGGCGATTACCGCTCGAGACCATCCGCTGAAAAGGTCGATGGCGGTCAACTCGGCCTCACGACTGGCCATCATCACCATCGTCGGGCTGATCATTGCTTACGTTTTCCGCCCCGCGGGTTTGGGCGTGGTCTTCGGACTGGCGCTCTTCCAGGTGCTGTTGGTCGTGTCGACCGCGCTGCCGGTGTGGCAGAAGCTGCGCACCGGCGATCCGGCGCCGTCTTCGGCCCCGGAAGGGGTGGAGGAAAGGAGCACCGGCGATGATTGAGACGATCCTGGCCGGTTCCCAAATCGAGGTCGGCGAGCACACCACGGCAACATGGCTTGGGCTGACCGTCAACACCGACACGGTGCTGTCGACGGCGATCGCCGCGGTCATCGTGATCGCCCTGGCCTTCTTCCTGCGCGCCAAGATCACATCGAGCGGCGTTCCCAGCGGAGTCCAACTGTTCTGGGAGGCGCTCACCATACAGATGCGCAACCAGATCGAAAGCGCCATCGGAATGCGGATCGCGCCGTTCGTGCTGCCGCTGGCGGTCACGATCTTCGTGTTCATCCTGATCACCAACTGGCTGTCGGTCCTCCCGCTGCAGTACACGGATGCGAACGGGCACACGACCGAGTTACTCAAATCGGCGGCGGCCGACATCAATTACGTGCTGGCGCTGGCTCTTTTCGTTTTCGTCTGCTATCACCTGGCCGGGATCTGGCGCCGCGGCATCATCGGGTACCCGATCAAGGTGCTCAAGGGGCACGTGGCGTTCCTGGCGCCGATCAACCTGGTCGAGGAATTGGCGAAGCCGATCTCGTTGTCGCTCCGACTCTTTGGCAATATCTTCGCCGGCGGCATCCTGGTGGCGCTGATCGCGCTCTTCCCGCCATACATCATGTGGTTACCCAACGCGATCTGGAAATCGTTCGACTTGTTCGTCGGGGCGATCCAGGCCTTCATCTTCTCGATTCTGACCATCTTGTACTTCAGCCAAGCCATGGAGCTGGACGAGGATCATGACTGAGACCGCAACGAATTGTCCGGGCCCCCGCACTATTACAGAGGCCTGGAGACCGTTACCAGATAGCCCCAGATAAAGGAGGAAAGAATGGACCCCACTATCGCTGCCGGTGCCCTCATCGGTGGTGGACTGATCATGGGCGGCGGCGCGATCGGTGCCGGTATCGGCGACGGTGTTGCGGGTAACGCGCTGGTTTCGGGTATCGCCCGGCAACCTGAGGCGCAGGGCCGGTTGTTCACACCGTTCTTCATCACCGTCGGTCTGGTTGAGGCGGCCTACTTCATCAACCTGGCGTTCATGGCGTTGTTCGTCTTCGCCACTCCCGTCACGTAGTTCGCCGTGATGGGTGACCCGAACCCCGTTGTGCTGGCGGCCGGCCAGGCAGTAGCAGAGGGTGGCAAGGGGGGCAGCAACTTCCTCGTTCCCAACGGCACCTTCTTCTTCGTGCTGGCCATCTTCCTCATCGTGCTCGCCGTGATCGGCACCTTCGTGGTGCCGCCGATCATGAAGGTGCTGCGCGAACGCGACGCCATGGTCCATAAGACGCAGGCCGACAACAAGGAGTCGTCTGAGCAGTTCGAAGCCGCCAAGGCCGATTACGAAGAGGCCATGAAGGAAGGTCGAGTCCAGGCGGGGTCGTTTCGCGACAATGCCCGGTCGGAGGGCCGTAAGGTCATCGAAGACGCGCGCGCCGAAGCCGAGCGGCAGGCGATGTCGACGTTGCAAATGGCCGCCGAACAATTGAAGCGGGAGAGGGACGCGGTGGAACTGGATCTGCGCGCCAATGTCGGGACCATGTCGGCGACCCTGGCCAGTCGAATTCTCGGCGTCGACGTCACCACATCAGCTGCGACAAGGTAACTATCGATGTCGACTTTTATCGGGCAGTTGATCGGATTCGCGGCCATCGTGTGGCTGGTGTGGCGTTATGTGGTGCCGCCGGTGCGCCGGCTGATGATCGCTCGGCAAGAGACGGTGCGCCAACAGTTGAAGGATTCGGCGGCAGCGGCGGATCGGCTGAAGGAGGCGAATCAGGCTCACAGCAAGGCCGTCGAGGAAGCTAAGTCGGAGGCGAAACAGCTGGTCGAAGAAGCCCAGGGGGATGCCGAACGTATTGCCGAACAAATGCGGGCCCAGGCCGATGTCGAGGCGGACCGCGTCAAGTCGCAAGGTGTCCGCCAGACCGAACTTTTGCGGACCCAGCTGGTCCGTCAGCTTCGCCTGGAGCTCGGCCACGAATCTGTCCGCCAAGCAGGCGAATTGGTGCGTGACTACGTGAGCGACCCGGCGCAGCAATCGGCCACCGTCGAGCGTTTCCTGGACGAGCTCGACGACATGGCGCCGGCCTCGGCCGAGGTCGAGTATCCACTACTGGCGAAGATGCGCTCAGCCAGTCGGCAGGCACTGCTTAGCCTGTCGGATCGGTTCACCACCATCGCCAAGGACCTCGACGATCAAGCACTGGAGAAGCTTTCCGCCGAGTTGGTGTCGGTAGCCAGCATGCTGCACCGCGAGATCGTCGTCACCCGGTATCTCACCGTGCCGGCCGAAGACGCGGCCCCGAGGGTCCGGTTGATCGAGCGGTTGGTATCCGGCAAGGTTGGCGATGCCACGCTCGACGTGCTGCGGGCGGCGGTCTCGGAGCGGTGGTCTGCCAACTCGGATCTGGTCGACGCCATCGAGCATGTGTCGCGGCAAGCCTTATTGGAAGTCGCCGAACGCGAGGATCGCGTCGACGAGGTCGAAGACCAGCTGTTCCGGTTCTCCCGAATTCTCGACGCGCAGCCGCGGCTTGCCATTCTGTTGGGCGACTACGGACTTCCGGCCGAAGGCCGTATCGGGTTGCTGCGCAATGTGCTCAAGAGCGCCAGCGGCAGGAGCAACAGGATTACGAATGCACTGCTTACCCAGACTGTCGAACTGCTGAGAGGTGAGCCGGCCGAGGAGGCCATGAAGTTTTTGGCAGAAGTTGCGGTGGCGCGTCGCGGCGAAGTCGTCGCGCAGGTCAGTGCGGCGGCCGAACTCAGCGATGCCCAGCGCACTCGTCTCACCGAAGTGCTCAGCCGCATCTACGGTCATCCCGCAACGGTGCATCTGCAGATCGACGCCGAAGTGCTGGGTGGGTTGCTCATCGCTGTGGCTGACGAGGTGATCGACGGTACGCTCGCGTCTCGTCTGGAAGCGGCCAAAGCTCAGTTACCCGATTGAGAAAACATAACCACAATCTCCCGCGAACGACGGAAATCAAGTAGGAAGACGAAAAGCCATGGCCGAGTTGACAATCTCCGCTGATGACATCCAAAGCGCCATCGAGGAGTACGTAGGCTCCTTCACCTCCGACACGTCCCGCGAAGAGGTCGGTACCGTCGCCGACGCTGGGGACGGCATCGCGCACGTCGAGGGTTTGCCTTCCGTGATGACCCAGGAACTGCTCGAGTTCCCGGGCGGAGTCCTGGGCGTCGCACTCAACCTCGACGAGCACAGCGTGGGCGCGGTGATCCTGGGTGATTTCGAGAAAATCGAAGAAGGTCAGCAGGTCAAGCGCACCGGCGAAGTGTTGTCGGTCCCCGTCGGCGACGCGTTCTTGGGGCGGGTGGTCAACCCCCTGGCTCAGCCGATCGACGGGCAGGGCGACATCGAGACCGACACCCGCCGCGCGCTGGAGATCCAGGCACCGTCGGTGGTGCAGCGCCAAGGCGTCAAGGAGCCGCTGCAGACCGGGATCAAGGCCATCGACGCCATGACCCCGATCGGCCGGGGCCAGCGCCAGCTGATCATCGGCGACCGCAAGACCGGCAAAACCGCTGTCTGCGTGGACACCATCCTCAACCAGCGGCAGAACTGGGAGTCGGGCGACGAACGCAAGCAGGTGCGTTGCGTTTACGTAGCCATCGGCCAGAAGGGCACCACGATCGCCGCCGTCCGCCGAGTGCTCGACGAGGGCGGCGCGATGGACTACACCACTATTGTCGCGGCACCGGCGTCGGACTCCGCCGGATTCAAATGGCTTGCGCCGTATACCGGTTCGGCGATTGCCCAGCACTGGATGTACGAGGGCAAGCATGTGTTGATCGTCTTTGATGACCTGAGCAAGCAGGCCGAGGCGTACCGCGCAATCTCGCTGCTGCTGCGCCGCCCGCCAGGCCGCGAGGCCTACCCGGGCGACGTTTTTTACTTGCACTCGCGGCTCTTGGAGCGTTGCGCCAAGCTCTCCGAGGACCTCGGTGGCGGTTCGCTGACTGGTCTGCCAATCATTGAGACGAAAGCCAACGACATCTCGGCCTACATCCCGACCAACGTCATCTCGATCACCGACGGGCAGTGCTTCCTTGAGTCCGACCTGTTCAACCAAGGTGTCCGGCCGGCCATCAACGTTGGTGTCTCGGTGTCCCGCGTGGGTGGTGCCGCGCAGATCAAGGCCATGAAAGAGGTGGCCGGCTCATTGCGTTTAGACCTGTCGCAGTACCGCGAATTGGAGTCGTTCGCGGCCTTCGCTTCGGACCTTGACGCCACGTCCAAGGCACAACTGGAGCGCGGCGAACGGCTGGTCGAACTTCTCAAGCAACGGCAGTACCAGCCCATGCCGGTTGAGGAGCAGGTGGTCTCGATCTTCTTGGGCACCGGCGGCCACCTGGACTCCGTGCCCGTCGAGGACGTCAGGCGGTTCGAAACCGAGTTGCTGGACCACATGCGGGCTTCCGAAGAGAAATTCCTGGCCGGGATCCGCGACAGCCAGAAGCTATCCGAAGAAGGCGAGAACCAGCTCACCGAGATCATCAAGAAGTTCAAGAAGGGCTTCGCGGCCAGCGACGGTGGGTCGGTGGTG
>DASXMA010000126.1:0-20204 GCA_036495965.1 Mycobacterium sp.
GCGGGATCGGACCCGAGCGGGAGTGTGCGCTGCCAGTAGCCGGGCAGCACATCGGGCACCCAGCCAGTCACGACGCCAGCTTAAAGCGTGGTCAAAGCTTTTGTTGGAGGCGGGCAGGCGCACGTCGTTGTGCCCACATCCTCGGGATAACCTGGGACCGGCACAGTCGAAGGAAGGACAGGCGATCGGGTGTCGGACCTAGCCGCAAGCGCGCGCACCGACGTCGTACTGGTGGGCGCGGGCATTATGAGCGCCACGCTGGGCGCGTTGCTGCGGCGGCTGGAGCCCGACTGGTCGATCACCCTGATCGAGCGGCTGGACGCCGCCGCCGCTGAAAGCAGCAGTCCGTGGAACAACGCCGGCACCGGGCACGCCGGGCTGTGCGAAATGAACTACACCCCGGAGCACTGCGGCTCCCAGGGCTCCATCGACATCACCAAGGCGGTGGCCGTCAATGAGCAGTTCCAGGTGACCCGCCAGTTCTGGGCGTACGCCGTCGAGAAGGGCATCCTGGGCGACCCCGGCTTCGTCAACGCCGTCCCGCACGTGAGCTTCGTCCACGGCGCCGAACGCGTGGATTACCTGCGACGGCGTCAGCGGGCCTTGGCCGGCAACCCCCTGTTCGCGGGTACGGAGTTAATTACCGACCGCGACGAGTTCGCCCGCAGGCTGCCGTTCATGGCCGCCAAACGTGACTTCTCCGAGCCGGTTGCGCTCAACTGGGCCGCCGAGGGCACCGACGTCGACTTCGGCGCACTGTCTCGACAGCTCATCGGCTTTTGCGTGCGCCATGGCACTACAGCGCTGTTCGGTCACGAGGTCACCAACCTGACCCGTCAATCCGACGGCAGCTGGACGGTGCTGATTCGCAATCGCCGCACCGGCGAAAAACGCCGACTGAAAGCCAAATTCGTGTTCGTCGGGGCCGGTGGTGACGCTCTGCCGCTGTTGCAGAAGTCCGGCATCAAAGAGATCAGAGGCTTCGCCGGCTTCCCTATCGGCGGCCGGTTCCTGCGCACCGACAACCCGGCGCTCACCGCCGCGCATCAGGCCAAGGTGTACGGCGTGCCCGCGCCGGGAGCCCCACCGCTCGGGGCGTTGCATCTGGACCTGCGGTTCGTCAACGGCAAGTCGTGGCTGGTGTTCGGACCGTACGCCGGCTGGTCGCCGAAGTTCTTGAAACACGGCCACTTCAGCGACCTGCCCCGGTCAATCAAGCCCAACAATGTGTTGTCGATGCTCGGTGTCGGCATCACCCAGATGACCCTGATCAATTATCTGATCGGCCAGCTGCGGCTCTCCGCACCGGACCGGGTCCACGCGCTGCGCGAATTCGCGCCCAGCGCCCTGGATTCGGACTGGGAATTGACGGCGGCGGGCCAGCGCGTGCAGGTGATCCGTCGAGACAGGCGCCAAGGTGGGGTGCTCGAGTTCGTTACCACCGTGCTGAGCGACGCCGACGGCACGATTGCGGGCCTGCTCGGCGGCTCGCCGGGAGCATCGACCGCCGTACCGGCCATGCTCGATGTGCTGCAACGCTGCTTTGCCGGCCGGTATCAGTCGTGGTTGCCGACGCTCAAAGAAATGGTGCCGTCGCTGGGGGCCGAGCTGTCTCGTGAGCCGGCGTTGTACGACGAGGTGTGGTCGTGGGGCACCAAGGCACTGCAGTTGGGACCTGATTCGAAGGGGCGATCATGACCATGGCGCTGCGCCGCATCTGGGCCAAAGACCTTGACGCTCCGACTCTTTACGAGTTGCTCAAGTTGCGGGTGGAAGTCTTCGTCGTCGAACAGGCTATCCCGTACCCGGAGCTGGATGGGCGCGACCTGCTCGCCGAGACTCGGCACTTCTGGCTGGAAACACCTGACGGCGAGGTGATCTGTACGCTACGGCTGATGGAGGAGCACGCCGGAGGCGAGAAGGCATTCCGGATCGGCCGGCTGTGCACCAAACGCAGCGCGCGCGGCCAGGGCCACACCACCCGACTGCTGCAGGCCGCGCTGGCCGAGGTGGGCGACTACCCATGCCGGATCGACGCACAAACCTATCTCGCAGAGATGTATGCCCATCACGGATTTGTCCGCGACGGTGACGATTTCGTTGATGACGGGGTTCCGCACGTGCCGATGCTGCGGCCCGCCTCCGGACCGGTGGCACAGCCGTGAAGCCCTATCCGTTCAGTGCGATCGTCGGGCACGATCAGCTGCGGCTCGCGCTGCTGCTGTGCGCCGTTCGACCGGAGATCGGTGGGGCGCTGATCCGCGGCGAGAAGGGCACCGCCAAGTCGACCGCGGTGCGTGGGCTCGCCGCGTTGCTGTCCGCCGCGACCGGGAGTGCTGATGCCGATTCGGGCGCCGGCTTGGTCGAAATGCCGCTCGGCGCAACCGAGGACCGGGTGATCGGTTCACTGGACCTGCAGCGGGTGCTGCGCGACGGTGAGCACGCATTCTCGCCGGGATTGCTGGCCCGTGCACACGGTGGCGTGCTTTACGTCGACGAGGTCAATCTGCTGCACGATCATCTGGTCGACGTGTTGCTCGACGCCGCTGCGATGGGACGGGTGCATATCGAACGCGACGGCATCTCCCACTCCCACGAGGCCCGGTTCGTACTGATCGGCACGATGAATCCCGAAGAGGGCGAACTGCGCCCGCAACTGCTGGACCGGTTCGGTCTCACCGTCGACGTGCACGCGTCGCGTGACGTCGACGTGCGAGTGCAAGTCATCCGGCAGCGGATGGCCTACGAGGCCGACCCGGACGCGTTCGCCGAGCGTTATGCCGAGGCCGACGCCGAGCTGGCCCGCCGGATTGCGGCCGCGCGTGCGCTCGTCGGCGACGTGGTGTTGCCGGACAACGAATTGCGGCGCATTGCTGCGCTGTGCGCGGCGTTCGACGTCGACGGTATGCGGGCCGATCTGGTGGTGGCCCGTACGGCCGCCGCGCACGCCGCCTGGCGCGGTGCGGGCGCCGTCGAGGAGCAGGACATCCGGGTGGCGGCCGAACTGGCGTTGCCGCATCGGCGCCGCCGCGATCCCTTCGACGATCCCGGTATCGATCGCGACCAGCTGGACGAGGCCCTGGCTCAGGCCGGCAGTGATCCCGAACCTGATCCCGACCCGCCGGGCGGCGGTCAACCAGCCGGCGCGGAATCAGGTCTGCCGCAATCGAACTCCGGATCGTCGTTCAGGCCGCCGAAACCGATTGGCGACGACCCGCCGCGCCCGGCTTCGCCGCGCTTGCGATCGTCGCCGAAACCGAGCGCGCCACCGTCGAAGACCTTCCGTACCCGGGCGCTGCGGGTGCCGGGCATCGGCGAGGGCGCGCCCGGACGACGGTCGCGGGCCCGCAATGTCTCCGGCAGCGTGGTGGCGGCTGCCGACGGCGACGACACGGGTTCCGCGGGGCACGGACTGCACCTTTTCGCCACCCTGCTGTCGGCCGCCGAGCACGCAGGAGCGGGGCCGCTACGGCTGCGGCCGGACGACGTGCGCCGGGCCATTCGCGAGGGACGCGAAGGCAATTTGGTGATCTTCGTGGTCGACGCGTCCGGTTCGATGGCCGCTCGTGATCGCATGGCCGCCGTCAGCGGCGCCACCCTGTCGCTGCTGCGCGACGCCTATCAGCGCCGTGACAAGGTCGCGGTAATCACCTTCCGCCAGCAGGAGGCGCGGCTGTTGCTGCCGCCGACATCGTCGGCGCACATCGCCGGACGGCGGCTGGGCCGGTTCGACACCGGTGGCAAGACTCCGCTCGCCGAAGGGCTGCTGGCCGCGCGTGAGCTCATCGCCCGGGAAAAGGCGCGCGACCCTGCCCGCCGTTCTCTGGTGGTGGTGCTCACCGACGGCCGGGCCAACGCCGGGCTGGACCCGTTGGGCCGCAGTCGAACCGCGGCGGCGCGGTTGCTCGCCGAAGGTGCGGCGGCGGTGGTTGTGGACTGCGAAACATCGTATGTGCGGCTGGGCTTGGCCGAGCAGCTGGCTCGCCAGCTGGGCGCGCCGGTCGTGCGGCTGGAGCAGTTGCACGCCGATTATCTGACGCGGGCCGTGCGCAGCGTCGCCTGAGAAAGGTAACCGCTTATGCCACAAGGCCGTCCGCTGCAGGTCCCCGACGATGGGCTGAGCACCCGGGCGCGGCGCAGCGCGCCCATATTGGCCGTGCACACCGGCGACGGCAAGGGCAAGTCGACGGCTGCATTCGGAATGGCGTTGCGGGCGTGGAATGTTGGACTCGACGTCGCGGTGTTTCAGTTTGTCAAGAGCGCCAAGTGGAAGGTAGGCGAAGAGGCAGCATTCCGTCAGCTCGGCCAGTTACACGACCAGCACGGGGTCGGTGGGGCCGTCGAATGGCACAAAATGGGTGCGGGCTGGTCGTGGTCGCGTAAGGCGGGCAGCGAACCCGATCATGCTGCCGCAGCCGCCGACGGCTGGGCGGAGATCTCGCGCCGGCTGGCCGCGCAGCGCCACGACTTCTATGTGCTGGACGAATTCACCTATCCACTGAAGTGGGGCTGGGTCGACGTGGACCAGGTGGTGAACGTGCTGCTGGCCCGGCCCGGCCAGCAGCATGTCGTGATCACCGGCCGCGATGCGCCGCCGCGGTTGGTCGAGGCCGCCGATCTGGTTACCGAGATGAGCAAGGTCAAGCACCCGATGGATGCCGGGCGTAAGGGACAGAAGGGCATCGAGTGGTGAGTGTCCCCGCGGTCGTCATCGCTGCACCCGCGTCGGGTAGCGGAAAGACCACGGTCGCAACGGGTTTGATGGGGGCGCTGCGGCAGGCGGGCCATACTGTCGCGCCGTTCAAGGTAGGCCCGGACTTCATCGACCCGGGCTACCACACCCTGGCCGCGGGACGGCCCGGACGCAACCTCGACCCGGTGCTGGTGGGGGAGCGGCTCATCGGACCGCTATACGCCCACGGTGCCGGCGGCGCGCACATCGCGGTGATTGAAGGGGTGATGGGACTGTTCGACGGGCGGATCGGGCCGGCCACGACCACCCCCCCAGCAGGCTCCACCGCCCACGTCGCCGGTCTGCTGGGTGCCCCGGCGATCCTGGTGGTCGACGCGCGCGGCCAGAGTCACAGCATTGCCGCACTGTTGCATGGCTTTTCCACGTTCGATACCGCAACCCGGATCGCCGGAGTGATCCTCAACCGGGTCGGCTCGGCCAGACATGAGCACGTGCTGCGACAGGCATGCGAGCACGCTGGCGTCCCGGTGCTGGGCGCCATTCCGCGAGCGGTTGAATTAGAGCTGCCGACAAGGTATTTGGGTCTTGTCACCGCGGCTGAGTACGGACGACGTGCACGGCTCGCGGTCGAGGCGATGACGGCCTTGGTCGCTCGCCATATCGACCTGGCCGCTGTGGTTGCGGCTGCCGGAATCCGGGCCACCGATGCGCCGTGGAACCCCGCGGCGGCAGTAGGCCAAACCCCGGGCGGCCACGCCGTCGTCGCAATGGCAGCGGGAAAGGCATTCAGCTTCGGCTACGCCGAACATGCCGAGCTGCTGCGGGCCGCCGGTGCCGATGTGGCCGAGTTCGACCCGCTCGTTGATGCGTTGCCCGACGGCACCGTCGCGGTGCTGCTGCCCGGCGGCTTCCCCGAGCAGTTCACCGCGGAACTCTCCGCCAACGACGTGGTCCGCCGGCAGATCAACGAGCTTGCCGCCGCCGGTGCGCCGGTGCATGCCGAATGCGCCGGGCTGATCTATTTGGCCGCCGAACTCGACGGGTACCCGATGTGCGGAGTGCTGGCAGGATCGGCGCGGTTCACCCCGCAGCTGACGTTGGCGTATCGCGACGCCGTCGCCGTCGCGGATTCGTCGCTGTATTCCGTCGGCCAGCGGGTGGTTGGACACGAATTCCACCGAACCGCAGTCACATTCACCGATAGCTACCAGCCGGCGTGGGTATACCAGGTTGAGGAACAGGCCCATGACAGGGCTGCGGCGCGAGACGGCGTCGTGCACGCCGGGGTGCACGCGTCATATCTACACACCCACCCGGCTGCAGTGCCGGAGGCGGTGACGCGCTTCGTGGCGCGCGCCGCCGGGCGCAACCACCAGCCCACTAAGCTTGGCGGGTGACCGAGAGCGCCTATCTGGTCGGATTGCGGCTGGTCGGCAAGAAGGTCGTCGTGGTCGGCGGGGGGACCGTCGCGCAGCGCCGCTTACCCCTGCTCATCGCCACCGGCGCAAACGTCCACGTCATCTCGCGTACCGCCACCCGCGCCGTCGAGGCGATGGGCGGAATCACCTTGTCATTGCGTGAATACCGCGACGGGGACCTCGCCGGAGCCTGGTACGCGATCGCGGCCACCGACGACGCTCAGGTGAACGCCGCGGTGGTCGATGAGGCCGATCGGCGCCAGATCTTTTGCGTCCGTGCCGACATCGCCGTTGCGGGGACCGCGGTGACCCCGGCGTCCTTCAGCTACGCGGGGCTGTCGGTAGGGGTGCTGGCCGGCGGCGAGCACCGCCGATCGGCGGCGATCCGGTCGGCCATCCGCGAGGCGTTGCAGACCGGGGTAATCACCCCGGAAAGCTCTGTGGGCTCCGATAGCTCCGACGTCATACACGGCGGGGTGGCGCTGATCGGCGGCGGTCCCGGCGACCCCGAACTGATCACCGTCCGTGGCCGTCGGTTGCTCGCCCAGGCCGACGTGGTGGTCGCCGACCGGCTGGCGCCGCCCGAACTGCTCGCCGAGCTACCGCCGCATGTGGAAGTCATCGACGCTGCCAAGATCCCGTACGGGCGGGCCATGGCCCAAGACGCGATCAACGACGTCATGATCGACCGGGCCCGGGCCGGGAACTTCGTGGTCCGCCTCAAGGGTGGCGACCCCTTTGTGTTCGCGCGTGGTTATGAAGAAGTACTGGCGTGCGCCGAGGCCGGGATTCCCGTGACGGTGGTGCCAGGAGTGACAAGTGCCATAGCCGTACCCGCATCGGTGGGTGTTCCGGTCACTCATCGGGCGGTAAATCACGAGTTCGTGGTGGTCAGCGGGCACCTGGCGCCGGGACATCCCGAATCGTTAGTGAATTGGAATGCATTGGCTGCAATGTCGGGCACCATCGTTTTGCTGATGGCGGTTGAACGCATCGAACTTTTCGTCGATGTCCTGTTAAAAGGCGGCCGACCTGCGGATACACCTGTGCTGGTGGTTCAGCATGGAACAACGCCAGCTCAACACACGTTGCGGGCCACCCTCGTCGACACGCCGGACAAGATCCGGGCGGAAGGGATCCGACCTCCCGCGATCATTGTCATCGGGCCGGTCGCCGCGTTCGCCCTTTAAACGATTCTTAAGATTACTGTAAGGTAACCCGTTATGACGGCTCTCAACGAAACAGAGCGCGCAGTCCACAATTGGACAGCTGCGCGCCCCGATCGTCCAGCCCCGACGCACCCCACGCGTCCGGCGGAGACCGCCTCAACACGTATCAGCAGGTATTACCCCGCGTGGCTGCCCTCTCGTCGCTTCATCGCAGCGGTCATCGCAATTGGTGGTATGCAGCTGTTGGCGACCATGGACAGCACCGTCGCCATCGTCGCGCTTCCTAAGATTCAAAACGACCTGAGCCTGTCCGATGCCAGCCGTAGCTGGGTGATCACCGCATATGTGCTCACCTTCGGCGGGCTGATGCTGCTCGGCGGACGCCTCGGCGACACCATCGGGCGAAAGCGCACCTTCATCGTCGGCGTCACCCTATTCACCATCTCCTCGGTGTTGTGCGCCGTGGCCTGGGACGAGGCGACGATGGTGATCGCTCGGCTTCTGCAGGGCATCGGATCGGCCATCGCATCGCCGACCGGCCTGGCGCTGGTTGCGACCACTTTCCCCAAGGGTCCGGCGCGCAATGCCGCGACGGCCGTGTTCGCCGCGATGACCGCAATCGGCTCGGTGATGGGTCTGGTGGTCGGCGGGGCGCTGACCGAGGTGTCGTGGCGGCTGGCGTTCATGGTGAACGTGCCGATCGGGCTGGTGATGATCTACCTGGCCCGCACCGCGCTGCGCGAGACCAATAGAGAGCGGATGAAGCTCGACGCTACCGGGGCCGTGCTGGCCACCCTGGCGTGTACCGCCGCCGTTTTCGCCTTCTCGGTGGGCCCGGAGAAGGGCTGGATCTCGGTGACCACCATCGGTTCAGGCGCGGTGGCTTTGGCGGCCGCGATTGCCTTCGCCATCGTGGAGCGCACCGCCGACAATCCCGTCGTGCCGTTCGACTTGTTCCGCGACCGTAACCGGCTGGTCACATTCACCGCGATCTTCCTGGCCGGCGGACTCATGTTCAGTTTGACCGTGAGCATCGGTCTGTACGTGCAGGACATCTTGGGCTACAGCGCGCTGCGGGCGGGCGTCGGGTTCATTCCGTTCGTCATCGCGATGGGTATCGGCCTCGGAGTGTCTTCGCAGCTGGCGTCACGGTTTTCGCCCCGGGTGTTGACGATCGGCGGCGGAATTCTGCTTTTCTGGGCGATGATCTACGGCTGGGCGTTCATGAATCGCGGCGTGGCCTACTTCCCCAACCTGGTACTGCCCATCGTCATCGGCGGACTCGGCATCGGTATGGCCGTCGTCCCGCTGACCCTGTCGGCGATCGCCGGTGTTGGCTTCGACCGGATCGGCCCGGTATCGGCGGTCACGCTGATGCTGCAGAGCCTGGGCGGGCCGCTGGTGCTGGCCGTCATCCAGGCCGTGATCACCTCGCGCACCCTGTATTTGGGCGGCACCACCGGCCCGGTGAAGTTCATGAACGACGCGCAGTTGCACGCGCTTGACCACGGCTACACCTACGGCCTGCTGTGGGTGGCCGGAGTGGCCGTCATAGTCGGCGGTGCGGCGCTGTTCATCGGCTACACCCCTGGGCAGGTTGCTCATGCTCAGGAGGTCAAGGAAGCCATCGACGCCGGGGAGCTGTAGCCCAAGGCGATCCGGCCGCCTGAGTGTGGTGCCCCGCCGCGGGCCGCATCGTCGCCGGACGCCCGGTCACCATTAGGCTTGCCCGCTGTGATCACCCGGATGTCCGAGTTGTTCCTGCGCACCCTGCGTGACGATCCCGCCGACGCCGAAGTGGCCAGCCACAAGCTCCTGGTTCGGGCGGGATATGTCCGACCCGTCGCGCCCGGGCTGTACAGCTGGCTGCCGCTCGGGCTGCGGGTGCTGCGCAACATCGAACGTGTCGTCCGCGAAGAGATGAACGCGATTGGCGGGCAGGAGATTCTGTTCCCTGCCTTGCTGCCGCGCGCGCCGTATGAGACGACGAACCGGTGGACCGAATACGGCGACAGCGTGTTCCGGGTGCGCGATCGTCGCGGTAACGACTACATGCTGGGCCCCACACACGAAGAGCTTTTCACCCTGACCGTCAAGGGTGAGTACAGCTCCTACAAGGACTTTCCGCTAACGCTGTATCAGATCCAGAACAAATACCGTGACGAGGCGCGGCCGCGAGCCGGCATCCTGCGCGCTCGGGAGTTCGTCATGAAGGACTCCTACTCTTTCGACATCGACAGCGCCGGGCTCAAGGCGGCCTACCACGCGCATCGGGAGGCCTATCAGCGGATCTTCGATCGGCTGAAGGTGCGCTACGTCATCGTTTCGGCGCTGTCCGGCGCCATGGGCGGCAGTGCCTCCGAGGAGTTTTTGGCCGAGAGCCCGGTGGGCGAGGACACGTTTGTGCGGTGCCTGGAGTCCGGTTATGCGGCCAACGTCGAGGCGGTGATCACTGCTCGCCCGGACGCACTGCCCATCGATGGGCTGCCCGAGGCGGCGGTGCACGACACCGGTGCCACACCGACCATCACCAGCCTGGTGGCCTGGGCGAACGAGGCTGACCTGGGCCGAGCGGTCACCGCCGCTGACACGTTGAAAAATGTCCTGGTCAAAGTCCGCCGGCCCGGCGGCGACTGGGAGCTGCTGGCCATCGGTGTGCCGGGCGACCGCGAGGTCGACGACAAGAGGCTGAGCGCCGCGCTGGAGCCGGCCGACTACGCGTTGCTCGACGACGACGATTTCGCCAAGCATCCGTTCCTGGTGAAGGGCTACATCGGACCGAAGGCATTGCGGGACAACGATGTTCGCTACCTCGTCGATCCGCGGGTGGTCGACGGCACCAGCTGGATCACCGGGGCCGATGAGCCCGGTCGGCATGTCGTCGGATTGGTGGCCGGGCGTGACTTCACCGCCGACGGCACCATCGAGGCCGCCGAGGTGCGCGAGGGCGATCCGTCGCCCGACGGCGCCGGTCGGTTGGTCATGGCGCGCGGGATCGAGATCGGGCACATTTTCCAGCTCGGTCGCAAGTACACCGATGCCTTCACCGCCGACGTGCTCGGTGAGGACGGCAAACCGGTGCGATTGATCATGGGCTCCTACGGCGTCGGGGTGTCGCGGCTGGTCGCCGTCGTCGCCGAGCAGCAGCATGACGAGCTGGGCTTGCGCTGGCCGTCGTCGATCGCGCCGTTCGACGTTCACCTGGTGATCGCCAACAAGGACGCCGAGGCTCGCGCGGGAGCCGCGACATTGGCCGCCGACCTGGACCGCTTGGGGCTCGAGGTGCTACTCGATGATCGCCAGGCATCGCCCGGCGTCAAGTTCAAAGACGCTGAGCTACTGGGCATGCCCTGGATCGTCGTGGTCGGGCGTGGCTGGGCGGACGGCGTGGTGGAGCTGCGCGACCGGTTTAGCGGACAGACTCGCGAGCTGGCCGCCGGCACGTCGCTGGCCACCGACATCGTGGCGGCCCTGGCCGGCCGAGCAGCCGGCTAGCGGACACGGCGTTATTCGTTGCCGCCCGGGAAACTCGTGGTGATGGGCCAGGCGTTCAATACCCGGTTCCACCGGGCGGCCATCACTGTGCTCTGGGTCAGGGCCGTGGAGGCGAACGCCCGGTCCTCGCCGGTCTCGGCGTGCTCGATGACGGCGCGCCAAGCCGTCTGGCCGTCGCTTTCCATCCGCACGGCCAGTCGTGCGGCATCCGCCGCGCTGCCCACCAGCATGGGTAGCTGGTAGCCGGCGGCGGCGACCGGGGCGTTGACCTTGCGGGCGGTCAGCATGGCGATGACGTCGTCGCGGCGTTGGCGGTGCTGCTGTAGCGCCTCCACCACCAAGTTGTTGACACCGGGCGGTGACAGCGCGGACACGATGCCGTAGCCGTAAATCGTCGAGTGTTCGACGGACAGCGCATCACACAGCGCCGTGTTGTCGGAGTCCTTGGTGACGGGTGAAAGCTTCGGCGTGGCGCCCGGCGTGGGCTGAAAGGAGGTCATGGAGTCGGCCCCGCGGGCACCAGGGCAACCATGTAGGACGCCGTACAGGAAGCGGCGATGGAGCCGAGCAGCCCCGCCCGGTAGCCCGACGACGTGGCCACCAACCGACTGGCGCTCTCGGCCGATGCGTGCAGCGCGTCGACGACGTCCGCCAGCGGCGGCGGTGGCGGTGGCGGTGCCCCCGGCGCGGTCGGGCTGGGGCTGGCCGTTTCGCTCGACGAAGACGAAAGCTTGCCTGCTGCCCGGGCGATCTCGGTGGCCAGGGCACGCGCATGCGCGGCGCGCTGAGTGGCGACCACCGTCAGCGCGGCGGCGATCTGCGGCGGGTTGCCGAGGGCCGCCGCGGCGGCACCGGCGAGCACACTGTCGCGCCTCGCCTGGTCTAACGGCCCCAGCAGCTCTTCGACGGCCGGGGGCTTGGGCGGGGGCTCGCCGCAGGCGGACACAACCACCCCGAGCGCGGCGATGGCCGCGCCGCCGGCGAGCACACCCCGCCGGTTGGTGACGGGTACTGCGCTGGGCACAGCAACATCCTGCCATTGGTTCGACGGCAGGTACGCCAACAGGACCTTGACCACGCGATCACGCCCGTCATATGCGATTCCTGGCGTATCGTTGATAGCTGGTCCTGGTGGAAACGGGAGCGTTCCGCCGGGACACCGGAAGCCGCCTGGGCGACGACATCCGCCAGATGACCGGACAACTCAAGATGAGGAGCTCGCCGTGACCACCGGGCTACCTTCGCAGACGCAGGTGATCGAGCTACTCGGTGGAGAGTTCGCGCGCGCCGGCTATGAAATCGAAGACGTGGTCATCGATACTCGCGCGCGCCCGCCACGGATCAGTGTGATCGCCGACGGTGACACCGCCCTCGACTTGGACACGATAGCCGCCTTGTCGCGTTCGGCATCGGCTTTGCTGGATGGCCTGGACGGCATCCGAGATCGCTACGTGTTGGAGGTCAGCTCGCCCGGCGTGGACCGCCCGCTGACCAGCGCGAAGCACTTCCGCCGCGCGCGCGGCCGCAAGGTCGAACTGGCGCTGTCGGACGGATCGCGGATGACCGGTCGCGTCGGCGAGACGCGCGAAGACACGATCGCGTTGGTCGTCCACAAAGGCCGCGAGTGGGCAGTACGCCGGATCCCACTCGCCGAAATCGTGAAAGCTGTTGTCCAGGTTGAGTTTTCGCAACCAGCCCAGGCTGAGGTGGAACTGGCGGGATTGGTTGAGATGGGGCGGGCCGACAGGACGGAGGCCGGAGCATGAACATCGACATGGCCGCGCTGCATGCGATCGAGGTGGACCGGGGTATCTCGGTCAACGAATTGCTAGAGACGATCAAATCCGCGCTGCTTACCGCCTACCGGCACACCCAGGGTCACCAGAACGACGCGCATATCGAGATTGACCGCAAAACCGGTGTCGTTCGGGTGATCGCCCGCGAGGTGGACGAGGACGGCAACCTCATCAGTGAATGGGATGACACTCCGGAGGGTTTTGGCCGCATCGCCGCCACCACCGCACGTCAGGTGATGCTGCAGCGATTTCGCGATGCCGAAAACGAGCGCACCTACGGCGAGTTCTCCACCCGCGAGGGCGAGATCGTTGCGGGCGTGATTCAGCGCGACAGCCGCGCCAACGCTCGCGGCCTGGTCGTCGTCCGGATGGGCAGTGAAACCAAGGCCTCCGAGGGCGTCATCCCGGCGGCCGAGCAGGTTCCCGGCGAGAGCTACGAGCACGGGAACCGGGTGCGGTGCTATGTCGTCGGCGTGAGCCGCGGCGCCCGTGAGCCTCTGATCACGCTGTCCCGGACCCACCCCAACCTGGTGCGGAAGCTGTTCTCGCTGGAAGTTCCCGAAATCGCCGACGGATCGGTCGAGATCGTGGCGGTGGCCCGCGAGGCCGGACATCGCTCCAAGATCGCGGTGGCCTCACGCGTACCGGGCCTGAACGCCAAGGGTGCCTGCATCGGCCCGATGGGGCAGCGGGTCCGCAACGTGATGAGCGAGCTATCCGGGGAGAAGATCGACATCATCGACTACGACGAGGACCCGTCCCGCTTCGTCGCCAACGCATTGTCGCCGGCGAAGGTGGTGTCGGTATCGGTTATCGACCAGACGGCCCGCGCCGCGCGGGTGGTGGTGCCCGACTTCCAGTTGTCGCTGGCCATCGGCAAGGAGGGCCAGAACGCGCGGTTGGCCGCCCGACTGACCGGGTGGCGTATCGACATCCGCGGCGATTCGCCGGCACATGCGGAGAACCAGCCCGAACACGGTGCCAGTCACGGGATGGCACACGACCGCTAGCCCGGTGACGATGCAGGCCGCGCAGCGGCGTGAGGAGGAGGCGGGTCGTTGGGCCGAGGCGGTGGTCGCGGCATGATCGACCTCCGTTCCCTGGCCCGCTTGAGCGGTGCGCAATCGCGGTCGATCAGCCCGGAGAACTTCGATGGGGCCAAGGGCGGAGGTGCGCGCGCCACCGAGGGCACCGGCGCGGCCTGCGCGGCACACCTCGGCCCGGGCTGGAAGATCTCGCCCAGCGTCCGCATCGACGGGAACACCACGCATTTGCTGGCCACCATCGACGGACCCGCGCTCATCACCCACATCTGGCTGACCACACACCCCAGTAACTGGCGAAGCCTCATCTTGCGTGCCTACTGGGACGGCGCGGACGGGCCCGCAATCGAGGTCCCAGTCGGCGACTTCTTCGGCCAGGGCTGGTGTGAGTTCGCCCAGCTCTCCTCCGTGCCGGTCGCGGCCAACCCGCACGGTGGCTTCAACAGCTATTGGCCGATGCCGGTGCCACGGCACGCCCGGCTCACACTGGAGAACCGCGCGCCGCAGACCACCACCGTGTACTACCAGATCAGCTACGAGATCGACGTCGACTTGAACACCGGCTCAGCCGGCGATGGGTACCTGCACAGCCAGTTCCACCGCAGCAACCCCCTCGTCGCCGGGACCGTGCACCCAATCCTCGACCCCGTGCACGGCACCGGGAAGTACGTGGGCACATACCTCGCCTGGGGCGTCAACCGTCCCGGCTGGTGGGGCGAGGGCGAGGTCAAGTTCTACCTCGACGGTGACGAGGAGTTTCCCACGATCTGCGGCACCGGCACGGAGGACTACTTCGGCGGCGCCTGGAACTTCGACGTGCCCGGGCAGGGATATACCGTCTACTCGACACCGTTTCTCGGGCTGCACCAGGTCATCAGCCCGGACGGGCTGTACGGCAGCCAGCAGCGGTTCGGCATGTACCGTTGGCACCTTCTCGACCCCATCCACTTCCACGCCGACCTGCGCGTGGACATCCAGGCCCTCGGATGGACGTCACGGCACCGCTACCAGCCCTTGCACGACGACATCGCCTCTACCGCGCTCTTCTACCTGGACCGCCCATCGGTACGGGGCCCGCCACTGCCCGGCGCCGACGACCTGGAGGTGGGCGGTGCGCCCATCGAGCCGCTGACGTGACCCGCCCGCCGATGATGCAGCCCGCGGAGCGGGGTGAGGTGGGGGCACCTCCCGCTTGCGGGGGCAAGGCGGGCAATCGGGCTCAGCCCGACGACCTGCGTGCTGCCGAGTGCGACGGCGCCGAGTTCGCCCACCTGGCCATGCCGCTTGGCGGCATCGGCGCCGGGAACCTGGCCATCTGCGCCGACGGCGGCCTGCGGCAGTGGCAGCTACACAACATCGGCAACCATGCTGGAGCGCTGCCCGGGTCGTTCTTCGCGCTGCGGGTCAGCCGGTGGGAGCCGCCGCTGGACGAGGTGCGCATCTTGCAGGCGCCGCCGTGGGACTCGACGGACACCCCGCTGGTCACCGACGATGTAGTGCCGGACTGGCAGCGCGACCTGCTGAGCCGGCATCCCGGGGTGGCCCGCACGACCTTCTGCGCCATCTACCCGATCGCCCGGGTGCGTTATCTGGATGCGGCTCTTCCCCTGGACGTCACGCTGGAGGCGTTCAACCCACTGGTGCCACTGGATGTCGACGCCAGCTCCATTCCGGCGGCGCTATTCACGTTCCGGCTGGTCAACAACGATGACTACCCGCTGCATGGAACGCTGGGTGCGACCGTGCAAAACGCCGTCGGCTGGGACGGGATCACCCCGATCGACGGCGTTCATGCGCCGGGGTACGGCGGCAACACCAATCGGCTGCTGCGTCGCGAGGGCTGGACCAGCGTGGTGCTGGAGAATGCCGCGCTCCCCGACGACGCCCCGGGCGCCGGGCAGATGGTGCTGGCCGCCGACGAGCCGCGGGCCGCCGCCCTGACCCGGTGGCGGCACCCGGATGAGTTCGTCACCTTTCTGCGCTCGAGGGCGCTGGCCAGCGGCGCACCGCGGTTGGCCCCGGCGGCGGGTATCGCTGACCCGCAGCGGAATGCCCCGCAGTCGACGAGCGGTGCCAGCCCGGAGGGCAGCACCTGGAACGCCGGCCTCGGCGTTCCGTTTCTGCTGCAGCCAGGCCAGCAGCGGCTGATCCGGATTGCGCTGACCTGGTATTTCCCCAACCGGTACGTCAACTTCGAACAGTTCGGGCCGGACCGGCCGGAGTGGGGGCGGTCTCGCTTCTGGCTGGGCAACCATTACGCCACCCGCTACGCCGACGCGCAGGACGTGTTCGAGCGGGTGCGCCGCGATTGGTCCGCGCTGCGGGCGGCCACCGGCGCGTGGACCGGCACGCTAGCCGGCTCCGGCCTGGACGATGCCGCCGTCACCCACTTCGCTGCGCAGCTCGCGACCGTGCGCAGCCCCACCTGCTTTCGCGCCGCCGACGCGCGGTTCTTCGCCTTCGAGGGGGTGCTGGGCGCCTCCACGGCGATGTGGTCAGGGCGGTACGGCGGTTCCTGTCCACTCAACTGCACGCACGTCTGGAACTACGCGCAGGCGGTCGCGGCGGCGTTTCCCCAGCTGGAACGGAGCATGCGCGAGACCGAACTCGAGATCATGCAGGCGCCGGCGGGGTACATACCGCACCGGCTGATCGCGCCGGTCTACCTGGCGCAGTTGTGGGGCGAGTCGATCGGCGGCCCCGACCAGCCGGCGCTGGACGGCATGCTCGGCGCTGTTCTGAAGGCCTACCGCGAATATCGCGCGGGCGCAGGCGGTGCAGACAGGGATTGGCTGCGCCGGTACTGGCCCAACCTCACCCGCTTGCTGCGCCACGTCGACCGCACCTGGAACATCGACGGCACCGGGATGCTCAGCGGCGTCCAGCCCAGCACCCACGACATCGACCTCACCGGGCGCAACCCGTTCATGGGCACCCTGTGGTTGGCCGCGCTGCGTGCCGCCGAGCAGATGGCCCTGCTCCTCGACGACAGTGGTGCGGCGGCGGCGTATCGGGCCACCTTCTCCCAGGCCAGCGAGTCCTATGACGCGGCGCTGTTCACCGGCGAGTATTACGTGCAGCGGCTGCTGCCCGGCGACAACCCCGACCATCAGTGGGGCGACGGATGCCTGGCCGACCAGCTGATCGGGCAGTGGTGGGCGCACCAGCTCGACCTCGGCTACCTGCTGCCCGCCGAGCACGTGCGCACGGCCCTCGCTGCGGTGGTGCGGCACAACCTGCGTCGCGGGTTCGGGGACCTCAGGGACGTCACCCACCCGTACCGGGTGTTCGCCGACGGTGACGACGCGGGGCTGCTGGTGTGTACTTGGCCGCACGGCGGCCGGCCCGCAGTGCCGATCCGCTACGCCGACGAGGTATGGACCGGCTCGGAGTACCAGGTCGCCGCGCACTGCTTGCGCGAGGGCTTGTATCGAGAGGGGCGCGCCGTGCTGGACGCCGTGTGGGCGCGCTACGACGGGCGGCGGCGCAACCCGTTCAACGAGATCGAGTGCGGCGACCACTACGCACGGTCGCTGGCCGGCTGGTCGGCGCTGGAGGCGCTGGCCGGGTTCACCCACGACGGCCCGGCCGGCGCGTACACCTTCCGCCTTCCGGAGACTGCCGTGCCGTTCCTCGCCCGCTCCGGGTGGGGCCTGTGGTCGCAGCAGGGCGACGAACTCGTTATCGTCTGCACCGGCGGGCGGCTCGACCTGCACCGGCTCACGGTCGCCGGCGGCGCAGCCGAGTACAACGCGTCCGTCGACGGGACGGCCGTGCCGTCCCAGTGCGCAGGTGCCGGCATTCAATTCCCCGGTGGAATAAGGCTGATCGCCGGGCAGATACTCACGTTGGCAGCCCGCTGACGGCGGAGATCGCCTGCCCTTTCCGCGCTGGCAGCACAGCAGCTCGCGGCGCCTCCGCGGCTGGTTCTGACCATCGGTCAAGTGACGCTAGACTGAGCCGTGATCCAGCGCGAGCCTTCGGCCCCCGAAACCAGAAGGGCGCACCGACACGTGGGTGGACCTGTGCGGACGTGTGTCGGGTGCCGAGAGCGAGAGTTGGCCGTCGAACTGCTTCGAGTGGTGGCTGTGTCGACCGGGAACGGCGAAAACGCCGTGATCGTTGACACGGGGAGTAATCTGCCGGGGCGGGGTGCATGGCTGCATCCCGTACCGCGGTGCGCCCAGCAGGCGATCCGGCGGCGGGCTTTCGCCAAAGCGCTGCGCATCACCGGTTCACCGGATACATCCGCGGTGGTCGAGCACTTAGAGTTGCTAAGTGCGCTCGACTCGCCCGGCAACAGGATAGGTAGCAAAGAACATGAGCACACCGTGAAGTCCCGATGACAATGCGTCATAGCTAAACCCGAGGCGCGGCCCACGACTGTCGCCTCATAGACAGGAGATGTAGTGGCAGGTAAGGCCCGCGTACACGAGTTGGCTAAGGAACTCGGTGTCACCAGCAAGGAAGTTCTCGCCCGGTTGAATGAACAGGGCGAATTCGTTAAATCAGCGTCGTCGACCGTAGAGGCACCGGTCGCTCGCCGGCTGCGTGAATCCTTTGGAGGAGGCAAGCCGGCCGCCGAAAAGGGCGCCGCCAAGGCCCCCGCCAAGTCGCTGGACAAGGCCCTCGACAAGGCGATTTCGAAGTCCGCGGGCAACGGCGAGGCAACGGGAGTGGCTGCTACGCGTGCCGACGCCGATGGAGCCGCCGCTGCCGCCCAGGGCTCCCCGGCTGCGACGGCAGAAGCACCTGCGCCCCAGGCGCCCGCACGGCCGTCCGCCCCGTCTCCGGGGCAGCCGGGAGCGCCCGCCTCCGGACAGCCGCCCGGCCAACGGGCGCCCCATCCCGGCATGACGCCGGGACCACGTCCGTGACCGGCGCCAAAGCCGGGCGTCCGTACCCCCCGCGTCGGCAACAATCCGTTCTCATCGGCCCAACCGGTCGACCGGCCCATTCCGCGTCCGCCAGCGCCCCGTCCCGGCGCGGCCAGGCCCGGGGCACCGCGCCCGGGTGCGTCGCCGGGCAGCATGCCGTCCCGTCCCGGTGGTGCCGATGGACAGGGCCGCCCAGCCCGTTCCGGCGGGCCCCGCCCCGGTGCAGGTCGGCCCGGCGGGCCTGGTGGCGGCCGGTCCGACGGCGGCGGCGGTAACTACCGCGGTGGCGGGGGAGGTGGAGTAGGTGCCGCGCCCGGAGGCGGTTTCAGAGGCCGTCCCGGTGGCGCTGGCGGTGGCGGCGGCGGTGGCCGTCCCGGACAGCGCGGCGGCGCTGCCGGCGCGTTCGGCCGTCCCGGCGGTGCGCCCCGGCGCGGTCGCAAGTCAAAGCGGCAGAAGCGTCAGGAATACGACTCGATGCAGGCGCCCGTCGTCGGCGGCGTGCGGTTACCGCACGGCAACGGCGAGACGGTCCGATTGGCACGTGGAGCATCCCTGTCTGACTTCGCCGAGAAGATCGACGCCAATCCGGCGGCGCTGGTGCAGGCGTTGTTCAATCTCGGCGAGATGGTGACCGCCACCCAGTCGGTCGGCGACGAGACGCTCGAGCTGCTGGGCAGCGAGATGAACTACAACGTCCAGGTCGTCAGCCCGGAGGACGAAGACCGCGAGCTGCTGGAATCCTTCGACCTGACCTACGGCGAAGACGAAGGCTCCGAGGAGGACCTCCAGGTCCGCCCGCCGGTGGTGACCGTGATGGGCCACGTTGACCACGGTAAAACCCGGCTGCTGGACACCATCCGTAAGGCCAACGTGCGTGAGGCCGAGGCCGGCGGCATCACTCAGCACATCGGCGCCTACCAGGTGTCGGTCGACCTGGACGGCACCGAGCGGCTGATCACCTTTATCGACACCCCGGGCCACGAGGCGTTCACCGCCATGCGTGCCCGCGGCGCCAAGGCCACCGACATCGCAATTCTGGTGGTCGCCGCCGACGACGGCGTGATGCCACAGACGGTGGAGGCCATCAACCACGCGCAGGCCGCCGATGTGCCGATTGTGGTGGCGGTGAACAAGATCGACAAGGAGGGCGCCGACCCGGCCAAGATCCGGTCCCAGCTCACCGAATATGGGCTTGTGGCCGAGGATTTCGGCGGCGACACGATGTTCGTCGATATCTCGGCCAAGCAGGGCACCAACATCGAGGCGCTGGAAGAGGCGGTGCTGCTGACCGCCGACGCGGCCCTGGATCTGCGCGCCAACCCGGACATGGAGGCCCAGGGTGTGGCGATCGAGGCACACCTGGACCGCGGTCGCGGCCCGGTCGCTACCGTGCTGGTGCAGCGCGGCACGCTGCATGTCGGCGACTCGGTGGTCGCCGGCGACGCCTACGGTCGTGTCCGCCGCATGGTCGACGAGTATGGCGACGACGTCGACGAGGCGCTGGCATCGCGGCCGGTGCAGGTGATCGGCTTCACTTCTGTGCCCGGCGCGGGGGACAACCTCCTGGTCGTCGACGAGGACCGCATTGCCCGCCAGATCGCCGACCGGCGCAGTGCGCGCAAGCGCAACGCCATGGCGGCGCGGTCGCGCAAGCGGATCAGCCTGGAGGACCTGGACTCGGCGCTGAAGGAAACCAGCCAGCTCAACCTGATC
>DASXMA010000127.1:0-3116 GCA_036495965.1 Mycobacterium sp.
TACCAAACCGCGCGGGCGCAGGAAGCACTGTTCGATCTACGGCACGGCCCGGGAATCGGCTACGACGAATTCGTCGACGACGACGGCAACGTGCGGCCGGCCTGGGCCGAACTGGCCGACACCGTCGCCGAGCGCGGCCGCAACGGGCTGAATCAGCTGCGCTCGCTGGTGCACAGCCTGATCGACAACGACGGCATCACCTACACCGAAGTCGATCCCAGCCGGGACGGAGCCGCCGGCCACGGCTTGGAACCCAGACCCTGGAGTCTGGACGCACTGCCAGTCGTGGTGTCGGCTCCGGATTGGGAAGTGCTGGAGGCCGGACTGGTGCAGCGGTCGCGTCTGCTCAATGCCGTGCTTGCGGATCTCTACGGGCGGCGCAGCTTGCTCACCGAAGGAGTCCTTCCAGCTGAACTGCTGTTCGCCCATCCCGGCTACGTCCGAAGCGCCACCGGAATCGAAGTGCCCGGGCACCACCAGCTTTTCATGCACGCCTGTGATGTCAGCCGGCTGTCGGACGGCAGCTTCGGTGTCAATGCCGACTGGACACAGGCCCCGTCGGGCGCCGGCTACGCGCTGGCCGACCGACGCGTTATCGCACACGCGATTCCGGACCTCTACGAGCGGATTGCGCCACGTCCGACCACCCCGTTCGCGCAGGCGCTGCGGCTGGCACTGATCGACGCGGCACCCGACGTCGCCCAAGACCCTATGGTGGTGGTGCTGTCCCCGGGCACCTACTCGGAGACCGCTTTCGATCAGGCGTATCTCGCTACGTTGCTGGGTTTTCCGATGGTGGAAAGCGCGGATTTGGTGGTGCGCGACGGCAAGCTGTGGATGCGCTCGCTGGGCACGCTGAAACAGGTCGATGTGGTTCTTCGCCGCGTGGACGCGGTGTACGCGGACCCGCTGGACCTTCGCGCCGATTCCAGGCTGGGTGTCGTCGGTTTGGTGGAGGCCCAACACCGCGGAACGGTGACCGTGGTCAACACCCTGGGCAGCGGAATCCTGGAAAGCCCAGGGCTGCTGCGTTTTCTGCCCGAGCTGGCCGAGCGACTGCTCGGCGAAGCCCCGCTGCTGGGGACTGCGCCGGTCTACTGGGGCGGCATCGCGGTCGAACGCTCGCACCTGCTGGCCAATCTCTCGTCGCTGTTGATCAAGTCCACTGTCGGCGGGAAAACCCTTGTCGGGCCGACACTTTCGTCTGCGCAGCTGGCCGAATTGGCTGGGTGGATCGAGGAAATGCCCTGGCAGTGGATCGGCCAAGAGCTTCCACAGTTCTCGTCGGCACCGACCGATCATGCCGGTGTATTGTCGTCAGCCGGCATCGGCATGCGGCTGTTCACCGTTGCCCAACGCAGCGGTTATGCGCCGATGATCGGCGGCGTCGGCTACGTGCTGGCGCCCGGCCCCGCCGCATACACGCTGCAAACCGTTGCGGCAAAGGATGTCTGGGTGCGCCCAACCGCGCGTGCCCGAGCCGAGGCGGTGACGCTGGTGGAGCCGCCGGTGAAGACCGCCGCGGGCACCTGGGCGGTCAGCTCGCCACGTGTGCTGTCCGACCTGTTCTGGATGGGACGCTACGGCGAGCGCGCGGAGGATATGGCCCGGTTGCTGATCGTCGCCCGCGACCGCTTCCATGTCTACCGGCACCAGCAGGACACCGAAGAAAGCGAGTGCGTGCCGGTGCTGATGGCTGCACTGGGCCGGATCACCGGGACCGACACCGGAGCGGACAACGACCACGCCGAGATGATCGCCATCGCCCCCTCGACGCTGTGGTCACTGACCGTCGATCCGAACCGGCCGGGGTCTCTGGTCCAGTCAGTGGACGCCCTGGGACAGGCGGCCAGGGCGGTGCGCGATCAGTTGTCCAACGACACGTGGATGGTGCTGGCCGGCGTGGAACGCGCCCTTGCCCACAGGGCCGATCCGCCACAATCGCTCGCACAGGCCGACACCGTGCTCGCGTCGGCTCATTCGCAGACGCTGGCCGGGATGCTGACACTGGCGGGGATCGCCGGCGAGTCGATGGTGCGCGACGTGGGCTGGACCATCATGGACATGGGCAAACGTATCGAACGCAGCCTCTGGCTGACCGCGTTGCTGGGAGCCACCCTCACCACGGTCCGCAGCCCCGCCGCCGAGCAAACCGTCATCGAGTCCACGCTGGTGGCGTGTGAATCGTCGGTCATCTACCGGCGCCGCACGGTCGGCAGGGTCAGTGTCGCCGCCGTGGCCGAGCTGATGCTGTTCGACGCGCAAAACCCGCGATCGCTGCTGTATCAGCTGGAGCGGCTGCGCGCCGACCTCAAGGACTTGCCCGGCGCGTCGGGATCGTCGCGTCCGGAGCGGATGGTCGACGAGATCGGTACGCTGCTGCGGCGGTCAGATCCCGCCGAGCTCGACCAGGTCACCGGCGGGCATCGCACGGAGTTGGCAGACCTACTCGCTGCAATACATGCCGAGTTGCGCGATCTGACCGACGCCATCTCCGAAACGCAGTTGGCATTGCCAATCGGCATGCAACCACTGTGGGGCGGCGACGAACGGCGGGTGGTGCCGTGAGCGACGCCGCGCCTAAGCACTGACGGCCGCGCGCCCGCTCGACTCCGAGGTCACCTCGTCAATAACGGTGTGAATGAACTGCATTTTCTCCAAGACAGCCACCGGCAGCACGAAGGGATACAGGTCGTCGTGGCCCATCGATCGGTTCACCATGTTCAGCGACCACGACAACGGCAGCCACATCTCGATGATGTTGGGAAATGCGCTGGGGCCCAGAGCCGGCCGGTCGAAGGTCGCCGACGCCGGTGCCAGACCGCACCAGGCGCAGGTGTCCAGGGTGTCGCGGATGTGCAGGTAATGGGCGAATGTCTCGGCCCAATCCTCGGCGGCGTGCATGGTCGCATATGACGACACGAAACTCTCCTGCCAACCCTGCGGCGTGCCCTCGCGGTAATGCCGGTCCAGCGCCTCCTGATAGTCGGCGTTGGGATCGCCGAACAACTCGTTGAACCGTGCCAGGTAATCGCTTGACGGGGTGATCAGGCGGTAGAAGTAGTAATGCCCGACCTCGTGCCGGAAGTGGCCGAGGAGGGTCCGGTACGGCTCCT
>DASXMA010000128.1:0-9065 GCA_036495965.1 Mycobacterium sp.
AGGGCGTTGAAACCTGCGCTGCGACAGACGTTGCGAACGGGCCTGCTCGCGAGGTGTCACGTTGGCGCCTCCTGCTCGGATATCGAATACTACGCAGCGTAGACCACGCCGCTCAGCGGGGCGACGAAACCCCGACCGGCCAGGCTGCCCGGTCGTCGCGACCTGCCGGGCGCGACATCCACAACGCCACCAAAGTGCGGCATACTGGGGCGCCGTGTGTGGACTGTTGGCGTTCGTAGCGGCCCCGGCCGGCTCGGACAAGGACACCGACAGCCCCGGGGCCGACGACGCGGGCCCTTCCCAAGCCGCTGCGGCCCGAGCCGACAGTGCCATTGCCGGTGCGTCGCATTTGATGCGCCACCGCGGGCCCGACGAACCGGGCACCTGGACCGACCCGGGCGCAGACGGATCCGTCGTGTTCGGGTTCAACCGGCTGTCCATCATCGACATCGCACATTCACATCAGCCGTTGCGCTGGGGCCCACCGCAGACGCCCGATCGCTACGTGCTGGTGTTCAACGGCGAGATCTACAACTACCTGGAGCTGCGCGACGAACTGGCCGCCAAGCACGGCGCCGTTTTCGCCACCGACGGTGACGGCGAAGCCATCGTCGCCGGCTACCACTATTGGGGCACCGATGTCGTAACGCGGCTGCGCGGCATGTTCGCATTCGCGTTGTGGGACACCGTCACCCGCGAATTGATCTGCGCGCGTGACCCTTTCGGAATCAAGCCGCTGTTCATGGCTACCGGCTCCGGCGGTACCGCGGTGGCCAGCGAAAAGAAATGCCTACTGGATCTGGCCGAGTTGGTGGGGTTCGACACCCGGATCGACCATCGGGCGGTGCAGCATTACACGGTCCTGCAGTATGTGCCGGAGCCAGAAACGCTGCACCGCGGGGTGCGGCGCCTCGAATCGGGTTGCTACGCCAGGATCCGTCCCGGGCTTCTCGAGCCAGAGGTCACCCGCTACTTCGTGCCGCGGTTTGCCGCCACGCCGATCACTCGCGATACCGAACAGGCGCGCTACGACGAGATCACCGCGGTGCTCGAGGACTCGGTGGCCAAGCACATGCGCGCCGACGTTACCGTCGGAGCGTTCTTGTCCGGCGGGATCGACTCCACCGCGATCGCGGCGCTGGCCATCCGGCACAATCCCCGGCTGATCACGTTCACCACCGGCTTCGAACGCGAGGGATTCTCCGAGATCGACGTCGCCGTGGCCTCGGCCGAGGCGATCGGTGCCCGCCACATCGCCAAAGTCGTCAGCCCGGATGAGTTCGTTGCCGCCCTGCCCGAGATCGTTTGGTACCTCGACGAGCCGGTCGCCGACCCCGCGCTGGTGCCGCTGTTTTTCGTCGCCCGCGAGGCGCGCAAGCACGTCAAGGTGGTGTTGTCCGGTGAGGGCGCCGACGAGCTGTTCGGTGGCTACACGATCTATCGGGAACCGCTGTCGCTGAAGCCCTTCGAGTATCTGCCGCGGCCACTGCGGCGTTCCATGGCCAAGGTGTCCAAACCGCTGCCGGAGGGCATGCGGGGCAAGAGCCTGCTGCACCGCGGATCGCTGACGCTCGAGGAGCGCTACTACGGCAATGCCCGCAGTTTCTCTGATGCACAGTTGCGAGACGTGCTACCCGGGTTCCGCGACGACTGGACTCACACCGATGTGACCGCATCGCTGTACGCCGAATCGAGCGGTTGGGACCCGGTCGCCCGTATGCAGCACATCGACCTGTTGACCTGGCTGCGTGGCGACATCTTGGTCAAGGCCGACAAGATGACGATGGCCAACTCGCTGGAGCTACGGGTGCCGTTCCTGGATCCCGAGGTGTTCGCCGTCGCCTCTCGGCTGCCGGTAGAGGCCAAAATCACACGAACGACGACGAAGTACGCGCTGCGGCGAGCTTTGGAGCCCATCGTCCCGGCGCATGTGCTGCACCGGCCCAAGCTCGGGTTCCCGGTCCCGATCCGGCATTGGCTGCGCGCCGGCGAGCTGCTGGAGTGGGCCTACGCGATGGTGGACTCCTCGCAGGCCAGTTCATTGGTCGACTTTGTCGACCTTGCTGCCGTGCGTCGGATGCTTGATGAACACCGAAGCGGCAGCCGCGATCACAGCCGCCGGCTATGGACGGTGCTGATCTTCATGCTCTGGCACGCGATCTTCGTCGAGCACAGCGTGGTGCCCCAGATCAGCGAACCGCAATACCCGGTGCAGCTCTGACGGCGAGCTGGGGGCACCTCCCGCTGGCGGGGACCGCAGAGCCGGATCAGGCCAGCACCGCGGCGATCTCGGCGGCTGCCTCGTCGCCGTAGGCACCCGCCAAGCGGGTCTTGGCGACGTCGCGGTCCCACTTCCACTCCTGCGTGCCGGTCGACTCCAGCACCAGCACGGCCACCAGCGAGCCCAGCTGGGCCGCACGCTCCACGCTCAGGCCGCCACTGCGCCCGGTGAGGAAGCCGGCCCGGAACGCGTCGCCGACGCCGGTGGGGTCGGTCTGGCTGTTCTCGGGCACCACGCCGACGTGCGTGGTGGTGCCGTCGCGATCCACGATGTCCACGCCCTTGGCGCCGAGCGTGGTCACCCGCAGGTCAACCTTTTCCAGCACATCGCCCTCTGACCAGCCGGTCTTGGACAGCAACAGCTCCCACTCGTAATCGTTGGTGAACAGGTAGGTCGCCCCGTCGACGAGTTTGTTGATCTCTTCGCCGGACAAGCGCGGCAGTTGCTGTGACGGGTCGGCGGCGAAAGCCAAGCCGAGCTTCCGGCACTCCTCGGTGTGCACCACCATGGCGTCGGGGTCGTTGGCTCCGATGATGACCAGATCCGGCTTGCCCACGGACGACGCGACGTCGGCGAGCTTGATGTTGCGGGCCTCCGACATGGCGCCGGGATAGAACGACGCGATCTGGGCCATGTCCTCATCGGTGGTGCAGGTAAACCGGGCGGTGTGCGCGGTCTTGGAGATCAGCACGTTGTCGCAGTTGACCCCGTGGCTCTCCAGCCATTCGCGGTATTCGCCGAAGTCGTCACCGGCCGCACCAACCAGCGCAACGTCACCGCCGAGCACGCCGATCGCGAAGGCGATGTTGCCCGCCACGCCGCCACGATGAATCACCAGATCGTCGACCAGAAAGCTGAGCGAAACCTTCTGCAGATGCTCGGCCAGCAGGTGCTCGGAAAACCGGCCGGGAAAGCGCATCAGATTGTCGGTCGCAATCGAACCGGTCACCGCGATCGTCACGAAATCTCCACCCTTCGTTAGTAAGGTTATCTAGCTTACTCAGGAGTGTCGACTGTCGTTGCGTCCGCGGTCGGCGAGCGCGGTCGTGCGCTAGCCTGCCTAGGAACTCACTCAAGTCGCCGGGACCCGAATACTCAGGCGGTACCCACTCGTGTCCCGTCTACCACCGTAGGAGAACCACCATGGGCGGTCCGCACCCGCCGAACCACGCCGTCGGCGCCGACGGACCGGCGCCCTACGCCGGGTCCCAGCCGGTCGAGTTTCCGCATGAGCCCAATGTCGGCGGGCCGGCCTTCGGGCAAGTTCCGCCTCCGGGGTACCCGAAACGACGGTCCAAACGGCGGTTGATCATCGGCATTTTGCTGGCCATCGTGCTGTTCGCCGCGATGACAGTGGCGATCGTCTACGGGGTTCGCACCAATGGCGCGAATACCGGTGCCGCGTTCTCCGAAGCATCCGCCAAATCGGCGATTCAGGGGTATCTCGACGCACTCGAACGCCGCGACACCGACAACATCGTCCGCAACGCGCTGTGCGGCCTGTACGACGCCGTGCGCGACAAGCGGTCCGACCAGGCCCTGGCCAAGCTGAGCAGCGACGCGTTCCGCAAGCAGTTCTCCGATGTCGAGGTGACCTCGGTCGACAAGATCGTGTACCTGTCGCAGTATCAGGCCCAGGCGCTGTTCACGATGCGGGTATCACCTGCGACCGGTGGCCCGATGCGCGGCGACGTGCAAGGCGTCGCGCAGCTCCTTTTCCAGCGCGGCGACACCTTGGTGTGCTCGTACGTGCTGCGTACCGGAGGCTCGTACTAGCCCCGCTTCAAGCCGGCCAGCCGGTCAGTTGAACGAATCCCCGCAGGCGCACGAGCCGGTGGCGTTGGGGTTGTCGATGGTGAAGCCCTGCTTCTCGATCGTGTCCACGAAATCGATGGACGCCCCTTCCACGTAGGGTGCGCTCATCCGGTCCACGGTCAACGTCACACCACCGAACTCGGCAGTCAGATCACCATCCAGCGTGCGATCGTCGAAGAAGAGGTTGTAGCGCAGCCCAGCGCATCCGCCCGGCTGAACCGCAATACGCAGCGCCAGGTCATCACGTCCCTCTTGGTCCAGCAGGGACTTCGCCTTGGTGGCGGCGGCCTCAGTCAGGATCACGCCGTGGGTCTGGGTCTTGGCGCTCGACTCGTTTTGCACCGTCATTGCTTCTCCTACATGCCTCATTGTCGGGTGGGTCGCCCACGCGCCCGAACCACTCGGGGAAAGCCCACTCCCTCAACGGTACCTTGCGGGGCCGCTATTCCCGAGTCGCTCCGCCACCACGGATGCCAAACCGATCAGCTGATTGGCAGCGTCGGCCAAGGCCAGCCCCACCGACCCGGCGTGATCGGCGATGGATAAGGCAGCCATGATGCCCGCTGATCGCACCGTGGCTTTTTCCAGGTCGACCTGACCCGCCAGTACGATCACCGGAATACCCAGTGGACGGGCCTTGCCGGCGAGCCAGCCAACCACCTTGCCGTGCAGGGATTGCTCGTCGAACCGGCCTTCACCGGTGACGATCAGCTCCGCGGTCTCAAGGTCGTCGGCCAGGTTGGTGTGCTCGGCGATGATTTCCGCGCCGGACTCGCTCCGGGCACCGAGTGCGAGCAGCGCTGCGCCGAGACCGCCGGCGGCACCAGCGCCGGGCTCGGAGCTCACATCCCGTCCGGCCACCGCTTGCAATTCCAGTGCCCACGCCTCGAGGCGCACTTCAAGCGCTGCGACGGTTGCCGTGTCCGCGCCCTTCTGCGGACCGAACATTCTGGCTGCTCCCCACGGCCCCAACAGCGGATATTCGGTGTCGGAGGCAGCGATTAGCTCGACATCAGCCAGTTGCTGTCGAGCGACTTCCAGGCCGCCGAGCTCGGCGATGAGTCCTTGCCCGCCGTCGGTGGATGCGCTGCCGCCCAGCCCGACCACGATCCGCTTCGCCCCGGCGCGCAGCGCCTCGGCGATGAGCTGTCCGACTCCCGTGCTGTGTGCTGCCATCGCGGTTTCCGGGGTGGGTGGACCGCCCAGCAATGCCAGACCGCACGCCTGCGCACACTCCAGATACGCGGTCGCCGAGCCGCGATCGAACACCCACTCGGCGTCGACCATGGAGTTCAGCGGCCCAGATACCCGCAGTCGCCGCTTCTGCCCCAGCCGGCTGGACAGCACCTCGACGAAACCCGGACCGCCGTCGGACTGTGGGGCGACGATGAACCGATCATTCGGACGTGACCGGGTCCAGCCTGTTGCGATGGCGGCGGCGGCCTCGACGGCTGAGAGGCTGTCACCGTAGCTATCGGGAGCGACCAGGACGAGCATGGCCGGCAACTGGAGACGACCGGGCGCGAGGCCAGCGGCATCATCCGAGGCCATCGAGCCGTCATCCATCACAGGTAGCCGTTCATCAGAGGTAAGCGTAGGTGTATCGACGTGCTGGAGCATGACTAATGACGACGCAGTCCGGGGCCATTTCGGCGCGGTCCGCCCGCGAAGTAACCTGGCGACTGTGAAGCTGCTGGGCCGCAAGAAAACCCATGAAGAGTACCTCGAAGGGGGTTCAGCGGCGCTGGCTGCACCCGGCGTGGCCAGTCCCACCGATGCGGCACCCCCGGCACCGCGCAAGACGGATCCAAAAGGCCGGCCCACGCCTAAGCGCAACGCTGGCCGACGCAACACCAGGAAGGGCCCGGTCGCGCCGGCGCCGATGACTGCCGCCGAGGCGCGGGCCCGGCGCAAATCGCTGGCCGGCCCCAAGCTCAGCCGCGAGGAGCGCAAGGCCGAAAGAGTCGCCAGCCGGGCCCGGATGTCCGATCGCCGGGAGCGCATGATGGCCGGCGACGAGGCATACCTGCTGCCACGCGATCAAGGGCCGGTACGCCGTTACGTGCGCGATGTGGTGGATTCCCGGCGCAACCTGCTCGGACTGTTCATGCCGGCCACGCTGTCGCTGCTGTTCATCATGTTCGGTGTTCCGCAGCTGCAGCTTTACATTTCTCCCGCGATGCTGGTTCTGATGGTCGTCATGAGCGTCGACGGGCTCATTGTGGGCCGCAAAGTCAACAAGCTTGTCGAAGCGAAGTTCCCGAGCAACACCGAAAGTCGGTGGAAGCTGGGCCTTTACGCTGCCAGCCGGGCTTCTCAAATGCGCCGGATGCGGACGCCCCGGCCTCAAGTCGAGCACGGCAGCAGTGTCGGTTGAGCCTCGCCTGAAAGCCGTCTGACCCCGGTGCGCACCCTGGTGCTCGGCGGGATCAGGTCGGGCAAATCCCGGTGGGCGGAGGAAGCCATCGCCAAGTCACTGGCACCCGGCCAGCCGGTGCGTTACCTGGCCTCCGGGCTGGCCGGCCACGATGACGCGGCGTGGTCGCACCGGGTCGCGCAGCACCGCGACCGTCGGCTCGCGCATTGGTCGACGGTCGAAACCGACGACATCACAACCCAATTGCGGCAGTCACCGGACACCCCAACGCTCGTCGACGACCTCGGGGCCTGGCTGACCAGCACGATGGACCGCCACCAAGCGTGGGAGAACGGGTCGGTGGCGGCTCCGGTCCGCGAAACGATCGAAGCCATGATCGCCGCTGTCGGCGCGTTTGGATCCACGCTGGTACTTGTCAGCCCGGAAGTCGGGTTGACCGTGGTGCCGGCTACCGCGTCGGGTCGTCGGTTCGCTGACGAACTGGGCACCCTCAACCAGCGCGTCGCCGCGTTGTGTGATCAAGTGGTGCTGGTGGTGGCCGGTCAGGGGGTACCGATCAAGCCGTCGGGAATGTGATGGGATTCACGCCAATCTCGCCGCCCGACGCCGCAACCGCAGCCGCCGCCCGCTCCCGTCAGGACACGCTGACCAAACCGCGCGGCGCACTGGGCCGACTCGAAGACCTGTCGGTCTGGGTCGCGTCATGCCAGGGGCAATGTCCGCCCCGTCAGTTCGAGCGCGCCCGGGTGGTGGTGTTCGCCGGTGACCACGGTGTCGTCCGGTCGGGAGTGTCCGCCTACCCCCCGGAAGTGACTGCCCAGATGGTCGCCAACATCGTCGCCGGCGGGGCCGCGATCAACGCACTGGCCGGTATCGCCGACGCGACGGTGCGGGTCGCGGACCTGGCAGTGGACGCCGATGCGGCCTCGGAGCAGATCGGTGCCCACAAGGTGCGGCGCGGCAGCGGCGATATCGCCATCGAGGACGCGTTGACCGACGAGGAGACCGCCCGCGCGATCGCAGCCGGCCAGCGCATCGCCGACGAGGAAGTCGACGCCGGCGCCGACTTGCTGATCGCCGGTGACATGGGAATCGGAAACACCACTGCGGCGGCGGTTTTGGTGGCGGCGCTGACGAATGCTGAGCCGGTTGCGGTTGTCGGCTTCGGGACCGGCATCGATGACGCCGGCTGGGCGCGCAAGACAGCCGCGGTACGCGATGCCCTGTTTCGCACGCGGCTGGTATTGCCCGACCCGGTCGGATTACTGCGATGCTGCGGCGGCGCGGACTTGGCCGCGATGGCGGGCTTTTGCGCGCAGGCTGCGGTGCGGCGCACCCCGCTGCTTCTCGACGGGATGGCGGTGACCGCTGCCGCGTTGGTCGCCGAGCGTCTGGCACCCGGCGCCAGGCAGTGGTGGCAAGCCGGTCATCGGTCCACCGAGCCAGGCCACGGACTGGCCTTGGCGGCTCTCGAGCTGGACCCGATTCTGGACCTGCGCATGCGGCTGGGCGAGGGAACCGGTGCAACCGCGGCGCTGTCGGTGCTGCGCTCCGCGGTGGCGGTGCTGTCGTCGATGGCGACGTTCACCGACGCTGGTGTCTCAGAGTCTGACGGTGCTACCCCATCGTGATGCGTTCGCTGGCAACGGCTTTCGCGTTCAGCACGGTGACGCCGGTGCCGCGTGCCGGGACTGCCACGATGGGTCGGGGCGCCATGACCGCGCTGCCGGTGGTCGGCGCGGCGCTGGGGGCATTGGCCGCGGGCGTCACGTGGGGCGGCGCACAGGCCTTCGGCACCTCCAGTCCCCTGCCCGGACTGCTCGCGGTGGCGGCGCTGCTGCTTGCCACCCGCGGCCTGCACATCGACGGCGTTGCCGACACGGCAGACGGGCTGGGCTGCTACGGGCCGCCACAGCGTGCACTGACGGTGATGCGCGACGGATCGACCGGACCGTTCGGTGTGGCGGCTGTCGTACTGACGATCACGTTGCAGGGATTGGCCTTTTCAGCGCTCGGTGCTGCCGCGATCGTCGTAGCGGTCGTTGCCGGCCGAGTCACCGCGGTGCTGGCGTGTCGCCGGTCGGTGCCGGCGGCCGACGGCAGCGCGCTGGGTGCGCGGGTTGCCGGAACTCAGCCCGCGCCGGTGGTGGCGGTCTGGCTCGCGGTGCTGCTGGGCGCTTCGCTGGCGGCGGGTCCGCGGCCGTGGCAGGGGCCGGTTGCGGTGCTGCTGGCGGTGTGCAGCGGCGCGGCGCTGGTGGCGCACTGCGTGCGCCGCTTCGGTGGCATCACCGGCGATGTGTTGGGCGCCGCGATCGAGCTGACCACGACGGTCAGCGCCGTGACGTTGGCGGGATTGATCCGGCTTTAAAGGGCGCCGAACGTGAAACTGGTTTCACGCTCGCGTCCCAACGTGAGCCCAGCTTCACGATGGGCCTCGAGCCGTTCTCAACCCAGCCGGGACATCCAGCCGTGGGTGTCGGCGAAGGTGCCGCGCTGGATCCCGGTCAGCGTGTCGCGCAGCGCCATCGTGACTTCACCCGGTTGACCGTCGGCGATGGTGAACTCGGTATCGCCGTACTTCACCTGCGAGAC
>DASXMA010000129.1:0-20537 GCA_036495965.1 Mycobacterium sp.
CCTGGCCCGACCAGGCCCGGCGCATCGTCGCCCGCCTGAAGACGGCGTGCGGCAATAAGGCGTTGCGAGTGGACCACATCGGGTCGACCGCGGTGCCGGAATCCCCGGATTTCCAAGCCAAGGACGTCATCGACATTCAGATCACCGTCGAGTCACTGGCGGTGGCAGACGAACTCGCCGAGCCGCTGCTGTCGGCCGGCTATCCGCGCATCGAGCAAATAGCGGAGGACGTCGCAAAGCTCGATGCGCGTAGCACTATCGGACGATACGATCACAGTGACGACACAGCATTGTGGCGCAAGCGAATTCATGCCTCAGCCGATCCCGGCCGACCGACCAATGTGCATATCCGGGTGGACGGCTGGCCCAATCAGCAGTTCGCCCTGCTGTTCGTGGATTGGCTGGCGGCCAGCCCCGGTGTCCGCGCCGACTACCTGGCCGTCAAACGCCGCGCCGAAGAGCAGGGGAAAGGCAACACAGCGCTTTACGTTGCCGCCAAGGAGCCGTGGTTTCTCGACGCGTACCGGCGGGCATGGGAGTGGGCCGAGTCCACCGGATGGCGGCCCTAGCCGTACCTAACCGGGCAAGGGTGCGCCGCACTGCAGCACACCGTTCATGGGGTCGGCATTACCAGGTGCCGGCCTGACCGTTTGGTCGAGCTGTGTGAAAATATGGTCGTCCACATCGATCTCGCAGTGCACATTCGCCGAATAGGGCCAACGAACCAGGATGCGCATGCCGGCTTGCTGCGGGTCGGGCAACACCGTGTGGGCCTCGAATGCGTTGCCGGGCACCGAACTCAAGCCGGCGGTGTTGGTCTGGCCGCCGTTGATCACGAACGTTGCCTGACTACCGGGCGCCACCCCGTCGATCCTGGCCCGGTAGGTGATGTTATGCAGATCCGCCCTCGCGGTTGCCGGGCTTAACTGAGAGCCGGCCAGGACAATCATCAAGGCGGCGAACGGCATCCGTTGGCGCTTGCGAGAGCTCATAGCCGGTGAGATTACGCCCAGCGCCATCCGGGGACCAAGCCGTTGCAGCTGGCCAGGAAGTTCAGGCACGACGTTTCGCCAGCCGCTCCGCGGGGCCGCTCAGTGAACGGGCATGACGGGACATGTCAGCCCACGGATCACGTTGCCCGGCCAGCCGTTTGGGCACGTCGCGGATGGTGAATCGATCAGCCCGCAAGCCGCGGGTGTCCACTTCATCCCACTCCAGCGGGGTGGCCACCGGCGCACCGGCGCGGGCACGGACCGAATACGGCGCAACCGCGGTCTGCGCGTAGGCGTTTCGCATGATGTCGAGATACACTCGGCCGCCCCGCTTGTCCTTGCGTACTTCCACGGTGCGGTGCTTGGCGTCGTCGGCCGCCACCACCTCGGCGACGTCGCGGGCGAACTGCCGGGCGGTGTCGAAATCGGTGTCGGGGCGCACTGGGGCAACCACGTGCAGCCCACGCGAACCAGTGGTCTGGACGTAGCACGCCAGTCCGAGGTCATCCAGCACGCCGGCCATCGCGCGGGCCGTGGCACGCACCACCGCGAAGTCGGTGTCGGACGGGTCGAGGTCGAACACCAGTCGGTCGGGGTTGTGCAGCCGATCCCGCCGCGATTGCCATATGTGCAGCGTGATGCAGTTCTGGTTGGCCAGCCATCGCAACGCCTCTCGGCGTTCGGCCAGCGGATGCACGACGGTCCCGCCCTCCTTGGCGACCTCGACACCGCTCATCCAATCCGGCAGTGAATCGGCGAAATCTTGCTGGACGAAACCTTGTTCGCCAATGCCGCGGGGAAACCGTTGCACGCTCAGCGCTCGGCCCCGCAGGAGCGGCAGCATCGTATCGGCGACCTCAGCGTAATAGTCGACCAGATCGCGCTTGGTGATCCCTTTCTTAGCGGAGGGGTCAGGAAACAACACCCGATCCGGATGAGTGACTTCCACCTCAATGCGTGGCATCAGTGAGTCTCCCGTACCACATCGCCGGGGTCCTTGTCGGTACGCAAACCCTGGTAGCGGGGGTGGCGCAGCTTGCCATCGCGCGTCCACTCGGTGAACCCGATCTGCGCCACCAGCTCCGGTCGTACCCAGTGGGCGCTCTTCTCGCGCACCAGACCCCGGGTGAACGGTGGCGCGTCCTGCTCGATGGGCGACAGCCGCTCGTGCAGGCTGTGCAGCGTGGCTTCGTCGAAGCCAGTGCCCACCTTACCGGCGTACACGAGGTCGCGGCCGTCGTGATAGCCGAGCAATAGCGCGCCCAACTCGACTCGACTGCCTTTGGGGCTGGTGTAACCGCCGACTACGAATTCTTGGTCGCGAACACATTTGAACTTCAGCCAATTCGTCGAGCGGCGGCCTTCATACGTCGAGTCGGCCCGCTTGGCGATCACTCCTTCGTCACCACGGGTGCAAGCGGCCTGGTAGGCGGCCATGCCACCCTCAACACGGTGCGGCGCATAACGCAGCGGGTCGCTGAAGTCAATTGCCTTGCGCAGCAGTCGTTTACGCCAGACCAGCGGCACATCGGTGGTGGACATGCCATCGAGGTGCAGCAGGTCGAACAGGTAGTAGAAGACGGGGATCCGCGACGCACGGGCCACTTCGGGGTCGGTGATGCCCAGGCGCCCCTGCAGTCGAGCAAAGCTGGTACGACGTCCCTCAAACGCGACGACCTCGCCGTCCACGACAAATCGAGTGGTGTGCTGGGCCGCGAGCGCGTCAACCAGCTCCGGGTAGGTTCTGTTGAGCGGCTGGCGATTCCGCGACAGCAGCCGCACCCGGTCGCCGTCGCGAAACGCCAGGCAACGCATCCCGTCGAACTTGCGCTCGAAGATCCACTGCGGGTCGGAGAAGCGCTTGTCGGTCAGGGTCGCCAGGGTGGGAGCTCGCCAGTCCGGCACCGGCTCGTCGTGCAGGGCTGCGCGTACCGAGCCGGGCAGGCCGGCGAGACCGGTCACGACGACTCGTCCAGGTCGTCCAGCGTGCGGCCGGACAGCACCGATTCCGGCTGGCTTTTGACCGGTTTTCGCCGCGCGTCAGCCTCCTCGTCCCTGCGTTTGATCAGCAGCCAGGTCTCATCTTTGCCCTCACGGATCCGGGTGAGCGCAAAGCCGCCTTCCAGCTTTTCGCCATGCAAACGGAACGAAAGGTGGCCGCGGTCAAGGCATTCGGCCATTTCATGCGTGGTGGCATTGGCATAGGTTCCGCGGTCCCAGACGATGACGCCACCGGCGCCGTACTCGCCTTTCGGGATCACGCCCTCGAACGTCGAGTACTCCAGTGGATGATCCTCGGTGCGGCGCGCCATCCGCCTGTCCCTCGGGTTGGTCGACGGTCCCCTGGGTATCGCCCAGGATACGAGGACGCCGTCGATCTCGAGGCGGAAGTCATAATGGTCGCTGCGCGCGGCGTGGTGCTGGATCACGAAAGACGATCCCTTGTCGGGCCGGTCGGCTTTCCGGCGCTTTCGTCCCCGCCCACGCGGCTCGGGGCTGGTGCCGGATTTAAGGCCGGACCGCCGTTTGCGCCGGTACTCGCTCAAGGGCATGTCGGAGGCATACCCGTCGGTGGATTCTGAAAACTGCTACACGGTGCGCCAGGTCAACTGCATGCCGTTGCCGGCCAGCCATCGGGCGAGGTCGTAGCCGTTGCGGGCGAGGCCGTCGACGGCTTCCACGGCGTGCCGCACCGCCCGTTCGGCGACGTCCGGAGTCAGCAGGCCGTGGCGGACGGCATCCAACAGCTCGTCGATATCGGCGAGATCCGCGCCCGTCCCGGTACGCACCTCGATGTCGAGGTAATGGTCTTCGGAGTGCCACACCTGGGGGCCGGGCGTGAATTCGCCCACGTCCAGGTAGTAGTCATGGTCGCGCTCATTTCCGGGATTGAAGTGGAACACCGTGGCTCGCAGGCCCAGCGACGGCAGCAGCCATGACTCCAGGTAATGGAACTGGGCCCGGCCCGGAGTGGGCCGGGCGACGTACAGCCCCCACGGATGCACGACGTACTCGTCGACGGCCCGCACAATGCCTTTTGGATCGGTGTTGGTGCGGGCGACCAGGTCGAACGTCTCGTGCTTTGGCGGATGGATGGCGTCACCTCGTCAACGGCGGAGTCGGATCTTCCACCGCACAAAACCGGCGTAGAACAGCGACAACGCGGCCAGCATGCCCATGTCGAGCAGCCAGATTTTTGGCGTGTGCTGCCAGAACCGATCTTCGGGGACGAGCGAACCCGGCACCAGGTTGCGCAGGTCGACCGTCGAGGCCGCCGCGGCGTAGCCCCAGCGCGTAGGCATCGCAAAGGAGAGCTGATCGAGCCCCAGGCGCCCGGTCACCGGGACCATCCCGCCGCAAAGGACCAACTGCGCCATCACCGACACCACGAACAGCGGCATGATCTGCTCACTGGACCGGACCAGCGACGAAATGGCCAGGCCGAGCATCGCCGAGGCCACACACGTCGCGGCGACGGTCGCAAACAGCTCGAACGTCGCCGCGAAAGTCGAGTGGCCGAGCACCACGGCGCCTCGCGTCGGCGCGCCCTTGCCGACCACCACGATCAAGGTGGTGATCGCCGACTGCAGGATCGCGAATCCGCAGAACACCGCGGTCTTGGCCAGCAGGTAGGCCATGGTCGACAACCCGACCGCCTGTTCACGCTGGAAGATGGCGCGTTCGCCGACCAGGTCGCGGATCGTCAGCGCGGTGCCCATGAAGGCCGCCGCGGGCAGCAGCAGGCTCAGGATCTGCGCGGATTCGTCGGGCGTGCCGGCGTGCGGGCCGGCGACGTGAAATCCGGTGTTGCCGGGCACGGTCAGCGCCAGCGCGCCCAGGATGAACGGCAACAGCGCCAGGAACACGAAGTAGGCGCGGTCGGAGACGACCAGGCGCACCTGACGGCGGGCGACCGTCGAGATCTGGCGTCGCACACTGGTATGCACCGGTGCGCCCAGGTCGCCCGGCTCGTCGGCCGTGTCCGGCAGAAGTTTCTGGGGTCGCCGCTGGGCCTCAGCCTGGGCCAGAAAGCGTCGATTGGCCTCTTCGGGGTCGGCACCCACCTTGGTGAAGATCTTGGCCCAGTTGGTGGTGCCCATCGCCTCACCGATCTGGTCCGGCGGGCCGCAATAGGCCGTCTTGCCGCCGGGTGCCACCAACAGCAGCTGGTCGCAGGTATCGAGGTAGGACAACATGTGCGTCACCACGATCACCACGCGACCGGCGTCGGCCAGTTGGCGCAGCATCGTCATGACCTGGTGATCCAGCGCCGGGTCCAGACCCGACGTCGGCTCGTCGAGGATCAACAGCGACGGCCCGGTGAGCAGTTCCAGGGCCACCGAAGCGCGCTTGCGCTGGCCGCCGGAGAGCTTGTCGACGCGGGTGTCGGCGTGCTTGGTCAGGTCGAGTTCGCCGAGGACCTGAGCGACGACCTTGGCGCGGTCGGCTTTGCTGGTGTCCGGCGGCAGGCGTAGCTCGGCGGCGTAGCCCAGCGCCTGGTTCACCGTCAGCTGACGGTGCACCACGTCGTCCTGCGGGACCATGCCGATCCTGCTGCGCAACGACGCGTATTCGGCGTGGATGTCGTGGCCCTCGAAGCTGACCGAACCCGAGGTGGGGCGCGCATAGCCGGCGATCAGTCGGGCAAGCGTGCTCTTTCCCGCGCCGGATCCGCCGATCACCGCGGTCAACGTCCCGGGACGGGCGATCAGCGAGATGTCGTCCAGCAGTTGCTTGCCGTTGTCGACGACGTACTTGACCCCGCGCACCTCCAGTCCGCCGGTGCGGGTCGCGGCGTCACTGCGTTTGATCAGCGTGCCATCGCGGAACACCAGGTCGACGTTGCCGATGGTGACGACGTCGTCCTCGGTCAAGATCGCCGAACCGACTCGGGTGCCGTTGACGAACGTTCCGTTGATGCTGTTGTCCCGAATCTCGGTGCCAAGCGGCGTGGGAATCAACGTCGCGTGCTGACGTGACGCCAAGACGTCGGAAACGACGATGTCGTTCTCGGCTGCGCGACCGATCGTCATGGCGCCGGCCGTACCCGCGGCCGACGACGAGCGCGGCGACAGCAACTTCACAAAGCGCGTGGCAAGGTTCGACACGTCGGCTGTCTTGGCGTCGATCACGGTGGACTCGACGGCCGGCGTCGACTCAGGCAAGGCCACCGACCCGGTGCCACTCCCGCCGGGCGGTGTCGTGTGGGACCTGGCCGCTGATCCGGCGTGGACCACGGTCAGCTCCTCGGGGGGTGTCCCACGCGGTGGTACCCGGGGAGGTGGTCGCCGTGGCGGCGCGTTGCGGGGCTGGGAAACGGGATGCCTCGGCGGGGGCGGCTGCTGCGGCGGCCGTGGTGGTGGTCGCTTGGGCGGCGGCTGCGGCGCGAGGTTGGGATCGCTGCGGGCAGGGTTGGGCGACTGGGCTCTGGGCTGGCTCCCGGTCTGCCCACGCGGCGGCGACGGCGGCCGGGTGGGATTCGTCTGCTCGGGGATCGCGGACCAGGCCAGAGTGGGAGGCCCGGAATCCGGCGCCGATCTCAGCTGGGGTGGCCGGCTGGTCTGCCCCTGCTGGGGTCCGATCGCGAAGGTGAGCCGTGGCCCTTGCGGATTCCCGACGTTGATGCTCTGGCCGTCGTGGATGTCGATCACCGGCATCCGGTAGCCGTTGACGTATGTCCCGTTCAACGAGCCGTTGTCGATTGCCAGCCATCGGCCTTGATCGAAGCGCAGGATCAGATGCGCGCGGGATATCCGGGGGTCCGGGATGCGCAGGTCGGCGTGCAGGTCGCGTCCGACAATCACCTCATGGCCTGCAGCGAAGGAACGTTGGGACCCGTCGTGCCGGATGGTCAGCACGGGCGGGGCGGGTCGACTCACTACTCAAGTATCGGTCCGCGGTGTGAGTGGGCTCCATGGGACCCGCCTGTGATTTCTCTTTATTTCGATTTGGCCACTCATAGCTGTTTCATAGCGTCCAGCGGCCCACTGCCTATGCGCGTCCGGCATCATTCCAACGTGAGGGGTGCTAGGGGAAGCGTCCGACAGAGCAGGTAACGACACCTGCTCAGCACACCGAGACGAAGCAACGGGCCCCGTCCCGATGCAAGCGCCCAGGGTATTGGGGCCCGCAGGTCACGGCGATACCTGTAGGCAGTGCCGAGGCTTGAGGGGGCAACCATTGATGGACGAGCAAGACGAGCACAAAGGAACCACCCGGCGCATTGATGCCGGGCGACGGCTGCTGAGCAACCCGCATCTGGCCCGTGAAGCCCTGCGCGCGGGCTTTCATTCGCTGCCCTCAGCGACCTTTGCGCACCTTTTCCGCCGCATTCCGCCGGTCAGCTCGACCCCGAACGGCGAGCACCCGGCGGCGGAGCAGCAGGTTGAGGCCAGTGGATCGCGCCCGGTGCTGGCCGGCGGCGCGCCATTTGCCGGCTACACCATCCTGCGACCGCTCGGCGCCGGGGGGATGGCCGAGGTCTATCTGGCCCTGCATCCGCGGTTGCCGCGGCGCGATGTGATCAAGGTCCTCGCCGAGGCGGTCACCGCGGATCCTGAATTCCGGGAGAGGTTCAACCGCGAGGCCGATCTCGCAGCAACCCTGTGGCACCCGCACATCGTCGGCGTGCACGACCGCGGCGAGTTCAACGGTCATCTCTGGATCTCCATGGACTACGTCGAGGGCACCGACGCATCCCGACTTGTGAAAGAGCGTTACCAGGATGGGATGCCAATCCACGAGGTGTGCGCCATCCTCCAAGCCGTCGCCGGGGCGCTCGACTACGCGCACGATCGCGGATTACTGCACCGCGATGTCAAACCCGCCAACATTCTGCTCACCCATCCCGAGAATGAGGAACGCCGAATCCTGTTGGCGGACTTTGGTGTAGCGCGTCACCTCGGCAACATCAGCGGGATCACCGAGACCAATGTCGCGGTGGGTACGGTCGCGTACGCGGCGCCAGAACAGTTGACCGGATCCAACATCGATGGGCGGGCAGATCAATACGCGTTGGCCGGCACGGCGTTTCATCTGCTAACCGGTGCGCCACCGTTCCAGCACTCCAACCCGATCGCGGTGATCAGCCAGCACCTACACGAGGATCCGCCCCGGCTCAGCGATTACCGCCCGGATTTGGCGTACCTCGACGACGTGTTCTTCAAAGCCCTTGGCAAACAACCCGCGGAGCGGTTCGAGCGGTGTCGCGCATTCGCCGCCGCCGTCGCCGAGCAGGTCGACGGTGTCGCGGAGGCTGGCGGCGCCGTGGTCTCGCCACACCGGCGCCGTGGCGCCCGCGGGCTCGTTTCGGCTGCGTACCATCGGTTCTCGTCGAGGACCCGGTGGTCGGCCGCGCTGGTCTGCGCGGTGCTGATCGCCGTGGCGGCGACCTGGTCGACGCTGTACTCGTTCCAGCCGGAAAGTCCGCAACCCAATCCCGCGTTGGCCTCGCGACCATCCGCGCCCGCGGCCAGCCCCGCGCCGAAACCCGGGGGACCGGTCCTCAACGGCACTTACCAATTGACCTATGACCGGACCAAGCGGACCACCAACGGCATCGCGATCCGCCACGACGGCTCCGACACGAACTGGTGGGCGTTCCGATCCGCATGCACGACGAACGGATGCGCGGCGACCGGCGCCAAGCTGGACGACACCAACCACCAGGTGGCCAGCACCGCGGACGGCGGCGAAACCGATACGCTGCGTTTCGTCGGTGGATATTGGCAGGGGGCGCCGCAGCAGGAGCGAGTCGGCTGCCGCCAGCCGAACCGGCAAGTCAGGGCGACCCAGCAGGAAACCGTCGCCTGGTCGTTGGCCCCCCAACCCGACGGCACCCTGCGAGGCACCGAAACCGAAACCGTGCTGAGCAGCGAGTGCGGCGCGCAAGGCGCCGTCGTGCGGCTGCCGGTCGTGGCCACCCGGGTCGGTGACGCGCCGGCCGGGGTGACCTTGGCCGATCCCAACCAGGTGATCAGCACCTCGACCACGCCGGCGCACCCGGCGCCGGCCGTCCTCGGCGGATTGTGCACCGACGTCGACAAGCTCGGCTACGACCCGACCAGCAACCAGCAGGTCGTGTGTGAAGGCAACACGTGGGACAAGGCCCCGATCGCGACCGGGGTGCACGCCGCAGGCAGCTCCTGCGATCTGCCCGACGTCCCGGTGTTCGCGATGTCCACGTCGAACGACGGCTATCTGCTGCAATGCGATCCGGTCACCCGGATGTGGACCCGGCACTGAGGCCGCGGCGGGGCGAGCATCGATAGGCGACTTCCGAAATCACGCGGCCACTTCTTCACGCTGCCGCATTGTCTTCATCACGCGTCCGCGTCGTCCCGGCGTCTCCGCGGCCGGGACTGAATTGCTCAGCGCATTGAGGACAAGGGCCGGACCCAGGCCGCCGAGCAAGAGCGATGTGGCGATCCGCGGGCCTTCCCATAATGGTCCCTGCGTCAACCAGACAACGAAGAAAGTTCCCGACACCGCCAAAACCACAGCGCTGCAGGTCGTCACCGCAAGCCTTCCCGCGGAATACTTGATCCGGATGGGGTCCTCCGACTCCTTTTTCCCCACTGGAAAAACGTCGTTGTTTATGAGAATGTCAGCCTTTCTCGCTGATAACGTTTTGATGATATCCATAACCCGGGGATAGGCCGTCCGGGCGATAATGTAGAGAACAACCACTTGGATGATTATCGTGGGGCTGACTGCGATGTTTGGCTGTTTGTTGTTGAAAGCGTCTCCAGATGCCATGTGTATGGCCAGGAATGCAGCCAGGGCGAGCCCCGTCGCCGCGGCAAAGTCGCGCGCAGCCTGCATTACTATTTCCTTGCGCCGGGCGGATCGTGGATCTTGTGCGGCGGGTGGATGCTCGGCGCGGGCATACGCGGCGCAGGACTGCGTATTCGCACGTAAAGCGCTGCGTGTGCGACGGAAAACCGCATATGACGAGCAGCCGATAACGTACAAACCCAGTAAATAAACGACGAATAGGAGGTACCATTTCTCGCCGAATAGGCTCCAGTACAACTCTCGTTTTCTGATGGCCGTTAAGTAGGTTACATTTGCCGATATCAGCAAAGCGGTCGCTGCGGTGATGGCTGCGCACGATAACCATCCGCTCAGCTGGATGAAGAGACCGCGACGGTGTTGTACTGTCTCAAGCTCTGACGCTTCAGTCGGTATCTTGCCTGGACAAATTTTTACCGCGACATTATCGGCGTAGCTGACGAGCGCCCATGCCAATCCACAGACAAGGACAGCGCCGCCGATAAATAGCGAACCGATTGCCAGTATCCATTCACTCCACAACTGGGAGCAAAGGGTATCGCCGCGGCCTCCAGGGGTCAGATATTCAATGTCCCTCTCTTTTGGCTGATCCGGTTGCTTCGGTAGGTTCAGTCCGGCGATGACGGTGAAGAGATAGGTGGAAAGCGCCAGGGCCGGCACCCCGGATCCGAACAGCGCTATCGTGTGGGCATCTGATCCCTGATACGACTGGACGAGGAGCGCCGCGGCGGCGGCGATCAGCAAACCGGCAAGCACGCCGGCAACAGTCGAATCAAGTTGTGCCGCAGTTATCGCGCTCCAAAGCACGCTCGTGGTACATGGGTCGTCGCTCATGGCTCGATCACCCGTTGTCTTTGGACGACACGTTGCTGAGGATGCTGTGGGCCTGGCGGTCGATCAGCCCGGTGAACCCTTGTTGTGACGCACCGAAGAGCAATGCGTAGGCGGCCACCGGGGTGTCGCCGCTGACCGGCAACCCCGCGATGCCGCCTCGGATCATCAGTATCCCGGCCAGTGCGGTGAGCGCTCCGGTGGGCAATTTCAACAGCAGCGACGCCATCGGAACCCCGTACACCGTCGACGTTCCTTGTATGCGTCGAATCGCAATCGCCCCAACGAGCGTGGCGCTGATCAGACCGAGCATTTCAATGGCGACTATGTCCGTGCCGGCGGGCGGGCGGCTGCGCAGCGCGGAGCCTGTACTCGAGGAATTCGCCAGAGAGTCAACCGCCGCGGGAAACACTGCGCCGAAAATAGCGAAGATGATCGCCAATATCGCCAAACCCATTGTGGCTCCGAGCAATACGTTGCGAAAGCTTCGAAGCCTCACATTTTCCTTGTCGGACTCCTCGTATACCGCTCTGACGCTCTGGGCGAGGCACTCGCGATCGTCCTCGGTCCAGCGCGGGCGCTTGAGATATCCGCGCAGCGTCTTGACGCGCGGGTGGTCCTCGCCGAGCAGATTTGAACCGTCGTCAATGATGCTGGGCAGCTTGGCTCGGACAATTTCCGGTTTGGAAAGCCGAACCAGGCTGACTTCGATGGCGTGGATTCTCATCCACGTCCCTTCGACATCGACACCGGTCCAGGCGCCGTGCAGGCTCGGCGTGCGGTCGATGATCGCCTCCGCCTCGCTCAGGCGCCGCCGCGCTTGTTCGCGCTGTGTGTCGCTCTGTGGTGCAGGCGGCAAACTGTCGAGTTCGATGCGCAGATCGGCGAGCCGACTGCGCACTTGTTCCCGCCAGACCGATGGGCGCCGACTTTGCATTCGCGAAACTGCGCTCGCCCCGGGGCGGAGGATCCGCGGTGATTCCCCTGCGGCTGTCGGTTGGCCTGGTGCGGGTTCGCTTCCGCCTAAGACCGCCGACCGGTGATTTCCCGGGGTCTTTTCCGGGTTGCGCTGCGGAACGGTCCACGCGCGGTGGGTCAGGATGCTGCTCATTGACCGACACCCTTCAAATCAAAAAGACGATTTCAACAAGCGAAAGCCAGCGTGTCAGGATCGGTTCGCAAACGCGTGAGTAGTCGACTACCCGACCTTGGCGCCGAGCGCGTTCCCGCTCGGTCGGCGTCGACCGCCACCGGCGTCGGCACACTTGTCGGTGACTCGTTCTACCCTGGTGGCATGGCTTTCGCCACCGAACATCCGGTAATCGCGCATTCGGAATACCGCGCCGTTGAGGAGGTCGTTCGCGCCGGCGGCCGCTTCGAGGTCGTCAGCCCGCACGCACCGGCCGGCGACCAGCCGGCCGCCATCGACGAGCTGGAGCAGCGGGTTCTGGCGGGGGAGCGTGACGTGGTGCTGCTCGGCGCCACCGGCACGGGGAAGTCGGCCACCACCGCCTGGCTCATCGAGCGGCTACAACGGCCCACCCTGGTCATGGCGCCCAACAAAACGCTGGCCGCCCAGTTGGCCAACGAGCTGCGAGAGATGTTGCCGCACAACGCAGTCGAGTACTTCGTGTCGTACTACGACTACTACCAGCCAGAGGCCTACATCGCGCAGACCGACACCTACATCGAAAAGGACAGCTCGATCAACGACGACGTGGAGCGGTTGCGGCACTCCGCGACGTCGTCGCTGCTGTCGCGCCGCGACGTGGTGGTGGTGGCCTCGGTGTCGTGCATCTACGGCCTGGGCACACCGCAGTCCTACCTGGACCGCTCCGTCGAGCTTGGGGTCGGCACCGAGGTACCCAGGGACGGGCTGCTGCGGCTGCTGGTCGACGTGCAGTACACCCGCAACGACCTGTCGTTCACCCGCGGCTCGTTCCGGGTGCGCGGGGACACCGTGGAGATCATCCCCTCCTACGAAGAGCTGGCGGTTCGCATCGAGTTCTTCGGTGATGAGATCGAGGCGCTGTACTACCTGCATCCGCTGACCGGCGAGGTGATCCGCCAGGTCAACTCGCTGCGGATCTTCCCCGCCACCCACTATGTGGCCGGTCCCGAGCGGATGGCACATGCGATCTCCACCATCGAAGAAGAGCTCGCCGAGCGGCTCGCCGAGTTCGAGGCTCAGGGCAAGCTGCTGGAGGCCCAGCGACTGCGGATGCGCACCAACTACGACATCGAGATGATGCGCCAGGTCGGGTTCTGCTCGGGTATCGAGAACTACTCGCGCCACATCGACGGCAGGGGGCCGGGCTCACCGCCGGCCACCCTGCTCGACTACTTCCCGGAAGACTTCCTGCTCGTCATCGACGAGTCGCATGTCACCGTGCCGCAGATCGGCGGCATGTACGAGGGCGACATGTCGCGCAAGCGCAACCTCGTCGACTACGGCTTCCGGTTGCCGTCTGCGGTCGACAACCGCCCGCTGACCTGGGAGGAGTTCGCCGACCGGATCGGGCAGACCGTGTACCTGTCGGCGACCCCGGGCCCGTACGAGCTCAGCCAGGCCAGTGGCGAGTTCGTCGAGCAGGTGATCCGGCCTACCGGGCTGGTGGACCCGAAAGTCGTGGTCAAGCCGACCAAGGGGCAGATCGACGACCTGATCGGCGAGATCCGCAAGCGCGCCGACGCCGACCAGCGGGTGTTGGTGACGACGCTGACCAAGAAGATGGCCGAAGACCTCACCGACTATCTGCTGGAGATGGGCATTCGGGTGCGCTATCTACACTCCGAGGTCGATACGTTGCGCCGGGTGGAACTGCTGCGCCAGCTGCGGCTCGGCGACTACGACGTGCTGGTCGGCATCAACCTGTTGCGCGAGGGTCTGGACCTGCCCGAGGTGTCGCTGGTGGCGATCCTCGACGCGGACAAGGAAGGCTTCCTGCGGTCGTCGCGCAGCCTGATTCAGACCATCGGCCGCGCCGCCCGCAACGTGTCCGGCGAAGTGCACATGTACGCCGACTCGATGACCGACTCGATGAAGGAGGCCATCGACGAGACCGAACGGCGCCGGGCGAAGCAGATCGCCTACAACGAGGCCAACGGCATCGACCCGCAGCCGCTGCGCAAGAAGATCGCCGACATCCTCGACGTGGTCTATCGCGAGGCCGCTGATAGTGAAAACGTCGAGATCGGCGGATCGGGGCGCAACGCGTCGCGCGGCCGGCGTGCCCAGGGCGAGCCCGGCCGCGCGGTGAGCGCCGGGGTGTTCGAGGGTCGGGACACTGCCAACATGCCGCGCGCCGAACTGGCCGACCTGATCAAAGACCTCACCGCGCAGATGATGGCCGCCGCCCGTGACTTGCAGTTCGAGCTGGCTGCCCGGTTCCGCGACGAGATCGCCGATCTCAAAAAGGAACTGCGCGGGATGGACGCCGCCGGCCTGAAGTAGACCGGTGATCAACTCATACGGTGTAGCTGTGACCGACACGGCGCGCACCACCGGCCGCTGGCGGCAGCTGCTGGGCGCCCGGTATCTGGGGACGTCTGTTGTGTTGGCCGGTGGGGTGGCGCTTTACGCCACAAACGAGTTTCTGACCATCAGCCTGCTCCCCAACACGGTCGCCGAGATCGGCGGCAGCCGCCTTTACGCATGGGTGTTAACTCTGTACCTGGTCGGGTCGGTGGTCGCGGCGACCATGGTCAATCCGATGCTGCTGCGCGTCGGGCCGCGCACGTCCTACCTGATGGGGCTGGCCGTATTCGCCGTCGCCAGCCTGGCCTGCGGGGTGGCTCCCAACATGGAGACCCTGATAGCGGGACGCGCACTGCAAGGCGTGGCCGGCGGCCTGCTGGCCGGCCTCGGCTATGCGGTGATCAACGCCGCCCTGCCCCGCGCGTTGTGGACCCGGGCCTCCGCACTGGTGTCGGCCATGTGGGGCGTCGCCACGGTGGTCGGGCCGGCTACCGGTGGCCTGTTCGCGCAATTCGGATTATGGCGATGGGCCTTCGTCGCGATGGCGATTGTGACCGCTCTGATGGCCATGCTGGTACCGGTCGCGCTGACCGGCGGCCGGGTCAACCCGAGCGCCGCGGCACCAGTGATGAAAGTGCCGGTGTGGTCGCTGGTGCTGATCGGTGCCGCCGCGCTGGCGATCAGCGTCGCCCAAATCCCGCACAACATCATCGCGACCGCCGGGTTGCTCGCCGCCGGCATTGTCCTGGTCGGATTGTTCGTGCTCGTCGACTGGCGCATGCATGCAGCGGTGTTGCCGCCCAGCGTATTTGGGCCTGGACCGTTGAAGTGGATCTACCTGACCATGGGTGTGCTGATGCTCGGCGCGATGGTGGACACCTACGTGCCGCTGTTCGGTCAGCGGTTGGCGCATCTGACGCCGGTGGCGGCGGGCTTCCTGGGTGCGGCGCTCGCGGTTGGCTGGACTGTCAGCGAGATCGTCAGCGCATCGCTGGAAAATCCGCGAGCGATCGGGCGGGTTATCGCGGCCGCGCCAGTGGTGGTGGCGTCAGGTCTGGCGCTGGGTGCGTTCACTCAGCGCAATGACGCGTCGGTCGGGATTGTCGCGCTCTGGACGCTGGCATTGCTGGTGGCTGGGATTGGCATCGGCATGGCCTGGCCCCATTTGTCCGTGCGCGCAATGGATTCCGTCAACGACCCGGCCGAAGGCATCGCCGCGGCCGCGGCGATCAACACCGTGCAGCTCATCGCGGCGGCGTTCGGTGCCGGTCTGGCCGGTGTCGTGGTCAACACGACCCAGGGCGGCGACATGATGGAGGCCCGCTGGTTGTTCGCTGTTTTCACCGCGTTGACCGCTGCCGGTGTGGTGGCTTCCTATGGGGCGGTCCGCGGCAACCGCTGACCTCAGTCCGCGTCGTCCTCTGCCCGAAGCACGGCGACAACCCCGTCGATATCGGCGAGGACGTCTGTTGCGTTCGCAATCTTGGCGCCCGACAACGTCATCGCGACCCGGACCTCGCCGTCGTCGATGTCGTGGGCGTCCGCGTCCAGCTCGGTCAGCTGCCAGTTTCGTTGCCCGCAGATCCGCAGCACCTCGCGCAGCACGCCGCGACCGTTTTCATAGATGATCTGCAACCGCAGTGTCCCACGCAGTCTTGCGGTCAGCTGATGCTCCACCGCATGGAAAGCGAGCGCGCTGACGAAATGCAGGACCACGACGGTGCTGGCGAGCAACAGCAGGCCGGCGCCGGCCGCCATGCCGATGGCGGCCGATTCCCAGACCGCCGCGGCCGTGGTGAGCCCGTGCACCGCACCGCGTCGGGTGATAATGATCCCGGCGCCCAAAAAGCCGATGCCCGAAACGGTTTGGGCCGCGACACGCGACGGATCCAGCACAATCGTGCCTGCGGTCAAGACGTCGCCGAAGCCATACTTACTGATCAGCAGGATCAAGGCCGAAGACGTGCCGACGATGGTCTGGGTCCGTAGTCCCGCGCTCTTGCCCTGGATGGTGCGTTCCAGGCCGATGAGTGTGGTCAGCCCAAAGGCGGCGAAGAGCTCGATGAGGTGCCGCCCGTTCTGCACAGCGCCACCGAACAGCGGGTCGGCCAGCCAGATCTGCATGTCCCTCAAGCTATCCCAGCAGCCGGTACCTTCGCGCGCCGCTCAGCGCGTCGACTTGAGGACTTGCGAGTAGTGGAACTGCCAACGCTCTACGATGCGGAAGCCGAGGTAGCTCGGGAATCGATACGCCGGGGCACGCCCGAATGCTCCCGGCGACAACGGTGCTCCGGCTTGATGATCTGGCAGTGACTTGTCTCGATTCGTGATGGTCCATATCGTCGGGCATTTGTTGATCTTGGCCGTCGTCAGCCACACGGCGACGTGGCCGTCCCACAGTGCGCCGACCTTGGGGCCATACACACCGCGCTCGACGTCGATCAGCGACCGGAAGGCCGCCGGCCTGCTGGCCAGCAGCGCGCGGATTGGCCCCGGCTTCCAGGGCGCGGTGTTGTCCACCATCACACAGTCGCCGGGTGCGGCGTGGGAGCTGATCAGGTCGGCCACTTGGCTGTAATCCCAGCCCTCCTTGGCATACGGCCAGCGTTGGCTGAAAAGGTAATCCGGCAACGCGGCAACGGCGAAGAGCAGCACGACGCCGGCCATGGGCCATGGCTTGCGGGCGATCGTCGCGATGCACAGCGCCAGGACTACTGCCGCAGCGGGTGCGGTAAAGATCAGGTAGCGCGGGTAGTACATCGGTTCACCGATCGCCGAGTAGATGACGATGAAGGCGGTGGGAAGGACGATCCAGGTCGCGCAGATGATCAAGAGGTTGCGTACGTCGCCCGCCGCGGCTCGCGCACCGGTCTGCCGGGCCACGATCGCCACGACGATGAGGACCGCCGTGAGAATCGCGAACGCGACGCTGTGGTCGAAATACTGCCGCAGGATGATGTCGAAGGCGTAATGCCAGCTGACCGGATAGATCCAGTTCACCTGCCATACCTGCCCATGGGCAAAGACGATGAACGGCGTCACGATGCCGATGGCGATGGCGGAGCTGACGGCCCACCAAATGACCGGGGATTTGCGGGATTTTTTCGGTGCCAGGAGCGGCAGCATCGTGGCGTAAACCAGTACCAAAAGGATCATGTTGAGGTTCAGCAAAATCGACAGCATTAATCCCAGCGCGTAGCAGAGCCACAGTCGTGGCATGTTGCGCCGCACAGCAGCGACGAACAGCACCGTCAGCCAAACGGCCGCGGCAGCCGCGAAGGCGTCCGAGCGCGCTTCCATGCCCGCCCAGGTGATGCGCGGCAGGATGGCGAAGACGGCACCCGCGCAGACTGCGGTCGCACGTCCGGGGACGAACTGCTTGGTGAACACCGTGACGCCGGCGGCAGCGGCCCCGACAATCAGGGCGCTGGGGACCCGCGACCAGAATTCGGTCGGCGCAAATATCGCGAACCAGCCATGCATCAGCAGGTAGTAAAGGCCGTGCACGGCGTCTATATGGCTCACCAGCCGCCACAGCTCGGGCAACGTCCGGCTCGCGGAAGCCGATATCGTCGCCCCCTCGTCGAACCACAGCGAAGGCCTGCAGGCCCAGGCGCCGCTGATCACGGCGGCCAGCACGGCAATCAGCCATGGGTCGAGCAGCGTGCCGCGCGGGCGGACGGGCGCAGGCTCGGCAACGACGTCTGACGCGCGTTGCTCGAGGATGGGCATCGACATGATGCTTGTCACTGTAAGTCGCACCCGTCCGACCTGCTCACTAACCTTCCCGCAGGCAGGAGTTAAGTGTCGCGGCGTCTGCTCCGGTCACCGCACTTCGTGTCCGCATTTCACGAGAAGCTCTGCAATGCAACACTTTCCACCCTAGGTATGCGGCAGGTATGCGGCCTCGATCGCATTACCGTGGGGAAATCGTCCATTGCTGCAGCGTGGTGAGGCAATTTGTGGGTTGCGCCACGCCATTGCTGTGTGGTTAATCTGACCCATCTTTATCCGACAACGCGATACTGTCTTGGGTTGGCGTAGCAACCGACACTGGGAGGGTAAATGAGCGCCTATCGGACTGTGGTGGTCGGGACCGATGGCTCGGACTCGTCGATGCGTGCGGTGGACAGAGCAGCCACGATCGCCGGGACCGACGCCAAGCTGATCATCGCGTCGGCGTATCTACCCCAGCATGAGGACGGCCGGGCCGCCGACATCCTGAAGGAAGAAAGCTACAAGGTGTCCGGCACCGCCCCGATTTACGCGATCCTGCATGACGCCAAGGAGCGGGCGCACAAGGCCGGCGCCACGAACGTGGAGGAGAAGCCGATCGTCGGTGCTCCGGTGGACGCCTTGGTGCACCTCGCCGAGGAGGAAAAGGCCGATCTGCTGGTCGTCGGCAACGTCGGTCTGAGCACCATCGCGGGCCGGCTGCTGGGATCGGTGCCGGCCAACGTCTCACGTCGGGCCAAAGTCGACGTGTTGATCGTGCACACCACGTCGTAACCGTTCTTCGGTCTACCAGCCTCGCTCGCGCCACTCGGCGAGGCTGGGGCGCTCCGCGCCTAGGACCGTGTCGTCGCCGTGGCCGGGATAGATGACGGTGGAGTCCGGGTAGACGTCGAACACTCTGGTGGTGACGTCGTCGAGCAGTTGGGTGAAATCACCGGGCTGCCAGGTCTTGCCGACACCGCCGGGGAACAGGCAATCGCCGGTGAACAACTGGGTGACCTCGCCGGTTGCGGGCCCACCGAGGGCCAGGGCGATCGACCCGGGCGTGTGCCCGCGCAAGTGGATCACGTCGAAAGTCAGCTCGCCGATTTGCACCGTGTCGCCGTTGGCCAGCAAGCGGTCCGGTTTGACCGGCAGCGGGTCGGCATCGATCTCGTGCGTGGCGGTCGGTGCGCCGGTGGCCTCGGCGACGGCCCGCAGCGCTTGCCAGTGATCGAAGTGCTGATGGCTGGTCACGATCAGCGACACCTTCGGGGCATACCGCCTGATCAGGTCGACCAGGACTTCGGCGTCGTTGGCGGCGTCGATCAGCAGCGTTTCTCCGGTCGCTGAACATGTCACCAGGTAGGCGTTGTTATCCATCGGGCCGACCGACGCCTTTAGAATCGTGGCGCCGGGTAGGGTCCGGCGGGCCGCACTACCAGGGTCGACATGTCCGGTGTAGTTGTCGTTGGGCACAACCGAGGCAGTCATAGCGGCCACGTTACTGGTCACGGGTTGCTTGTCGGTATGGGCACATAGCATGGAATGCGCCGTGCGCAATTCTGTTCTACGAACCGCCATCGGCAACTAAAGGTTCCAGTGAGAGGGGCAGCGTGGCTGACCGGCTGATCGTGAAGGGCGCCCGTGAGCACAACCTGCGCGGCGTCGACCTCGACCTGCCGCGCGACTCGTTGATCGTGTTCACCGGGCTGTCCGGGTCGGGCAAGTCATCGCTGGCTTTCGACACGATTTTCGCCGAGGGCCAGCGCCGCTACGTCGAGTCGCTGTCGGCCTACGCCCGCCAATTCCTGGGGCAGATGGACAAACCGGACGTCGACTTCATCGAAGGCCTCTCCACGGCGGTCTCCATCGACCAGAAGTCGACCAACCGCAACCCGCGGTCGACGGTCGGAACGATCACCGAGGTGTACGACTACCTGCGGCTGCTCTACGCGCGTGCCGGCAGCCCGCACTGCCCGGTCTGCGGCGCGCGGATCGCCCGCCAGACTCCGCAGCAAATCGTCGACCAGGTGCTGGGAATGCCCGAGGGCACCCGATTCCTGGTGCTCGCTCCGGTGGTGCGCACCCGCAAGGGCGAGTTCGCCGACCTGTTCGAGAAGCTCAACGCCCAGGGCTACAGCCGGGTGCGGGTCGACGGCGTGGTGCATCCGCTGACCGATCCACCGAAGCTGAAGAAGCAGGAAAAACACGACATCGAGGTGGTGGTGGACCGCCTCACCGTCAAGGCCTCCGCCAAGCAGCGGCTCACCGACTCGGTGGAAACCGCGCTGAACCTGGCCGACGGCATCGTCGTGCTGGAGTTCCCGGATCACGGAGCTCACGAGCCCGATCATCACCGGGAGCAGCGGTTCTCCGAGAAGCTGGCCTGCCCCAACGGGCATGCGCTGGCGGTCGACGACCTCGAACCCCGGTCGTTCTCGTTCAACTCGCCCTACGGCGCCTGCCCCGAGTGCACCGGCCTGGGCATCCGCAAGGAGGTCGACCCCGACCTGGTGGTGCCCGACCCGGAACGCACGCTGGCCGAGGGCGCGGTGGCGCCGTGGTCGACGGGTCACACCGCGGAGTACTTCATCCGGATGATGGCCGGGCTCGGCGACGCGCTGGGTTTCGACGTGGACACGCCGTGGCGCAAGCTGCCGGCCAAGGCCCGCAAGGCGATTCTCGAGGGCTCCGACCATCAGGTGCATGTGCGGTACCGCAATCGG
>DASXMA010000130.1:0-3627 GCA_036495965.1 Mycobacterium sp.
CCGCCCTGCAAGACGTGTCCCGCGCCTTCACCCAGGCGCTGCCCAAGTCATCGGCCACCCGCGAAGCCTCCTCCGACGACTTGGCAGCGCGCGCTGCCGCCGATGCGGCTCAGGCGGCACAAGCCGCCGCCGATGCGCTCGAAGGCGCGGCCGAGGCCGACGGCTACCAGACCACGTCGCCATCCCGCCCGTAACGACCGTTTGGTGCACGCAGAAAGCTGGCCAAGACTTACAAGTCTTGGCCAGCGTTTCTCTGTGGAGCTGCCGGGAATCGAACCCGCCGGTCTATCAAGTGGTAGTCGGGCGGATCACGCGGCGGCTGTGAGCAATTCCTGCAGGGCGACCTCGAAGTCGTCGGCCAGGTCCCATACGTCGGGCACCAGTTCCCAACATGCGTTGATCCCGACGTCAAGCTTGCCGGTCAGCGACATCACCGTGATGTTGAGGCCGGTGCCGTAGAAGATCGGTCCGAGCGGATACATCGCCTTGACCTGGCAGCCCAGGAAATACAACGGCACCTGCGGCCCCGGCACGTTGGAGATGACCAGGTTGTGCACCGGTCGGCGGGTCAGCACGGTACTGGCGAAGAGTCCCACCGCCGGCGCCAACAGCGCCCGCCCGGCGAATTGCGCCCAGTCCAGCAACAGCGTCGCCCCGATCGCCGCGCTGTGCTCCTTGGCCACCCCATTGCCGTGCGCGATGGCGCGCAGCCGGTCGGCCGGGTCGGCGATCTGAGTCTGCAGGCGTGAGAACAACGCCGTCAGCTGGTTGTGGCCTGGCCGGTCGGACTTTTCATGCACCGACACCGGCACCGTCGCCACCAGCGAGGTGCCGGGCAGCTGACCGCGATCGAGCAGGAATTTGCGCAGCACCCCGGCGCAGAGTGCCATCACCACATCGTTGACCGTGACATTGAACTTGTCCTTGATCGTCTTGATGTCGTCGAATTCCAAGCGGGCGTAGGCGATGTTGCGCCGGCGGGTGATGGAGTCGTTGAACGGGGTGCGCGGTGCCCGGAACGGCGCCGCCATGGCCCGCCCGCTGCGCCCCCGGCGCACGACGTCGACGATCGTTGACGCCGTCAACGGCAACACAGTGGCCAGCTGCAGTGGCCGGGCAGCGAACTTCGCCAGGCCGTGCAGCGCCATTCCCACCGAGTTGCTGTCGCCCGGCCCGTCCACCGCCTCCGGCGCCGGCGTATCCGGTTCGGTGCCGCACAGCTGCGACAGCAGATTCGCACCGCCCACCCCGTCCACGCTGGCGTGATGCACCTTGGTCATCACCGCCAGCCGCCCGCCCGCCCGGGCGTCGGTGCCGGCGATCCCCTCGATCACCCACATCTCCCACAGGGGCTGGCCGCGATCAAGGGGCAGGGAGGCGAGGCGCCCGCAGGTCTCCGACAGCTCGGCGCGCCCGCCGGGCGCCGGCAGCCCGATGCGGTGCAGATGCCGGTCCAGATCGAAACTGTGGTCCTCCACCCACACCGGATGGTCCAGATTCAGCCGACTGTCGGCCAACCTCTGCCGAAACTCCGGGATCGACTTGATTCGCAAGCCCAGCTCGTCGCGCAGCCGGGCGAAGCTATACCCGCCGGGCACAGTCGCGGCGTCCAACTCCAAGATCGCGCAGACGTGCAACGGCTGCGAGGGCGTTTCCAAATACAAGAAGCTAGCGTCCATCCCGCTGAGCCGTTGCATACGTTTCCCTTCCCCCGATGGCCGGATGGTTATTGCCGCCAGCCGACCCGGACTGCCGGCCGATGCGATGCGGTGTCGAAGGCCGGCCGGCAGCACCCCGCGATCACGTTCACAACTCGATGGCGCACCCGTTCAGGTCCTGGCTCAAAGGCGTCGAGGTCATAAACACGACCCAGCCGAGTCTCAGGAGTGAAAATTCGTGAGAAATCCGCCGACACCCATTGTGCGCTTATTTGCGCTCGATTGAAAGTAATCCGGTGCCAATACTCCCAATCCTGTTGGCACAGAGGAACATTCCATCGTTTGACGGAGCTGTCCGGGCCAATCCTATTGACGCGCTGTCAAATACAAGGCGAGATTTTCGACTTCAGGCATATGCAGTGGCCTTGCCTTACCTGCGGTTTCGTTCGCGAGCCTTTGGCCGATGCCCAAGAGTGGCGTCCCGCCGCCCCCGTGCCGGATCAAGCGTGACACTCCGCAAGCGGAGCCGCTCTGTCTGCCGAGTGAACCGATCCCGCATCACACTCGTGACATGTTCGGACGATAGTGCCTATCGGCCACGCTGGTTGATGGCACTTTGTCGACGGTCACGAGTCGGAGGGATGGAATCGCATGGCCCATCAGGACAGCGTTGTGCTGCCGGACCTTCAGTCGGAAGTTCCCGACGTTTGTATTCCAGTGCATTCGGTTGGACATGTCGGGGTCAAGCGGATCGTCGCGATCGACGAGCATGACAGTGCGGCCATGGTCGTCATGGACATCTCAGTCGGTTTGTATGCGCACCAACGTGGCGCGCACATGTCGAGGCTGATCGAATGCGTCGACCGGCCAGGTCCACAGCCGACCGTGCTCGACTACGTCCAGGGCATCTTCGAGCGACTGCGCGCCGCGGTGCCCGACGCCGCGTCCTGGTCGATAGACGCGCGTGCCACCATCGTGTTGCCACACGACGGCGGGTTCAAGCCGATCGAGGAGATCTGCAGGATCGAGGCGGCAGAGCGGACCGAGGTGACCTGGGGCGCCGCATTCAAGGTCTGCCTGGCCTGTCCTCAAGCCCAGAGCGCGATCGCCTTCGACCGTGACGACATGGACAACGTCGGCGAGCACCCGTCCCACAATCAGGTTTGCGACCTGGAAATCACCGTGACCGGAGATTTGACCACCGTGGCCGGTCGTTCGCTGGCCGACCTGCTCGCCGTTGGAGAGTGCGCGGCCAGCGGGCCGGTGCGGGAACTGTACAAGCGGCGCGGCGAAGCCGACGCGGTCACCGCCATCCACCACCATGCGGTGTTCGCAGAGGATGCACTCCGAATAATCGCCGACAAGACCAGGGCCCAGTTCCCGACGGCTACCAGGGTCACTTGCCAGATCGTGAACTACGAGAGCGTCTTCGAATATCCCCTCCGCTGCGTCGTCATCGTCTGAGGGTTCGGGCTGCGCCCGCCAGTTGCGGTCTCTAACCTGCGCTTTCGATTTGAGCCTGCCGGGAATTGAAACCGATGCCCTACTAAGGCTTTTGCCCTCCGAGCGGCCAGTTCGTTACGTCTCGTTCCTGTTCAGTACCTCTCGTTACCTGCGGTTTCGTTCTCGGGTCTTGACGGCGTCAAAGGGCAGTCCCGCTGCACTCGTCCGTCGTCGTCCACAGCCTCCGCGGCTGCCCGCCACGCACGTAAGCTCACAGCCGTGAGTCCAACGCGGCCCGGGCCCGGAAGGCGCAAAGCTACGGTGCCAATGGCCAGCTAAGGAATCCGCCGTGCCCACTGTAAGAACGATTCTCGTCCCTGTGTTCATCGAAGATCAGGGCACGGCCGCGCAGCCTGTCGCATTGCTTTGGCCCAGCCTCTTCACCGATCACCGTATGTGGCGTCATCAGATTGGCGCCTTGCATGATGACGGCTGGCGGACCCTCGCCCTCGACCCGCCCGGCCAC
>DASXMA010000131.1:0-28400 GCA_036495965.1 Mycobacterium sp.
ATCCCGGTGCTGATGAATGGGATGGCCCGCGGCGTGGTGCCCGCTGACCACCCGTTGGCATTCTCGCGGGCGCGGGCAAAAGCGCTGGGCGAGGCGGACGTGGCGCTGGTTGTCGGCGTACCCATGGATTTTCGGCTGGGGTTCGGCAAGGTGTTCGGGCCGCAAACCCAGCTCGTGGTGGCTGATCGTGCCGAACCGGCTCGCGAACATGCGCGACCCGTCGCGGCCGGTCTCTACGGCGACCTCACTTCGATCCTCTCGACGCTGGCCGGACCGGGGGAGCATCAGGCCTGGATCGACGGGCTGCGGACGGCCGAAACCACGGCACGTGGCAGCGAAATTGCCGAGCTCGGCGATGACCGGATCCCGCTGCACCCGATGCGGGTCTACGCCGAACTGGCGCCGCTGCTGGACCGCGACGCCATCGTGGTGATCGACGCCGGCGATTTCGGGTCCTATGCCGGCCGCGTGATCGACAGCTATCTACCGGGCTGCTGGCTGGACAGCGGCCCGTTCGGCTGCCTTGGCTCCGGCCCCGGCTATGCCCTGGCCGCCAAACTGGCCCGCCCCGACCGGCAGGTCGTCCTGCTGCAGGGCGACGGCGCTTTCGGCTTCAGCGGCATGGAGTGGGACACCCTGGTGCGGCACAACGTGCCGGTCGTATCGGTGATCGGCAACAACGGGATCTGGGCGCTCGAAAAGCACCCCATGGAGGCGATTTACGGCTATTCGGTGGTGGCGGAATTGCGTCCGGGCACGCGCTACGACGAGGTGGTGTGCGCGCTGGGTGGCCATGGTGAGCTGGTGTCCGCGCCCGCCGAGCTGCGGCCCGCGTTGGAACGTGCCTTCGCCAGCGGCCTGCCCGCCGTCGTCAACGTGCTCACCGACCCGAGCATCGCGTACCCACGCCGGTCCAACCTCGCCTGACGGCGCGTCGCCGGCCGCCCACCGCGTACCGTTGACCTGTGCCAAAGACCACCCGTGCTGAACCTGGCCGCCTGAGCAGCCGATTTTGGCGACTGCTGGGCGCCAGTACCGAAAAGGACCGAAGCCGTTCGCTGGCTCAGGTAACCGACTCCTCGGAGTACGACGAAGAAGCCGCCGGCCTGACCGACGAGCAGCTGCGCAAGGCGGCAGGACTGCTCAACCTCGACGATCTCGCCGAATCCGACGACATCGCGCAGTTCCTGGCGATCGCCCGGGAAGCCGGCGAGCGGTCAACGGGCTTGCGGCCGTTCGACGTTCAGTTGTTGGGGGCATTGCGGATGCTGGCCGGCGACGTGATCGAGATGGCCACCGGTGAGGGCAAAACACTGGCTGGGGCCATCGCGGCTGCTGGATACGCCATAGCCGGCCGGCACGTGCACGTGGTCACCATCAACGACTACCTGGCCCGCCGCGACGCCGAGTGGATGGGCCCGCTGCTGGAGGCGATGGGCTTGACGGTCGGCTGGATCACCGCGGAGTCGACGAGTGAGGAGCGCAGGGCCGCCTACGACTGCGATGTCACTTACGCCTCGGTCAATGAGATCGGCTTCGACGTCCTGCGGGATCAGCTGGTGACCGATGTCGCCGACCTGGTGTCGCCCAATCCTGATGTGGCCCTTATCGATGAGGCCGATTCCGTGCTGGTCGACGAGGCGCTCGTGCCGCTGGTATTGGCCGGCACGACGCACCGGGAGACACCGCGGCTGGAGATCATCAAGCTGGTGGGTGAACTGGCCGCCGAAACCGACTACGACACCGACGCCGACAGCCGCAACGTCCACCTGACCGAGGTCGGTGCGCGCAAAGTCGAGGAGGCGCTCGGTGACATCGACCTGTACTCGGAGGAACACGTCGGCACCACACTGACCGAGGTCAACGTGGCACTACACGCCCATGTGCTGCTGCAGCGCGACGTGCACTACATCGTCCGAGATGACGCCGTACATCTGATCAACGCCTCACGCGGCCGCATCGCGCAACTGCAGCGCTGGCCGGATGGTCTGCAAGCCGCCGTTGAGGCGAAGGAGGGCATCGAGACCACCGAGACGGGCGAGGTGCTCGATACCATCACGGTGCAGGCGCTGATCAACCGTTACACGACCGTGTGCGGCATGACCGGCACCGCGCTGGCCGCCGGTGAGCAGTTGCGGCAGTTCTACAAGCTCGGGGTCTCACCGATTCCGCCGAATACCCCCAACATTCGCGAAGACGAGTCCGACCGGGTCCACATCACCGCCGCGGCCAAGAACGACGCGATCGTCGCGCACATCGCCGAGGTGCACGAAACCGGACAACCGATGCTGGTCGGCACCCGCGATGTCGCCGAATCCGAGGACCTGCACGAGCGGCTGCTGCGCCGTGGCGTGCCCGCGGTGGTGCTCAACGCGAAGAACGACGCCGAGGAAGCGCAGGTGATCGCTGAGGCGGGCAAATTCGAGTCGGTCACGGTATCCACTCAGATGGCCGGGCGCGGCACCGATATCCGGCTCGGCGGATCCGACGAAGCCGACCACGACAGGGTCGCCGAATTGGGCGGGCTGCATGTGGTCGGCACCGGCCGGCATCACACCGAGCGGCTGGACAACCAATTGCGTGGTCGGGCGGGACGCCAGGGCGACCCTGGGTCGTCGGTGTTCTTCTCCAGTTGGGAAGACGACGTCGTGGTGGCCAACCTCGAGCGCAACAAGTTGCCGATGCAGACCGATGACGACGGCCAGATTGTCAGCCCCAAGGCGGCCGGGCTGCTCGATCACGCCCAGCGCGTTGCCGAGGGCCGAATGCTGGACGTGCACGCGAACACCTGGCGCTACAACCAGTTGATCGCCCAGCAGCGCGCGATCATCGTCGGCCGGCGTAATACGTTGTTGCGCACCGCAACCGCGCGCAAAGAACTCGCCGAGCTGGCACCAAAGCGGTACGAGGAGCTGTCCGAGGTGGGGGCACCTCCCGCTCGCGGGGGAGTCTCCGAAGAACGCCTCGAGACGATCTGCCGGCTGATCATGCTGTATCACCTCGACCGCGGTTGGGCCGACCATTTGGCGTACCTGGCCGACATCCGCGAGAGCATTCACTTGCGCGCGTTGGGCCGGCAAAATCCGCTGGACGAGTTCCATCGGTTGGCCGTCGACGCGTTTGCCTCGCTGGCCGCAGATGCGATCGAGGCGGGGCAGCAGACGTTCGAGACCGCGAACGTCCTCGAAGAGGAGCCGGGGCTGGATCTGTCGAAGCTGGCGCGACCGACGTCGACGTGGACCTACATGGTCAATGACAACCCGCTCTCGGATGACACGCTGGCGACTCTGAGCCTGCCCGGCGTGTTCCGCTAGGCCCGATCGGTCCGCTCTCGCCCCCTCGGCGCCATCCGGCTGGGGCGGCCCCCACCCCGGTCCGTCGAACGGACCGCATCATCGCCGAACAGGGCCCGATTGCCCGGCTTGCCCCCTCGCCGCTATGCCGCCTGGGGATGCCCCCACCTCGGTCCGCGCTGCGGACCGCATCGTCGCCGGGCTAAGGTCACGGCTCATGGAGCAGGTGCCTCCGCCCGACCGAGTGCTGACCGTACCCAACTTACTGAGTGCCATCCGCCTGGCGCTCATCCCGGTATTCGTCTACGTCCTGCTATTCGCGCACGCCAACGGGTGGGCGGTGGCGATTCTGATGTTCAGCGGCGTCTCCGACTGGGCTGACGGCAAGATCGCCCGGACGCTGAACCAGTCGTCGCGGTTGGGCGTTCTGCTGGACCCGGCGGTCGACCGTCTTTACATGGTCACCGTGCCCGTCGTCATGGCACTGGACGGAGTCGTGCCGTGGTGGTTCGTCGTCATGCTGCTGGTGCGCGACGGGCTGCTGGCCGCGACGCTGCCCGTGCTGCGCAGTCGCGGACTGTCGGCGCTGCCGGTGTCCTACGTCGGCAAGGCCGCCACCTTCGCCCTAATGGCCGGCTTTCCGCTCGTTCTGCTGGGAACATGGGACGCGTTGTGGAGCCGCGTGATAGGCGCCTGCGGATGGGCATTCCTGATCTGGGGCATGTACATGTACCTGTGGGCCTTCGTGCTTTACGCGGTGCAGATGACGTTGGTTGTGCGCCGGATGCCCAAGGTCAAACGGCGCGCTCGTCAGCCAGTGGCCCGAAAAGCGGGTGAACATGGCTGAACCCGACCGCCTGCTCGGCGGCTATGACCCCAACGCCGGCCGCAGCGCCCACGCGGCAGCGCGCCCGACACTGATACCGGTGCCGTCGCTGCTGCGCGCCCTGCTGTCGGAGCATCTGGATCCCGGTTACGCCGCGGCAGCCGAAAAGCTTAGCCGCACTTCCACACCCCGGGCTGCGCGAGCGCGCGTTTTCGGCTGGCTCTGGCAGGCCTTGGCGGCGATGCTGGTCGCCACCGTGTTTGCCGCCGCGGTCGCCCAGGCCCGCTCGGTCGAACCCGGTGTGCGTTCCGCACAGCAACTGCTGGTGCGAAGCGTCCGTTCAACCGAAAACGCCGCCGCCAGACAGGCCCAGCGGCGCAGCGCGCTGTCGACACGCGTCGATGACGTGCAGCGACTCGCGCTGGCAGACAACGCCGAGGGACAGCGGCTGCTGACCCGTATCGACGCGCTCAGCCTGGCCGCGGCCAGCACGCCGATCATCGGACCGGGTCTGACCGTGACCGTGACCGACCCTGGTGCCAGCCCGAATCTTTCCGACGTGTCCAAGCAGCGAGTGAACGGCAGCCGCCAAATCATTCTGGACCGCGACCTGCAGCTCGTCGTCAACTCGTTGTGGGCGAGCGGTGCTGAAGCCATTTCGGTCGGCGGTGTCCGGATCGGGCCGAATGTGACGATCCGGCAGGCCGGGGGAGCGATCCTGGTCGACAACAACCCCACCAGTAGCCCGTACACGATCCTCGCGGTCGGGCCGCCGCACTCGATGCGAGACGTCTTCGACAACAGCCCCGGCCTGCAGCGTCTTAGGCTGCTTGAGGTCTCCTACGGTGTCGGCGTCACCGTGAACGTCTCCGACGGTCTGTCACTGCCAGCCGGATCGGTCCGGGAAGTCAAGTTCGCCGAACAGATTGGGCCCTAGTGAGAAACGTCCTCGTCAGACAGATCCTAGGACAAAAGCCGACGGGAAACCGGGCATGATCGGTATCGCGGCGCTTGCGGTTGGCATCGTGCTCGGGTTGGTTTTCCATCCCGCCGTGCCCGAGGTCATCCAGCCGTATTTGCCCATCGCGGTGGTCGCTGCGCTCGACGCGGTGTTCGGCGGGCTACGCGCCTACCTCGAGCGGATCTTTGATCCGAAGGTCTTCGTGATTTCGTTCGTCTTCAACGTCTTCGTGGCTGCCCTGATCGTCTACGTCGGTGATCAACTAGGTGTCGGCACGCAGTTGTCCACGGCCATCATCGTTGTGTTGGGTATACGCATCTTCGGCAACGCCGCCGCGCTGCGGCGACGGCTATTCGGGGCATGACGAAGATGAGGCCAGCGTGAGCCAGGACCCGCCAAACGACGCCGCCGACGAAAGTCGTGACGTGCCAACCCGGCACGGTCACGCCGGAGCTGACCGCAAAGCCACCGAAGGCGCCCTGCACGGCCGCCACGAATTACCGCCGGACACTCCCCGCCCCGAGATCGGGTCGGTGCAGCGGACCGGATTGTCCGGACTGCTGCGGGGCGGTCGCTCCCGCCTGTTGTTCGGAACATTGGCCGTTCTGCTGTGCCTGGTGCTGGGGCTCGCCATCGTCACCCAGGTCCGTCAGACCAAATCGGGTGACTCGCTCGATACGGCTCGCCCCGCGGACTTGCTGGTGCTGTTGGATTCATTGCGGCAGCGCGAGGCCACACTCAACGCCGAAGTGAGCGAACTTCAGAACACACTGAATCAACTGCAGGCGTCCGGCAACACCGACCAAGCCGCCATCCAAAGCGCTCAGGCCAGGCTGGCTGCGCTGTCCATCCTGGTCGGCGCCGTCGGGGCCACCGGGCCTGGCGTCACCGTCACAATCGAGGATCCCGGCCCCGGGGTGTCACCCGAGGTGATGCTCGACGTGATCAACGAGCTGCGTGCCGCCGGCGCCGAAGCGATCGAGACCAACGATGCGCACCAGTCGGTACGAGTAGGTGTCGATACCTGGGTCGTGGGTACGCCTGGCTCGTTGACCATCGACAGCAAGACCCTATCGCCGCCGTATTCGATTCTGGCGATTGGCGATCCGCCCACGTTGGCCGCAGCGATGAACATCCCAGGCGGTGCGGAGGACAGCATCAAGCGAGTTGGCGCGCGGATGTCGGTGCAGCAGGCCAACCGAGTGGACGTGACCACCTTGCGACAACCAAAACCGCACCAATACGCTCAGCCCGTCAAGTGAGCAAGCCCGAGCAGAACAGGAACACCGTGAGCGATATCCCGCCCGACCTGCACTACACCGCCGAACACGAGTGGGTGCGCCGCAGTGGGGAAGACACCGCACGGATCGGGATCACCGACTTCGCCCAGTCGGCACTGGGCGATGTTGTCTTCGTTCAACTGCCCGACGTGGGCACCGAGCTGACCGCGGGCGAATCCTTCGGCGAGGTCGAATCGACGAAATCGGTGTCCGACCTGTACGCGCCGGTCTCAGGCAAGGTGTCTGCGGTCAACGGCGATCTGGACGGCAGCCCGCAACTGGTCAATTCCGACCCGTATGGTGCCGGCTGGCTGCTGGATGTCCAGGTCTCGGATGCCGCCGGGCTTCAGGCAGCCATTGCGACGCTGCTTGACGCCGAGGCCTACCGCGGCACACTGACCGAATGACGATTGCTAATGTCCCTGCAGCCTGTCGATCGTGCGGTGATGGGCACATTGCAGACCACTGCGCGGTACGGTCAACACAGCAGAATTGAAGGCAGTTATTCGGCAGTACGAGGCAAAGCGCCTAGTGGGAAGCCGGCCGAGCGGCCCGGTCAGACAACGCCACAGCGGCTAGTGAGGAGCAGCGCGTGACGGACATGGACTCAGGAAGTCAGCAAGACCAGAATGCTGACGAAGTCACGGTGGAGACGACTTCGGTCTTCCGCGCCGACTTCCTGAACGAACTGGATGCTCCCGCGCAAGCGGGAGCCGAGAGCGCGGTATCCGGCGTCGAAGGACTTCCCGCGGGCTCGGCCTTGCTGGTCGTCAAACGGGGACCGAACGCTGGCTCACGCTTTCTGCTCGACCAGGCCATCACGTCCGCCGGCCGGCATCCGGACAGCGACATCTTCCTCGATGACGTCACCGTGAGCCGTCGCCACGCCGAATTCAGGTTGGAAGGCAACGACTTCCACGTCGTTGATGTTGGTAGCCTCAACGGCACCTACGTCAACCGTGAGCCAGTGGATTCGGCAGTACTGGCAAATGGTGATGAAGTACAGATCGGCAAGTTCCGCCTGGTGTTTTTGACCGGGCCCAAGCAAGGTGACGACGAGGGAGGATCTTCAGGCTAGTGAGCGCACCCGATAGCCCGGCACTGGCCGGGATGTCGATCGGGACGGTCCTCGAGCTGTTGAGGCCGGATTTCCCCGAGGTCACGATCTCCAAGATTCGCTTCTTGGAAGCTGAGGGACTGGTGACGCCGCAGCGTGCTGCCTCGGGATACCGCAGGTTCACCGCATACGACTGCGCGCGGCTGCGCTTCATCCTCACCGCTCAGCGCGATCACTACCTGCCGCTGAAGGTGATCAGGGCGCAGCTGGACGCCCAGCCCGACGGCGAGCTGCCGCCATTCGGATCGCCTTACGGCGTACCGCGATTGGTGTCGGTCGCCGACGGCAATCACGTCGCCGTTGGCGCTGAGGCCGGCTTCGGGGCCGGATCCGATCCGGCCGCGGTGGCGCCCACCCGCATCCGGTTGAGTCGCGAAGATCTCCTGGAACGCTCCGGCGTGGACGGGGACCTGCTGACCGCGCTGCTCAAGGCCGGGGTGATCACCACCGGTCCCGGCGGACTCTTCGACGAACACGCTGTGGTGATCCTGCAGTGTGCACGGGCTCTGGCCGACTATGGCGTCGAGCCCCGGCATCTGCGCGCCTTCCGTTCAGCGGCCGATCGGCAGTCCGATCTGATAGCCCAAATCGCGGGGCCGGTAGTCAAAGCCGGCAAGGCCGGCGCTCTCGATCGCGCCGACGATCTGGCGCGTGAGGTCGCGGCACTCGCCATCACTTTGCATACCTCGTTGATCAAGTCTGCCGTTCGCGACGTTCTGCATCGCTGAGTACTAGACTTCGTTCGATAGATTGGTGTTCGGCGGCATGGTGTTCCACCGCGTCGTCGCCCCGGGTATGAGTCGCGGCACGTGCGGAGGGCAGACACAGATGGGTGAAGTTCGTGTTGTCGGCATTCGCGTGGAGCAGCCGCAGATCCAGCCGGTGCTGTTACTGCGCGAAGCCAACGGTGACCGGTACCTGCCCATCTGGATCGGCCAGTCTGAGGCCGCCGCCATTGCGCTTGAGCAACAAGGCGTCGAACCACCCCGGCCGCTGACGCACGATCTGATCAGGGATCTCATTGCTGCGCTTGGGCATTCGCTGAAAGAGGTGCGGATCGTCGATCTGCAGGAAGGCACCTTCTACGCTGACCTGGTCTTCGACCGCAATATCACGGTATCGGCGCGTCCGTCGGACTCGGTGGCGATCGCACTGCGGGTCGGCGTTCCGATCTACGTCGAGGAGGCGGTGCTCGCCCAGGCCGGTCTGTTGATCCCCGACGAGAGCGACGAGGAGTCCAGCACCGCGGTCCGAGAAGACGAGGTCGAGAAATTCAAAGAATTTCTCGACAGCGTGTCTCCCGACGATTTCAAGGCCACTTAACCTGGCTATCCCATTGGGCCCGCGAAAGTGCAGGTAGGGACGATCTTCCCGAGATCCGGGCAACCTCAATGTCCCTGGCCGGGAGGCGGGCGGAGCTGCCGCGCGCAAGGCTACTAGGCTGGACATCGACGTTACGGATGCATCTCATCTGGGCTCGTGATGTCGACACGCCTGGCGGATAGCGCGCCGACTTACCCCTGCGGCGGCCATACTTTCATTACGACTAAGGCGCGGCAGCTATCAAAAAGCGTAAGCTCTCTAACACTCGGGCCTGAGCAAACATGGTTGCGGAGGCAGCCAGTGACGCAGCTAGTAACGAGAGCGCGATCGGCGAGAGGAACCCACCGTGAGCGACCAGCCACGTCAAGAACAGCTAGACCTAGCTGACCACGCGGACGCCACGACCGACCACAGCGTCACCGCGCCGAGCGCGCCAGTGCAACCGGGACTGTTCCCCGACGATTCCGTGCCCGATGAGCTGGTCGGCTACCGCGGGCCGAGTGCATGCCAGATCGCCGGTATCACCTACCGCCAGCTGGACTACTGGGCACGCACGTCGCTGGTGGTTCCATCGATCCGCAGCGCGGCGGGATCGGGCAGCCAGCGGCTCTACTCCTTCAAGGACATCCTGGTTCTCAAGATCGTCAAGCGCTTGCTCGACACCGGAATCTCGCTGCACAACATCCGCGTCGCGGTCGACCATCTGCGCCAGCGTGGCGTCCAGGATCTGGCCAACATCACCTTGTTCTCCGACGGCACCACGGTTTACGAGTGCACATCGGCTGAAGAGGTTGTCGACCTGCTGCAGGGTGGCCAGGGCGTATTCGGCATCGCGGTGTCTGGCGCGATGCGTGAGCTGACCGGCATCATCGCCGATTTCGCCGGTGAGCGCGCTGACGGCGGCGAGTCGATTGCCACTCCGGAAGACGAGCTGGCGTCCCGGCGCAAGCATCGCGACCGCAAAATCGGCTAGCACCGCGCATCATCGCTGTCGTTTCGCCCCGGGCTGGGGGGCAGGTAAAGTCGGTAATGCATCGCCCTCGTGCGGGAGAGTTCCGTGATTGCCAGTCACGGACGCCGAAGGAGCAACACCTCTCCGTCAACCTCTCAGGCACCCGGACCGCGCAAGATAACGATGCCTCTGGAAAGCGGTGCGGCCGGAAGCGGTCGCGCCCGCCGATGGGGAAAGGCGCCGCCGACAGTACCGGCGCCGAATCTCTCAGGCACCCGGCGACTGGGTGAAGACAGAGGGAGAGGGCCGCTAGTCCCTCTGCCGTGTCAGGAGTTCGCCAGTGTCCGACCAGTCAACCTTCGCAGCCCGACACATCGGCCCGGATAGCCCGGCCATCGCGGCGATGCTTGCCGTCATAGGCGTTGACTCGCTTGACGAGCTGGCAGCCAAGGCGGTCCCGACGGGCATTCTCGACAAGCTCACCGACAGCGGCGCCGCGCCAGGTCTGGACGGGTTGCTGCCGGCCGCCAGCGAGATCGAGGCGCTGACCGAGTTGCGGGCGCTGGCCGACACCAACACCGTGGCCGTGTCGATGATCGGGCAGGGCTACTACGACACGCTCACGCCGCCGGTGCTGTTGCGCAACATCATGGAAAACCCGGCCTGGTATACCGCCTACACGCCGTACCAGCCCGAGATCAGTCAGGGTCGGCTGGAGGCGCTGCTGAACTTCCAGACCATGGTCGCCGACCTGACCGGCCTGGAGGTCGCCAACGCGTCGATGCTCGACGAGGGCACCGCGGCCGCCGAGGCCATGACGCTGATGCACCGGGCGGCTCGCGGCACGGGCAACCGGCTCGCTGTCGACGTCGACGTATTCGCCCAGACCGCAGCGGTGCTGGCTACCCGCGCCAAGCCGTTGGGCATCGACATCGTGACCGCCGACCTGCGCAATGGTCTGCCTGAAGGTCTGCCCGACGGTGAGTTTTTCGGTGTCATCACCCAGTTGCCCGGTGCCAGCGGCCGGATCACGGACTGGTCGGCTTTGGTGGCGCAGGCGCATGATCGCGGCGCATTGGTCGCCGTCGGCGCCGACCTGTTGGCCCTGACGTTGATCACGCCACCCGGTGAGATCGGCGCCGACGTCGCTTTCGGCACCACTCAAAGGTTCGGTGTACCAATGGGATTCGGCGGCCCGCACGCCGGATACCTGGCCGTGCATGCCAAGCATGCCCGTCAGCTGCCGGGCCGACTGGTCGGGGTGTCGGTGGATGCCGACGGGGCGCCGGCTTACCGGCTGGCGCTGCAGACCCGCGAGCAACACATTCGCCGCGACAAGGCGACCAGCAACATCTGCACCGCGCAGGTGCTGCTGGCGGTGATGGCTGCGATGTACGCCAGCTATCACGGCGCTGACGGGCTGACCGAGATCGCACGCCGGGTGCACTTCCATGCCGAGACCATCGCCGCCGCATTGGGCGACGCGCTGGTGCACGACAAGTACTTCGACAGCGTGCTGGCCCGTGTGCCGGGGCGTGCCGACGAGGTGCTGGCCAAGGCCAAGGCAAAGGGCATCAACTTGTGGCGCGTCGACGCCGATCATGTGTCGGTGGCCTGCGACGAAACCACCACCGATGCCCACGTGGCGGCAGTTCTGGACGCCTTTGGGGTGGCGGCCGCCGACCCGGTCGGTGCCGATATCGCAACTCGCACCTCAGAGTTCCTCACCCATCCCGCCTTCACGCAATACCGCACCGAAACGGCGATGATGCGCTACCTGCGCACCCTGGCGGACAAGGATATCGCCTTGGACCGCAGCATGATTCCGCTCGGCTCGTGCACGATGAAACTCAACGCCGCCGCAGAGATGGAGTCCATCACCTGGCCGGAATTCGCGCGACTGCATCCGTTCGCCCCGACATCTGACAGCCCGGGCTTGCGTCGCCTGATCGGCGACCTGGAGAGCTGGCTGGTGCAGATCACCGGCTACGACGCGGTCTCGCTGCAACCCAACGCCGGCTCGCAAGGCGAGTACGCCGGCCTGTTGGCGATCCACGACTATCACGCCAGCCGTGGCGAACCTCACCGAGACATCTGCCTGATCCCGTCCAGTGCGCACGGCACCAATGCCGCGTCGGCGGCGTTGGCCGGCATGCGGGTGGTCGTAGTGGGCTGCCGCGACAACGGTGACGTCGACCTCGACGACCTGCGAGCCAAGGTGGCCGAGCACGCAGACCGACTGGCCGCGCTGATGATCACCTATCCGTCGACGCACGGCGTGTATGAGCACGACATCGCCGACATCTGTGCGGCGGTGCACGACGCCGGCGGCCAGGTCTACGTCGACGGCGCCAACCTCAACGCGCTGGTCGGCCTGGCCCGGCCGGGGAAGTTCGGCGGCGACATCAGCCACCTCAACCTGCACAAGACGTTTTGCATACCGCACGGTGGCGGCGGGCCCGGCGTCGGGCCGGTGGCGGCGCGCGCGCATCTGGCCCCGTTCCTGCCCGGTCACCCGTTCGCCCCAGAGCTGCCGGGCGGCCGACCGGTGTCGTCGGCGCCCTACGGGTCCGCCTCGATCCTGCCGATCACCTGGGCCTACATCCGCATGATGGGTGCCGACGGTATGCGGGCGGCGTCGCTGACCGCGATCGCATCGGCCAACTACATCGCCCGGCGCCTCGACGAGTACTTCCCGGTGCTGTACACCGGAGAGAGCGGCATGGTCGCCCACGAGTGCATCCTGGATCTGCGCGGCATCACCAAGTCGACCGGCGTGACCGTTGACGATGTCGCAAAACGGTTGGCAGACTATGGTTTCCACGCGCCCACGATGAGCTTCCCGGTCGCCGGCACGCTGATGGTGGAGCCCACCGAGAGTGAGAGCCTGACCGAAGTCGACGCCTTCTGCGAGGCCATGGTCGCCATCCGGGGCGAGATCGACCGGGTCGGCGCAGGGGAGTGGACTGTAGACGACAATCCGCTGCGGGGCGCACCACACACCGCTGAGTGCCTGCTGGTCTCTGACTGGGATCACCCGTATACCCGCGAAGAGGCTGCCTATCCGCTCGGCAAGGCATTCCGGCCCAAAGTGTGGCCGCCAGTGCGTCGCATCGACGGCGCCTACGGCGACCGTAACCTGGTCTGCTCATGCCCGCCGGTGGAGGCGTACGCGTGAGGCGCTGCTGGTCCGTCAGCCGAAGCGATCGATGATCGCAGCGGCGATCTGGTCGGGGGCATCCTCCTGGATGAAATGTTTGGCCTCGGGCAGTTCGACGAGGACGTGGTCGGGAAATGTCGACCGCATTCGCGGAAGGGTCGGGCCGGGTCTGAACGCAAAGTCCTTCATCCCCCAAACGAGCAGCGCGGGCTTGCCACCCAGCTTGGCCGGCACTTCGCGGGCCAGTCGCGCCAGCAGGGGATGGGCGGCCAAGATCTGCTTGGGCATCTCCGCGACGCCTTTGCGCGCCTCCGCATTGGGCTGCACGGCCCGATAGTGCTCCATCACGACGGCACTGGGCCGGCGCGCGGTTCCCGCCGGGATCAGTCGTTCGACGAAGAAATTGCGCCGCAGAATCGCCCACTGCAGGGGAGGACTGCCCATCACCCTGCTGAAGATCTTCGTCGTGAACTCATCCGTCGGCCAGAACCAGGTATTGCCGAGCACAATTCCGCGCACCCGGTCGGCACGCTCCACACCGACCGACATGCTGATCGGCCCACCCCAGTCTTGGCCCATGCTCAGGTAGCCGTCCAGGCCGAGGTGATCGACGAACTCGCCGACCACGCTTGCGTGCTCGTCGATTTTGTAACCGAACCCGGCCGGACGCTCCGAGAGCCCGAAGCCGAGATAATCCGGTGCGATACAACGGAAGTGGTTGCGCAGCGCGGCGATGATGTTGCGGTACAGGAAGCTCCAGGTCGGGTTGCCGTGGCAGAACAGGATCGGTGGCCCGTCTCCCTCGTCGATGTAGTGAATGCGGCCGCGCGAGCTGTCGAACCAGCGCGACTCGAATGGGTACAGCTGGGGGTCCGGAGTGAAATCGATGCGCATTGCCCCTCCTCCGATAGCGCTCACGATGGTATGCCCGAACTCTGACATCTCCGAGTGTTAGAGACTGGCGCGACGGTGGACGCTGGGTGTCCACGGATGTTGCGCCGCGCTGTCACTGCTGGTCGGGTAGCCGCCGACCGCTAGCCCAGGTACTGGTTGATTGCCGTGGCGAGGTCAGGGGAGGCCGACGTCGAAAGGTTCTGGTAGCCACCGCCGCTGAGCTGGGCGACGGCTTCCCAGGTTGCCCGGTCGGGGTCAGCCCCGAAGTCGATGACGTTGACAGCGATCGGTTTGGCCGCATCAGCGCTGGTGCGGATGAAATTCTGCAGCCCCGGACCGTCCAGGGTTTGGTCCGTGTGCGGCCCCGCCGTGATCACCAATATCGAATTGGGCTGGCCGGCAACATATTTGGCCTGCGCCTCCTGGTAGAGCAAGCGCAGCGTGGTGAACGACACCGCACCGCCGGCCGATGAGTATTGCTTATCCAGTGCCGCCGTCAGTGCCGCCGAGCGAGGCTGGCCGTTGACGGCGTCGGAGAGCGGCCCCGCCGCAATCTCCGATCGACCCTCGTGGCCATCGAAAGTCCACAGCCCCACGACAGCGGTGGGTGGCAGCGCCCTGATCCGGTCGTTGAGCCCCGCGACCACGTTGGCCAGCCGGGTTTTTCCGCCTTCGTCGGTGGGCATCGACTGGTCGAGCAGAATCGTCGCGGCCAATCCACTCGACGGCGTGGTCATGGCGTCGGCCAGCGTGGCGCGCATCGTGTCGTCACCCACCGAGAGGGTCGAGGGCAGCGCCGCGAAACTGGTCACCGCGCTGCTAGGCGGTTTGACGCCGTTGACACGGAAACCGGCTTTGGCCAGCTTCGCGAGTTGTTCTGGCCTGCGCATGAAGTGGGTGAACTCGCTGGCCGCCGAGGTCTGCTCATGCGACAGCCACGAGCCGCTGAGCAACACCGTGGGATAGTCGGCGACAGCCGCCGGCCCGGGAGGCAGCCACGAACCCAATGTGTTCTTGGCATCTGACAAAGACTGGCCGCGCGCGAACAGCTGCTGCTCGGTGGTGACTACCGCGTGCACCGGCGCGGTCGCGACGTCACCGGGCTTGAGCAGCGCGTTCATTGCCTCTGTCAGCGAATTGTCCGCCAATTTCGGTTGTGCGCTCGTCAAGGTGCGCAGCGCGGCGGTGCCCTGGGTTGCGGGCGCACCGGCGGGCGCCGACGCGGCCGCCACCGCCTCGCCGGCCAAGTAGGCGGCGTCGCTGTTGCCGTTCGTCGGCAGCGCCAGCCGCAGCGATCCCCACGCGGGCAAGTTCAAGCCGGCCAATGCATTCGGGTTCGTCTGCAGGCCGGGCAGTGTCGCCCAGCTCTGGTTGGCGAGTGCCTGCTGGAGTTCGGGCCGAATGGCAAGCATGACCGGCGAGCTCACCAGTGACCGGCTGTCGCTGATCGTTTTCTGCCCCGCCGCAGCGAGCCGCGCGGCAGACACCGAGCTGCCCGGGATCCACAATGCCGGCTGGTCGCCCAGCTCGCCCGGCCACTTGCCGACGAAACCGGCGACGACGGCGTCGGAGCCGGCCGGTTTGACGTTGACCTCCATGCAGTGGTCGCCGACCGGGCCTGCCGACGAGTTGTAACTTTCCGCGAACTGCTGCACCTGCTCGGCCAGCGGCGGGTCGACGATGACGGCGACCGTCTCTTTGCCTCCCACACAGCGTGCGGCGGCGTTGTGTGACCGGTGGGACAACGCGTCGCCGAAGAAACTCCAGAGGATCACCGTGCCGACCACCACCACGACGGCAACGAGGGCAACGATCACGCCGATGCTGACTCCTCGTCGTCCGCCGTCGCTGCGGTGACCGCCCCGCCAGTCACCGAGCCCCCGGTGGCCGCCGGTCGGCGGATCGGAGCTCACCGCGTTTGCCGATCGGGGCGGAAATTCCGGGTATTCGTCGGCAGCATCGACCGCGAACGCGCCGTCCGCGGGGTAGGGGTCCTCCCCGGCTGCGAAATGATCCTCGTCTGGGTAGCGATCGTCGGCGGCGGGGACGTCCGCATCGGCGTGGTCGTCCTCGCCGCCTCCGAAGTGCTTCTCGTCCGCGTGGTGACCCACGTCCGCGTAGCGGCGGTAGTCGCTGAAGCTGCCCGGCGTGTCGGCTGCCTGGCCGGCTCCCAGATGACGGCCGGTGTCGTCTTGGGCCAGATCGTCCGCACCCGATTCGTCAGACGGCTCGTCGACGGAGTCTTCGGGGTCGGGCATGCTGTGCCTACCCATACCGGTGCCCGCCGCCTTTCCGTCGACTCGTCGTTACACCTCTGTTGAACTCGGCGCTGAGCCTAGTCATGAGACACATCACCGCATGTCAAGCCGTTATGAGCCACCGGCGCGGGCCTTGAATTCCCGTCGACGTCGATGCAGGATCGGCTCCGTGTAACCGTTGGGCTGCTGCCCTCCGGACAGGATCAGCTCTTGCGCGGCCTGGAAGGCGATGTTGTCGTCGAAGTTCGGCGCCATCGGCTGATAGGCCGCGTCCCCGGCGTTCTGCTGATCCACCATCGGTGCCATGCGTTCCAGGCTGGCCCGGACATCCTGTTCGGTGATCACGCCGTGCCGCAGCCAGTTGGCCAGCAGCTGGCTCGAGATGCGCAGGGTGGCGCGGTCCTCCATGAGCGCCACGTTGTGGATGTCGGGAACCTTTGACGAACCAACGCCCTGGTCGATCCAGCGAACTACGTAGCCGAGGATGGACTGGCAGTTGTTGTCGACCTCCTCGCGGATCTCCTCGGACGCCCAGGCCAGTTCCTTGGCCAGCGGAATGGTGAGCAACTGGTCGATGCTGGTGCGCTTGTTGCCGGCCAGTTCTTCCTGAACCGCCGCCACGTCGACCTTGTGGTAGTGCATCGCGTGCAGCGTGGCCGCGGTCGGCGAGGGCACCCACGCTGTGCTGGCGCCGGCGCGGGGTTGGCCGATTTTCTGCTCGACCATGTCGGCCATCAGCTCGGTCATGGTCCACATGCCCTTGCCGATCTGGGCGTGGCCGGCGAACCCGGCGGCCAGTCCGGTGTCGACATTGTTGTCTTCGTAGCCCAGGATCCACGGCTGGCTCTTCATGGTGCCCTTGCGCACCATCGGGCCAGCCTCCATCGAGGTGTGGATCTCGTCGCCGGTGCGGTCCAGGAAACCGGTGTTGATAAACGCGATCCGGTCAGTGACGGCCTTGATGCACGCCTTCAAGTTGAGGGTGGTGCGCCGCTCCTCGTCCATGACGCCGACCTTCAGGGTGGCTTGCGGCAACCCCAGCACGTCTTCGACACGGCTGAACAGTTCGGCGGTGAACGCGACCTCGTCGGGACCGTGCATCTTGGGCTTGACGATGTAAATGGACCCGGTCCGGCTGTTCGTCAGTGGCCCGTTGGCGTCGCTGGCCTTGAGACCGTGAGTCGCGGTCAAACCGGTGAACAGCGCATCCATGATGCCCTCGAACACCTCGTTGCCGTCAGCGTCGACGATCGCATCGTTGGTCATCAGGTGGCCAACGTTGCGGACGAACAGCAGCGCGCGCCCGGGCAATACCAATTCCCCGCCGTCCGGGGTGGTGTACTGGCGATCCTGATTGAGCACCCGGGTGAACGCGTCGCCGTCTTTGTCGACTTGCGCGGACAAGTCACCCTTGTTCAGGCCCAGCCAATTACGATAGGCGCGGACCTTGTCATCGGCATCGACGGCGGCGACGGCGTCCTCGAAGTCGATGATGGTGGTAACCGCCGACTCGAGGACCACGTCTTTGATGCCGGCCGCGTCGGTCTTGCCGACCGGCGACTCCGGGTCGATCAGGATCTCGATGTGCAGTCCGTGGTTGACCAGCAACACTGACCAGTCGGGGGAGCCCAGCTCGCCGCTGTATCCGACGAACTGCTCCGGGCTGGCCAGCCCGGCGGAATCCGCACCGCTGATGATCTGCAGCTGGCCGTCGGCGATGCTCACACCGGTCGCTTCTGCCCACGAGCCCGACGACAGCGGCACCGCCTCATCGAGAAACTTGCGTGCGTAGGCGATCACCTTGTCACCGCGGACCTTGTTGTAGCTGGTGCCCTGCTCGGCACCGTCACTTTCCGGGATGACGTCGGTGCCGTAGAGGGCGTCGTAGAGGGAACCCCAGCGGGCGTTGGCCGCGTTGAGCGCAAACCGCGCATTGGTCACCGGAACGACCAGCTGCGGGCCGGCGGTCGTGGTGATCTCGTCGTCAACGCCAGAGGTGGTGATGGTGAAATCAGCGGGTTCGGGCTGCAAATACCCGATTTCAGCGAGGAACTCGCGGTAAGCCTCGGGGTCGATCGGCTCGATGACGCGGTGCCGGTGCCACTTGTCGATCTGGGCCTGCAGTTCGTCGCGCCGTCGCAGCAAATCCTGGTTCTGCGGGGTGAGGTCGGCGACGACCTTGTCCACGCCGGCCCAGAAGCTGTCGGGGTCGATATCGGTGCCGGGCAGGGCCTCGTTGTTCACGAAGTCGTAGAGCACTCGGGCGACGCGCAAGTTCCCCACCGACACGCGATCAGTCATGTTTCTCCTCCATAATGGCCTCATTGGCGCCAGTGGCTACTTCGTCAGCCTACCGGCCAGCAGCCCGAACGAGCTTATCCACCCGACCCGCAATCGCAGGTCAGGCACGCGAACAGCTCCGCCCATGGCGCCCGGGCGGACCTTGAGAACCGCTTTCTGGCAACGCATGTACTGCCGGCCAAGACCGTGAGCCCTCCAGCACTTTTTTGTACTGGCAACCGTACAATCATACGGGCCACGGGCTGCGCGCTTCGCGAGGCGGCCCGCGGCCAGTTTCACTATGCGTCGCGCATACTACCGACCAGGTCCTCGACCAGATCCTCCATCGCCACCATCGCGACCACGGCGCCATCACCACCACTGTCTTCAGTCACCAGTGCCAGGTGGCTGTTACTGCGCCGCATCCGCGACAGCGCATCAGCCAGCGGCAACGAACTGGGCACCCGCGGCAGCGGGCGTACCAACGCCAGATCGATCACGGTCTGAGGATCGTCGCTGAGCGTCAACACGTCCTTGATGTGCAAATAGCCGACGAACTTCCCGTCGAGGGCCGTGACGGGGAACCGAGAGTAGCCGGTCTGGGCCAGGGCGCGCTCCACGGCGCCAACCATCGGTCCGGAGCCCGCCGCGGCCACTTGCACCGCCCGCACATCGGCGAGCGGTACCGCCACATCGCCGACCACCCGGCTACCGATCTGCAGCGCCCGGGTCAGCCGAGTGTGCTCCTCGGGATCCAGCAGGCCTTCAGACACCGATTCGGCGATCATCTCGCTGAGCCCGACGGAGGAGACCGTGCTGTCGAGCTCGTCCTTGGGTTCCACGCCGAGTGCGCGCAGTATTGCATTGGCGCACTTGTTGTAGAACACGATGAATGGTCGGGCGGCGCGCACGTAGATCAGGTACGGCGGGACCAGCAGCATCGCCGTGCGCTCCGGGCCCGCCAGTGCGATGTTCTTGGGCACCATCTCACCCAGCAGCACATGCAGGGTTACCACAACCGCAAGCGCGATCGCGAACGACAGCGTGTGCAGCAGCGCCGGATGCATATCGGTGAGCCCGAACGCTGTCCGCAACAAGTCGGCGACCGCCGATTCACCGATCCGGCCGAGCAAGAGGGATGCCACTGTGACGCCCAACTGCGCGCCGGCCAGCATGGACGGCAGCTGTTCACCGGCACGGATCACGGTGACGGCTCTCGCCTTGCCCTGCTCAGCCAACGCTTCGAGGCGATCGCGCCGGGCGGAGATCAGCGAGAATTCCGCACCCACAAAGAACGCGTTCGCCCCGATCAGCAGGATCGCCAGCACTACTCCGAGCGTGTCGTCCATCAGTGGCCCGCTCCCGCGGCCGTGTGGGCACGACGGCCCAGTTCGGTCAGCTCGAGCAGATCGATCCGGCGACCGTCCATCTGCACCACGGTCGCCTGCCAACGCATCGAGGTGTCCAACAGCCCATCCGGGTCTAACGCCGTCAGCTCGACCGTTTCACCGGCCGCCGGGATATGGCCGAGTTCGCGAAGCACCAGACCGCCGATCGTCTCGTATGGCCCTTCGGGAGCTCGATACCCGGTCGCGGCGGCCACCTCGTCGATGCGCAGCAAACCCGATACCCGCCAGCCACCACCGGCCGCCACCACGTCCGGCGTGGCGTCGTCGTGTTCGTCGCGGACGTCACCCACGATCTCTTCGATCAAATCCTCGACCGTAACTATGCCTGCGGTGCCACCGTATTCATCCACGACCATCGCGGTCTGCAGGCTGTTTGCCCGGATCTCAGCCATCACCGCGTCGCCCTCCAGCGTTGACGGCACCACCGGGACCGGTTGGGCAACCGTGGCCAGCAGGGTGTGCGCCCGCTCGGCCCGCGGAATTTTGAACACCTGCTTGACGTGCACGATCCCGACGGTCTCGTCGAGATCACCGTCGACGATCGGGAAGCGGGAGAACCCGGACTCGGCGGCCGTGGCAACCAGGTCGCTGACGGTGTCGTCGGTCTGCAGCGCGACGATCTTCGACCTCGGCGTCATCAGCTCCTCGGCGGTGAGCGCGCCGAACTGCAGCGATCGTCGCACCAGCGCGGCGGTGGCGGGATCCAGGGAGCCGCTGCGCGCCGAGGTCCGCACCAGCGACAGCAGTTCCTGCGGTGAACGGGCGGACCGGAGCTCCTCGGCCGGCTCGATGCCCAGCTCGCGAACAATCCAGTTCGCCGCGCCGTTCGTCAGTCGGATCGCCGGGGTGAGCAGCAGTGAAAACAGCATCTGGGCGACCACGACGGCGCGGGCGGTCGACAGGGGGCGCGCCACCGCGAGATATTTCGGGACCAGTTCACCGAACACCATCGACACCGACGTCACGAGCACCAGCACCAGAAACGCCATGATCGCGTCGCCCACCCGGTCGGGAATCCCGATTGCGTCAAACCACGGATGCGGCAGATCGGCCACCATGGGCTCGGTCAGGTAACCAGTCACCAGCGTGGTGATTGAAATGCCGAGCTGAGCACCCGACAACTGGAAAGACAACGTGTTCTGGGCGCGTTGGATCAAGCGGTCGCGGCGGCCGCCCTTGCGGGCGTTGGCCTCGACCGTGCTGCGGTCCAGTGCGGTCAGCGAGAATTCGGCCGCGACGAATACTCCGTTGCCGAAGATGAGCACGGCGATGGCCAACACGCTGACGACAGTGACGGTGAGGTTCATGGCGGGCTCGGTTATCCGGACGGCGTCGAGGACGCCGGCCTTACCGGGGAAGCAGCTGGGAGTCGCCGCTCCGCCCGGAAGCCAACGGCCTCGACGGGTGCCTGCGGCACGTCATCCCTTTCGCTCTTTTATGGTTCGGAGCTGCGCAGCGCTTTGCTGCGGCCCTGAAAGTTCCAGGAATTCACATGTTAGCGAAGACATCCGGCACGTTCGGATACCACGTGCTTTCCGGTGCCGCCGTCGTCACCAGCCCAGTGGCAGCGGATGGCCCTCGGCAAAGCCTGCCGCCGACTGCACACCGACGACGGCTCGTTCATGCAGCTCCGCCAGGTTCGAGGCGCCGACATACGTGCAGGTGCTGCGTACGCCCGAGGTGATGTGATCAATCAAGTCCTCGACACCGCCGCGGTCGGGGTCCAGGCCCATTCGCGACGTCGAGATGCCTTCCTCGAACAATGCCTTGCGAGCGCGATCGAACGCCGTGTCGGCGGCGGTGCGCGCGACCACCGCGCGCTTGGACGCCATGCCGTAGCTCTCCTTGTACGGCTGGTCGTCGCGATCTCGCATCAGGTCCCCGGGCGACTCGTAGGTTCCGGCGAACCATGAGCCGATCATGGCGTTCGCCGCCCCGGCCGCCAGCGCCAGCGCCACATCCCGCGGATGACGGATCCCGCCGTCGGCCCACACGTGGCCACCGAGTTGTCTTGCCGCAGCGGCACATTCGAGCACCGCCGAGAACTGTGGACGGCCGACCCCGGTCATCATCCGGGTGGTGCACATGGCGCCCGGTCCGACACCGACCTTGACGATGCTCGCCCCGGCGCCCAGTAGATCCCGGGTGCCCTCCGCCGACACCACGTTGCCCGCGGCCAGCGGGACACCCAAGTCCAGCGATGCGACCATCTTGATCGCCTCCAGCGTCTTGAGCTGATGTCCGTGTGCGGTGTCGATGACCAGCAGGTCGACGCCGGCCTCAACGAGCGACCGGGCCTTGGCCCCCACATCGCCGCTGATACCGACGGCCGCGCCGATGCGCAGCCGACCACTGGTGTCGGTGGCCGGGGTATAAAGACCGGCACGCAGCGCCCCGGTGCGTGTCAGCACGCCCGCCAGCGTGTCGTCTGCGTTGGTCACCAGCGCGACCTCGATCGGGGCGTGCTCGAGCAGATCGAAGATCTTCCGCGGGTCGGTGCCTACCGGGGCGGTCACGAAGTCACTCACTGCGACGTCGCGCACTCTGGTGAAGCGGTCCACGCCCAGGCAAGACGATTCGCTCACCAAGCCGATGGGGCGGCCCTCGAAGACCACCACGGCGACACCGTGCGCGCGCTTGTGGATCAGCGCGATCGCGTCGGACACCGAATCGTCGGGCGCCAGCATCACCGGGGTGTCAAGAACAAGATCACGGCTCTTGACGAATTCCACCGTCTGCTGCACCGCCGCGATCGGAAGGTCCTGCGGCAGAATCACGAGACCGCCGCGCCGCGCCACCGTTTCAGCCATCCGACGCCCGGCTACGGCGCTCATGTTGGCGACCACCACCGGAATGGTGGTGCCGGAACCGTCGCTGGTGGACAAATCGACGTCGAACCGCGACGCGATGTCGGAACTGTTCGGCACGATGAAGACATCGTTATAGGTCAGGTCGTACCCAGGTCGGTGCCCGTCCAGAAATCTCATCTCAGTCGCCCCACCGTTTACCGCCCCCCTTTAGGCCACTTTAGTTGGCCGAGCTAAGCGGGCACTTCGGTGCGGTCTCCGCTCCACAGGGTGTGGAACTTCGTGCTCGGGTCTTCGTCGATGCGACCGTAGGTGTGCGCGCCGAAGAAATCGCGCAGGCCCTGCGTCAACGCGGCCGGCAGCCGCTCGGTGCGTAACGCGTCGTAATAGGACAGCGCCGAGGAGAACCCCGGGATCGGGATGCCCAGCTTCGTGGCCGTGACCACCACGCGGCGCCAGCCGTCAATCGCGGCCTCGATGGCACTGCGGAAGTACGGCGCCACGATCAGCGTGGGCAGGTCGGGGTCGGAGTCATACGCCTCTTTGATCCGGTTGAGGAACTTGGCCCGGATGATGCAGCCGCCGCGCCAGATGGTGGCCAGGTCGCCGGGTGTAATGCCCCAGTCGTATTCGGCGCTGCCGGCCTGAATCTGGTTGAAGCCCTGGGCATAAGCGATGATCTTCGACGCGTACAGGGCCTGACGGACGTCCTCGACGAACTGCGCCGCATCGCTGGGCTTGGCGCCCAGGTCTCCCGAGGCCAGCCCCGTGGTGGCCTTGCGCTGAGTCACCGAACCCGACAGCGCGCGGGCGAACACCGCCTCGGCGATACCGGTGACCGGCACACCAAGATCCAACGCCGACTTCACCGTCCACCGGCCGGTTCCCTTCTGCTCGGCCTCGTCGAGGATGACGTCCACGAGCGGCTTGCCGGTCTTGGCGTCTTTCTGGCGCAGCACTTCGGCGGTGATCTCGATCAGGTAGCTATCCAGGTCACCCTTGTTCCACTCGGCGAACACGTCGGCGATCTGGTCAGCGGTCTTGCCGAGCCCGTCGCGCAGCAGCTGGTAGGCCTCGCCGATCAATTGCATGTCGGAGTACTCGATTCCGTTGTGCACCATCTTGACGAAGTGTCCGGAGCCGTCGGGACCGATGTGGGTGCAGCATGGCACGCCGTCGACGTGTGCGGAGATCTCCTCGAGCAGGGGGCCCAGCGATTTGTAGGACTCGGCCGGCCCGCCGGGCATGATCGACGGCCCGTTGAGCGCGCCCTCTTCGCCGCCGGAGATGCCGGCGCCGACGAAGTGCAGCCCGCGTTCGCGCATCGCCCTCTCCCGGCGAATGGTGTCGGTGTAGAGCGCGTTGCCACCGTCGATGATGATGTCGCCCTCTTCCATGGCGTCGGCGAGCTGGTTGATGACCGCGTCGGTGGGGTCACCGGCCTTGACCATGATCAGCACCCGCCGCGGCTTCTCCAGCGCGTCCAGAAATTCCTCGATGGTCTCCGATCGAACGAACTTGCCCTCGCCGCCATGCTCTTTGAGCAGTGCGTCGGTCTTGGCGACCGACCGGTTGTGCAGCGCCACCGTGTAGCCGTGGTGGGCGAAATTGCGGGCAATGTTCGAACCCATGACGGCCAGGCCTGTGACGCCGATTTGCGCGGTGCCGGTCTTCGAATCCGACGAACTCATGTCTTGCCTTTCAGTAGGGCCGCTCAGGTTGGAGAACTTTTACCTAAAGCTTTTTCAAAGCAATTCCGACACACTGTGGCACAGCGGACTAGCGGTCCTCCAATGTGTTTCGCCCTGCGTTGCGTCAGAGGTTGAACAAGCGCTCCAGCTCGGTGAGCCACGGTACGGCCAGCGCCACGGTGGGCGCCACAAATACGGCAGCCGCGGCCAGGTATGCGGCCGCCGACAGCGCCAGGCTGTTGCCACGCCCGGCCAGCCGGCGTACCCGTAACACGGTGCTGGTGCCGCCCGCGGCCAACGCACCCGACGGCGTCCGCCCGGACGCGCACGCAACCAGTGCCCGGGCCAGGGGAGCGCGGCCTGCCGCGCGCACCGCGGCGTCATCGGCGAGCAGCTCGACGAGCAGCCGGACCGCGCCCAGTGCGCTGGCGCTGCGGACCAGCCGCGGGAAGGCGGCGTGCACCGCGGTGAACGCTTCCAGGACCAGGTCGTGCCTGGCTCGCAGATGGGCCCGCTCGTGGGTGAGGATGGCCGCGACTTCGTCGTCGGCGAGAGAGGTCAACGTTCCTTCGCTGACCACAACCCGGCTGCGCACACCCGGCAGACAGTAGGCAAGCGGTTGTGGAACGTCCAAGATGCGAAGATCGCGCGTCCGGGTGCACCGCTGGGTGAGCGCCGCGTCGTGTCCGACTCCGACCAAATCGACCACCATGCGGTGGTGAGCACGCCGTCGCCGATTGGCGATGACCACTTGCACCACGGCAATCATCAGCCGGGCGCCCACCAGCACGGTCAGGGCGAAGACTGCGATGTATGCGGTCCATAACGGCCATCCGAGGCGGCCGGCGGCGCCGATGATGCTGGCCGTGGGCCGCCCGTCGGGGCCGGGCATCAGCACCCGGGTGGCGATCGCGATGCCCGCGCTGAACGCGGAGAGGACCGCGGCCAACGCAACGGCCTGCCACAACACCATCGCGGCGCGGGGGGCGCGCAACGGCCACGTCGCTCGTGCTAGCAGGGCGGGTATCGGACCGACCAGCAGCACCGCGAGGATGGTGAAGGCCAGCGCGGACACGCTGTTAGTCTCCCTCAGTCCTCCGCAGTAGCGCCAGCCGATGGCGTATTGCGTTGGTTTGCTTCCAATTCGGCGAGCGCGTGCCGAAGCGCGTCTGCCCCGTCGGCGCCGACGCGCTCTACGAAGTGCACCAGCGCGGCCTGTCTGCCCCCGGAGTCCTCAGCCTGGGCAAGAGCATCGACCATCAGCCCGGCGACCAACTCGTCGCGGCCGTGCACGGGCGCGTACCGGTGAGCCCGGTCGTCACGGATCTGCGAGACCAGATTCTTCTTGGCCAGCCGCTGCAGCACGGTCATGATCGTCGTGTAAGCAAGCTCGCGTCGCGCCGACAACGCTTCGTGGACCTGGCGAACGGTTTGGGGTTCCGGCGTGGACCATAAATGGTCCATCACGGCACGTTCCAAATCCCCCAGCCTCGTCAGTTTGGCCATAGTTCCTTCATCTCCTGAGCGTTGCAACAAGCGTACTCCTTGCTTACTACCGACTGTCGTACCCCAACCCTGTCCGATACCTGTGACCAACTCCCGGCGCGTGGGCGCTCAGCCGGCGCGGGTTACACCCCACGCACCAAATGCTTGCAAAATTAGGGCAGCCTTGCCTATGCTGAGTTCGGTCGAGCGACAACGGACCGCGGCAGAGTCCTGAGGGCTGCAGTGACCCCCGGTCTACTCGATCGGCGAGCCCCGTGCCTCAGCGCACGGGGCTCGCCTGTTCTTCTACAGCTCTGATTGCGGCCTCGCATCGGCTGATTTGCCAATGGTGTAGACACGTGAGCGTGCCACCGCCGCCGGAAGCGACCCTCCCGCCGAATTTCACCGCCCCGTTCGACACCGAGTTGGGGCTGCAATTCACCGAACTCAGCCCCGACGGCGCCCGGGCGCAGCTCGAGGTCACGCCGAAACTGTGGCAGCCGATGGGCCTGGTGCACGGTGGTGTCTACTGCTCGATGATCGAGAGCATGGCCAGCGCGGCCGCCTACACCTGGCTCTCCACGCACGGCGGGGGGAATGTCGTCGGCGTCAACAACAACACGGATTTCTTGCGGTCCATCAACTCGGGGATGGTGTATGGGACCGCCGAACCGATCCACCGCGGCCGGCGTCAACAGCTGTGGTTGGTCACGATCACCGACGCAGGCGACCGGGTGGTCGCCCGGGGTCAGGTGCGACTGCAAAATCTCGAGGTGCAGCCCGGCGGCGGCTGACCCAGCCTCCCGACTTCGCATCCAAGCGGCGACGAATCACACTATCCGGCAACGCTTTTCGACACGACCGCCGCAGCGTAACCGGCTGGTCGATCAGCTGGCCACCCGCGCGGCTCCGGTTGAGTCGCGGGCCTCCGCGGCCATTTCGGCAAGCTGTTCAAGCCGCGTTCGCGCAAAGGCCTGCTGGTCGGTGATGGTCAGCTGGCCGCGCCGAGTGCTCAGGAAGGTCACCGTCCACGAGAGCAGCGTGGTGATCTTGGTCTTGAACCCGATCAGATACACCAGGTGTAGCACCAGCCAGATCAGCCAGGCGATGAAACCACTGAACTCCAGCGGACCGATCTTGGCCACCGCGGAGAACCGCGACACGGTAGCCATGGAGCCCTTGTCGAAGTACTGGAACGGCTCCCGCTCTGCCGGGTCGGCTCCGGCGAGTTCGGCCTTGATCGTGTTGGCAACGTACTTGGCGCCCTGGATTGCACCCTGCGCCACCCCTGGCACGCCCTCGACGGCGGCCATATCGCCGACGACGAACACGTTCGGGTACCCGGGGACGGACAGGTCTGGCAGCACTTTCACCCGTCCGGCCCGGTCCAGTTCGGCCGGGGACTGCTCGGCGAGATCGCGGCCCAGCCGGCTGGCCTGGACGCCGGCGGACCAGACCTTGCAGGCCGACTCGATGCGCCGGATGGTGCCGTCGGAGTCTTTGACCGTGATGCCGTTGCGGTCCACATCGGTGACCATGGCACCCAGCTGGATCTCGACACCCATCTTCTCCAAGCGTGCGGCCGCTCGCTCACCGAGCTTTTCGCCCATCGGCGGCAACACAGCGGGGGCGGCGTCGAGCAGGATCACCCGCGCCCTGGTCGAGTCGATGTGTCGGAACGCGCCCTTCAAGGTGTACTCCGCCAACTCGGCGATCTGCCCGGCCATTTCGACACCGGTGGGGCCGGCCCCGACGACGGTGAACGTCAGCAGCTTCCTGCGACGCTCGGGATCGTTTGACCGCTCGGCCTGCTCGAAGGCGCTCAAGATCCGGCCGCGCAGCTCCAGCGCGTCGTCGATCGATTTCATACCGGGCGCGAACTCGGCGAAGTGGTCGTTGCCGAAGTACGACTGTCCGGCCCCGGCCGCGACGATCAGGCTGTCGTAGGGGGTTTCGTAGGTGTGCCCCAGCAACTCCGACAGCACGCATTGGTTGGCCAGGTCGATGTGCGTGACGTTGCCGAGCAGCACCTGGACGTTGCGCTGGTTGCGCAACACCACGCGGGTCGGAGGGGCGATTTCTCCCTCGGAGATGATTCCGGTGGCCACCTGGTACAGCAATGGCTGAAACAAGTGATGGGTGGTGCGGGCGATCAGCTTGATGTCGACATCGGCCCGCTTTAGCTTCTTTGCCGCATTGAGTCCGCCGAATCCTGATCCGATGATGACGACGCGATGCCGACGCTTCGGTTCAGCTGTACTTTCTGGCTGGGGGCTCATGTATCCGTTGCTCCTGCCGGGGCTCCTTGACGCGCGAATTCAGTTAGCTATCACGGTAGTCAAGCAGCCACCCAAAAGCCCAGGTCGTAAGCCTGTGTTATTGGACACGGAAGCGCTGTGCTGTGACCTGGAATCCCAGTAAGCCTGGAAGCGGTATGCGAATAGTTATTCTACCGTCAGCTATCCCCGCTGACGGGCCGCCGGGAGGAAACACTGGAAATTACCAAAGAAAGGAAACCATGCCCAACACAACACCCCTGCCTGCCGGCGCCGTTGTTCGGCGAGATCTGGGAGTACGGCGAGCGGGTCTGATCCCTGGCGTGACCAGGTGCCTCGTTAATTCCTAGATGGAAACACCCCGGGCACCATTGGGACTCTCGGATGC
>DASXMA010000132.1:0-2641 GCA_036495965.1 Mycobacterium sp.
CAAGAACGACGATTCCTTCTACTTGCCGCCCGAGGCTTTCGACAACCCCGAGTTCAAAAGGGGTCTGAAATTGTTCCTCTCGCCCGACGGCAAGGCCGCTCGCATGATCATCTCCCATGAAGGCGATCCGGCAACCCCCGAAGCTATCTCGCATATCGACCCGATCCGCAACGCGGCGAAACAGGCCGTGAAGAACACCCCCTTGGGGGACTCCAACATCTATATCGGCGGCACCGCGGCCACCTACAAAGACATCCAAGACATGGCCAGATATGACCTCATGATCGCCGGCATCGCCTCGTTGAGCCTGATATTGCTGATCATGATGATCATCACGCGAAGCCTGGTCGCCGCGATCGTCATTGTCGGCACGGTGGCGCTTTCACTGGGCGCCTCTTTTGGGCTATCGGTGCTGGTGTGGCAATACATTCTCGGTATTCAATTGTATTGGGTTGTGCTTGCGCTGGCCGTCATCCTGCTCTTGGCGGTGGGATCCGACTACAACTTGCTGCTGATTTCCCGGTTCAAGGAAGAAATCCATGCCGGCCTGAAGACCGGCATCATCCGCGCCATGGCCGGCTCCGGATCGGTAGTGACTTCCGCCGGCCTGGTATTCGCCGTCACCATGTGCACATTCGTGTTCAGCGGCTTACAGGTCCTCGGTCAGATCGGGACCACCATCGGGCTTGGCTTGCTGTTCGACACCCTGATCGTGCGATCGTTCATGACGCCGTCCGTCGCAACGCTTCTCGGGCGCTGGTTCTGGTGGCCCCAACGGGTGCGCCCGCGTCCGGCCAGCACAATGCTTCGGCCATACGGGCCGCGGCCGGCCGTTCGTCAATTGCTGCTGTGGGAAGACGGCGACACGGCGGTGATGTCCGGATCGCGATCACGTGCAGGCCAACGCCACACCTGAGAGGAGCCGACAAGCCGAACGTTGGTGGGAGAGGTTTACCACCGCCTGCCCACCGACTCCACAATCCGCTAACCGCAACAACGCCTGGGTTGCCGCATCACGATCGACGGCGATGTTAAGGACCAGAAGACGGTCAACACGGTGAACGCCTACACCTAACTGTTTGGAGAAGTACGGGTGAGTGACAATCACGTCCAAGACAGTTCGTTGGTGCGCAGGATCGCGCGGAGGATCCGCTGGTGGTCGGTGCCGATCGTGTTGGTGTGGCTGCTCATCGCGGCGGCCACCAATGTCTACGTGCCGCAGTTGGAGGAGGTCGGCAAAGCCCACAACGTCGCGTTGAGCTCTCCGGATGCGCCGTCGCTGCAGGCGATGAAACGCATGGGCAAGGTGTTCCACGAGTTCGACTCCGACAGTGCGGCGATGATCGTCCTGGAAGGGGAAAAGCCGCTGGGCGCCGATGCGCACCGGTTTTACGACACCCTGATCCGCAAGCTCGAACAAGACTCCAAGCATGTGGAGCACATTCAGGACTTCTGGGGGGATCCGCTGACGGCGGCGGGCTCGCAGAGCAAAGACGGCAAGGCTGCCTACGTGCAGGTGTTTCTGGCCGGTAATCAGGGCGAGACATTATCGCTGAACTCCGTCGACTCGGTGCGTAACATTGTGGATCACACGCCGCCGCCGCCGGGGGTCAAGGCCTATGTCACTGGCGCGGCACCGCTGTTCGCCGACCAGCTCTCGGTCGGCAGCAAAGGTATCGCGAAGGTCACCCTGATCACCATCGCAGTCATCGTCACCATGTTGCTGCTCATCTACCGATCGATCGTGGCCACGATCCTCGTGCTGATGACCGTCCTTATCGAATTGACCGCGTCGCGCGGCATCGTCGCCCTGTTGGGAAACTTCGGGATTATCGGGCTGTCGACGTTCGCGACGAATCTGCTCACGTTGCTGGTCATCGCGGCGGGCACGGACTACGCGATATTTCTGCTGGGCCGATACCATGAAGCGCGCCACGCTGGCGAAGACCGCGAAACCGCCTTCCACACGATGTACCACGGGACCGCGCATGTGATCTTGGGCTCGGGGCTGACGGTGGCCGGCGCGGTGTTTTGTCTGAGTTTCACCCGGCTGCCGTATTTCCAAAGCATGGGCGCGCCTGGCGCCATTGGCGTGCTGGTCGCACTGGCGGCCGCGCTGACCCTGGCCCCCGCCGTGCTGACGGTGGCCGCTGTTTTCGGTTTGCTCGAACCCAAGCGCAAGATGGCGACTCGGGGATGGCGGCGTATCGGCACCGCCATCGTGCGCTGGCCCGGGCCGATTCTGGTGGTGACCGTCGCGGTGGCCCTGGTCGGTTTGCTCGCCCTGCCCGGTTATAAGACCAGCTACGATGAGCGCCACTATCTGCCCGCGGACGCGCCGGCAAACAGCGGCTATGCGGCTGCAGAGCGGCATTTTTCCCAGGCCCGGCTGAATCCCGAACTGTTGATGGTCGAGACGGATCATGATATGCGTAATCCGGCCGACATGATCAACCTGGAAAGGGTGGCAAAGGCCATCGCCCACCTTCCTGGTATCGCTCAGGTGCAGTCCATGACGCGGCCGTTGGGAACCCCGATCGAGCACACCTCGTTGGCTTTTCAGATCAGCGCGGGCAGCATCGGCAACATCGAGAACCTGCAATACCAGAAAGACCGTGCGGAGGACATACGGAAGCAGGCC
>DASXMA010000133.1:0-7304 GCA_036495965.1 Mycobacterium sp.
CACCACCCCCAACAACCCCATCACCGCATCGCCCACGGCCAGGCCCGGGACCCCGGGACCGACCTCGACGACCACCCCCGCGCCCTCGGCCCCCAACTCCCCGCCGCCGGGGTACATCCCCAACGCCACCAACACATCCCGAAAATTCACGCCCACCGCGGCCACCGCCACCCGCACCTGCCCAGCAGCCAACCCCACGTGTGGGCACGACTGCACCACCAGATCTTCTAATGTGCCCCCTTCGCCGGCGGCCAACCGCCACCCGCCAGCCGGCAACTCCAACACCGCCCCCGCCCCCACCGGAGCCAACCGAGGCGCGTGCACCACACCGGAACGCACCACCAATTGCGGCTCACCACAACCGATTACCTCAGCGACGTCTAACGATCCGTCCGAATCGACCAATACCACCCGCCCCGGATGCTCGGCCTGCGCGGACCGTACGAACCCCCACACCGCCGCACCCGCCAGATCCGTTACGTCCTCGCCGGCCAGCCCCACCGCCCCACGGGTCAGCACAACCAGCACACCCGACTCGTCGCCGGCCAGCCACGACTGCAACACCCGCAGCACCTCATGCGTGGCCGCATACACCGAACCCACCACACCGTCAGAGCCCGAGCTGGGCTCCCACACCACCACATCATCACCAATGGCGTTGCGCGCCAAAGAGACCGGCGACCACATCACCTCCAACAGCCCCCCACCAGCACGAGGAGCCGCCGTCGCTGACAACTGCGCGGCCGAGACCGGACGAACCACCAACTCCCGCACCGACAAAACCGGCAGGCCCGCCCCATCAGCCAAGTCCACCGACACCGCCGCCACACCCACCGGCGTTATCCGGACCCGTCCCCGCGATGCCCCCGCGGCGTGCAAACACACCCCCTGCCAAGAGAACGGCAACATGGTTTCGGCCTGCTCGCCGGCCACACCCATCGCATGCAACGCCGCGTCTAACAGCACCGGATGAATGACGAAATCACCAATTTTCGCTCCAGCGACCTCTGGCAGAGCGACTTCGGCGAATACTTCGTTTCCGAGTCGCCACATGGCCTGCAAACCTTGAAATACCGGACCGTACTCATAACCCCGCGCGGCCAGCCGCTGATAAGCGTCGGTGACATCCACAGCCGTCGCCCCCACCGGCGGCCATACCGACAAATCCGCTGCCGGCGGAGGCAACTCTGTGCTCAAAACACCCTCGGCATGCAACGTCCATTCCGAACCAGGCTGAGCCCCACGCGAATACACCGACACGGCCCGGCGGCCAGAACCACCGGCAGCGCCGACCACCACCTGCATCTGAACGCCATCAGCCGCCGGCAATAGCAGCGGCGCCGACAGCGTCAGCTCCTCCACCACAGAACAGCCGACCTCATCGCTGGCCCGCAACGCCAACTCCACAAACCCGGCCCCCGGGAACAACACCACCCCAGCCACCGAGTGGTCGCTCAACCACGGCTGAGCAACCATCGATAGCCGGCCTGTCAGCACCACTCCATCCGAATCAGGCCGCTCCACCACCGCGCCAAGCAAGCCGTGATGGGCTCCCGCCAACCCCAAACCGTCCAGATCACCGCCGCCAACTCCCAACGGCGGCAGCCAGAACCGCCGCCGTTGAAAGGCATACGTTGGCAGCTCCACCTGACACCCACTCACAAACGCCGCCCGCCAATTCACGGCCACACCCGCGACATGGGCCTGACCCACGGACAGCCAAAACCTGTCAAGCCCACCGTCATCGCGGCCCAGTGATGGAATGACGACGGCATCAGCGGCGCCAACGACGTCGGGGTCGGCCAGGCTCGCCAAGGTTTCCTCGATGCCGGTGGCCAAGACTGGATGCGGACTGGATTCGATGAACACCTGATACCCGCCACCGTGCGTACTGCGTAGGGCAGATTCGAACTGCACCGTCTGCCGGATGCTCAGGTACCAGTACTCCGCGGTCAGACCGGCGGTGTCCATGAGCTCACCGGTGACCGTTGAGAAGAAGGCCACCGAGGACGAATGGGGCTCAATGCCGGTCAGTGCCTGGACAAGGGGATCACGGATCGCGTCGACCTGTGCCGAGTGGGAGGCATAGTCGACATCGATGCTGCGGGCACGCACCTTGTCAGCCTCACAACGCCGTACCAGTTCCTCCAGGGCGTTTAACTGGCCGGAAACGACTACCGCTGAAACGCCGTTTACAGCAGCGATACTCAGACGATCTCCCCACTCCGCCAACAACTCTTGTGCTCGCGATAGGCCGCATGCCAGCGAGACCATGCCCCCGGCGCCTGACAACTCCACCAGCAGCCGGCTTCGCAGCGCCACCACTCGGGCGGCATCCTCCAGCGACAACGCGCCCGCCACATACGCGGCAGCGATCTCGCCTTGTGAATGGCCGATCACCGCATCGGGGATGACGCCCACGGAGTGCCACAATTCGGCGAGCGACACCATCACCGCCCACAGGACGGGCTGCACCACATCCACCCGATCGAGCTCCGGGGCGCCCGATACTCCTCGGATGACATCGATCAGGGACCACTGGACGTGCTCACCGAGCGCCTTATCGCATCTGTGCATGTGATCAGCGAATACCTTCGAGGTATCGAGTAACTGGGCTCCCATACCGACCCATTGCGAGCCTTGGCCGGGAAACACAAACACCGTCTTGCCGAGCGCCTGGGCACGCCCCACCACCACATTTACGCCGGGCTCACCGGCGGCCATCCCGGCCAACCCCGCCAGAAGATGGTCACGGTCTGCGCCGACCACCACCGCCCGATGCTCAAACACCGAACGCGACGACACCAACGACCAGCCCACGTCGGCCGCACCCAGAGCCGGATCCGCACTGACGTGCGCCAACAATCGCTCCGCCTGACCCGCCAACGCCTCCGCCGAACGAGCGGACAATACGAACGGAACCACCGCCATGTCACTATCACCTGAAGTGACAACACTTTCCAGCGCCGGAGCCCGCATCGGAGCTTGTTCCAAGATCACATGCGCATTCGTCCCGCTAATCCCGAATGACGACACCCCCGCCCGACGCGGCCGATCCTCCACCTGCCACGCCCGCGGCTCGGTCAACAACGACACCGCCCCCACCGACCAATCCACCTGCGGCGTCGGCACATCCACATGCAACGTCTGCGGCATCACCCCATGGCGCATCGCCTGCACCATCTTGATCACCCCGGCTATCCCCGCCGCCGCCGATGCGTGACCCATGTTCGATTTGATCGACCCCAACCACAATGGCCGATCCGCCGGCCGATCTCGCCCGTATGTCGCCAAAAGCGCTTGGGCCTCGATGGGATCCCCCAACGTCGTACCCGTCCCATGGCCCTCCACCACGTCGACGTCGGCCGCACCCAGCCGCGCATTCGCCAGCGCCGCCCGGATGACCCGCTGCTGGGACGGCCCGTTAGGTGTCGCCAGCCCGTTGGACGCGCCGTCCTGGTTCACCGCCGAGCCTCGCACCACCGCCAGCACCGGATGCTCTGACCGCTGCGCATCGGCCAACCGCTCCAACACCAACGCCGCGACGCCCTCGGAAAAGCCCGTTCCGTCAGCGGCACCGGCATACGCCTTGCACCGCCCATCAGCAGCCAGCGCCCGCTGCCGACTGAATTCCACAAACATCGCCGGCGTGGCCATTACCGTCACCCCGCCGACCACCGCCAAATCACACTCGCCCGACCGCAACGACTGCGCCGCCAAATGCAACGCCACCAACGACGACGAACATGCCGTATCCACCGACACCGCCGGGCCCTCCAACCCCAGCGAATACGCCACCCGGCCCGATGCCACACTCAACGTCGAACCCCGCAGCCCGTACCTTTCCAGATCTCCGGGCACCCGGCCCTGGCCCCCATAGCTTCCGTGGAACACCCCGGCGAACACACCCGTCGCCGAACCCCCCAGCGCAGTCGGGTCGATGCCCGCCCGCTCCAACGCTTCCCACGACACTTCCAACAGCAAGCGCTGCTGTGGATCCATCGCGAGCGCCTCGCTGGGCGCAATCCCGAAAAACGCGGCGTCGAAATCGGCGACATCTGCCAAAAACCCGCCGCGCCGGGCGTACGACTTCCCTATCGCATCAGGATCCGGATCGAACAGCTCACCCAAATCCCAGCCACGGTCGGCAGGAAAATCCGACACCACATCGCGACCTTCAACCACCATCTTCCACAAGGCGTCCGGGGAATCGACCCCACCGGGATACCGGCACGCCATCCCCACCAGCGCCACCGGCTCGGTCGCCGCGGCCAAGTACTCGCGATTCTCTCGCTTCAGCCGCTCCGTTTCCTTGAGAGACTTGCGTAGGGCCTTGACGAGCTCTTCTTGAGTGCTGTTCATAGGGCCTGGCCTTTCGTGCTGCTCACCCAAACGGGTGACACTGCGCAATTGCGCTCGAATGATAGGTATCGGCGGCCGAGCAACTCGAACTCAGTTGGGTTGAATGCCTCAGCACGGCCAGGATCACTGGCTCCGCGGAGCACGGATCGCGCCTTTCGGAATCTCCCCGCCAAGCTTTCGTCGTCCCATCGCCAGCACTTGTCTCATCGTGATGTTCTACGAGACGAGGGAGAGTCCACAGGCGCGCATCAGTGCCAGCGCAGCAACACGAGTTCAGAACTGAGGCCAGGACCCATTCCGATCATCAGGCCCGGGCTTCCGCTCGGCGGCGGTTTGGCCATGGTGTCGCGCAGCACATGCAGCACCGCCGCCGACGAGAGGTTGCCTATCTCGGCGAGCGAACGCCAGGTCAGTTCTAGGGCTTCCGGTGACAGCTCGAGGGCCTCGGTGACCGCGTCTATGATCTTGGGACCGCCTGGATGGACAACCCAGGCGCCGATGTCGGTGGTGGTCAGGCCGTGCGCGGCCAGAAACTTGGTGACGTCCTCACCGATGGATTGCCGCAATAAAGTCGCGACGTCCTTCGACAGCACGAGTGCGAACCCTTCGGCGCCCACGTCGTAGCCCATGTCGCCTAGCGAGTCGGGGTAGAGAATGCTGCGCGAATCGAGGATATCCGGGCCGCCGGCGCCGATTTGTTCGGCGCGACGCTCGCCGACGGCAACCACCGCTCCAGCTCCGTCAGCAAACAGCGCACTGCCGACCAGACCGGCCAGCGATGGCTTGTATCCCGGGTAGGTGAGTGAGCAAAGCTCGACCGCGATCAGGGCCCCGACGCCGTCCGGCGTACCACGCACGTAGTCGTGCAGCCGCCCTACCCCGGCCGCCCCGGCCACGCAGCCCAGGCCGAACAGCGGCACTCGCCGCACATCGTCGCGCAGCCCCAGGCGGCCGGCGATCCGGGCATCCAGCGACGGGACCGCGAGTCCGGTAACCGTCGTCGTGATGAACACATCGATGTCCTGTGGTCGCAGGCCCGCCTCGTCCAGCGCGCCTACCAGCGCCTCACAGCCGAGATCCACGGCTTTTTCTATGAAGATCCGGTTTGCCTCGCCGAAGTCGGTCAGCGTCGGATACCTCTCCTTCGGCAGGACTGCGTGGCGACTATTGACCTTGGCGCTGCCATGCAGCTGCCGAACGATATCTTCGTAACCCTCGAAATCCGGAATGCTGAGAAAAACGTCGGTGAGCTCTTGCTGGGAATAGCGATACGGCGGCAACGCGCCGCACACACCCGCGATGACGCTCATTGGTCCCACCCTTTGGTGACGAGGATCTAGGTCGAACGGTTCAGACCGGATCACCTAGAGCCGGAAGTTTAGTCGGCTTGGAACTGCCCGGCAAAGGAGGGGGTCCCACTCATCCCGCTAGCTGCTGGCGCAGCCGGTCTCTCAGCAAGTCACAACTCGCTAGGACCGCATCGAGTTGGTCGGCGACCCGAGTCGGCGCGGTGCCACCCCTGGCATCACGCGACGACACCGAGCCCTCGATCGTCAGTACCTCGCGGACCTGCGGCGTCAGCTCGTTGCTGATGGCGGCCAGCTCGTCGTCGGTCAGCTCCTCCAGCCCAATGCCGCGGTCCTCAGCAGCACGCACGGCGGCACCAGCGGCCTCGTGTGCGGATCGGAACGGAACTCCCTGGCGCACGAGCCATTCAGCGATATCGGTGGCCAGCGTGTACCCGGCTGGGGCCAGCGCTGCCATCCGCTCGACGTTGAACGTAAGGCTGGCCACCAGTCCTGCCATCGCCGGCAGCAGCAGCTCCATCTGAGCCACCGAGTCGAACACCGGTTCCTTGTCTTCCTGTAGGTCACGGTTGTAGGCAAGCGGCTGGGCCTTCAGCGTCGCCAGCAAGCCGGCCAGGTTTCCGATCAGCCGCCCCGACTTGCCGCGGGCCAACTCGGCAATGTCCGGGTTCTTCTTCTGCGGCATGATCGAGCTGCCGGTGGACCACGAATCGTGCAAAGTGACGTAGCCGAATTCCGTCGAGCTCCAGATGATGATGTCCTCGGCGAGCCGGGACAGGTCGACGGCGATCATGGCGAACACGAACGCGGCCTCGGCGGCGAAATCCCGGGCGGCGGTCGCGTCGATGGAGTTTTCGGCGGCGGCCGTAAAACCCAGATCAGCGGCGATCGCATCCGGGTCCAGGCCTAGCGCCGACCCGGCCAGCGCTCCCGAGCCGTACGGCGACACCGCCGCGCGCTTGTCGAAGTCGACGATCCGGTCCACGTCGCGTAGCAATGGATGCGCATGCGCGAGCAGATGGTGGGCCAGCAGGATCGGCTGCGCCGACTGCAGATGGGTTTTCCCGGGCATGATGGCTGTCGGGTGGGCGGCGGCCTGGGCGGCCAGCGCACCGACGACGTCGAGCGTTCCGGCGGCGATCCGACGCACCGCGTCGCGAAGCCACATCCGGAACAGCGTCGCCACCTGATCGTTGCGCGACCGCCCGGCGCGCAGCCGGCCGCCCAAGTCGGGCCCGACCCGGTCGATCAGTCCGCGCTCCAGCGCGGCGTGCACATCCTCGTCGCTGACCAGCGGGCCGAAGCTGCCGTCGGCAACGTCCTCGGCGAGGCTGTCCAGCCCGGCCAACAGCCCGTCGCGCTGCTCTTCGTTGAGCAGCCCGGCCCGGAAGAGAACTACGGTGTGGGCCCGCGACGCGGTGATGTCGTAGGGAGCCAGTACCCAATCGAAGTGGGTGGACTTGCTGAGCGCGGCCAGCGCGTCAGACGGGCGATCGGCGAACCGCCCGCCCCATAGCGAACCCTGGTTGGTGCTCACGTTTCGTCGGCGGCCAGGTCCCGGCGAGCGGCGATCTTGGACGACAAGCCGTGCACGTAAACGAAGCCCTTCGCGGCCGACTGGTCGAAGCTGTCGCC
>DASXMA010000134.1:0-5798 GCA_036495965.1 Mycobacterium sp.
CGGCGACCGGCTGCCAATGGACAAGATGCTCAGCGGTGTTCGCCAGATCGTGCATGAGATGGCGGGCGGGCTGACCGGCGGGGAAGACGCCGCGCATGCCATCATGACCACCGACACCGTGGCCAAACAGGTTGCGCTGCACCATCCGAACAACTGGACCGTCGGCGGGATGGCCAAAGGTGCGGGCATGCTGGCGCCATCCCTGGCCACCATGCTGTGTGTGCTCAGCACCGACGCAATCGCCGACCCGGCAGCACTCGACCAGGCGTTGCGCCGCGCTTCCGCTCGCACCTTCGATCGACTCGACATCGACGGGTGCTGTTCAACCAACGACACCGTGCTGCTGCTGGCATCGGGTGCCAGCGGGATCGCCCCGCCCCAAGCCGATCTCGACGAGGCGGTGCTGCGGGTCTGCGACGACCTGTGCGCGCAGCTGCAAGGCGACGCCGAGGGCGTCACCAAGCGCGTCACCGTGACGGTGACCGGGGCCGCCTCCGAGGACGAAGCGATAGCAGCCGCCCGGGCCGTCGCGCGCGACAGCCTGGTCAAGACCGCGATGTTCGGGTCGGACCCCAACTGGGGCCGGGTGGTCGCGGCTGTCGGCTTGGCGCCGGCGGTCACGCTCGAACCCGATCGAATCACCGTGTCGTTCAACGGTTCTGCGGTCTGTATCGACGGAGTCGGGGCTCCGGCTGCGCGCGAGGTGGACCTTTCGGGCGCCGATGTCGACGTCACCGTCGACCTCGGCGTCGGAGACGCCTCTGCCGCCATCCGCACCACGGACCTGTCGCACGGTTACGTCGAAGAGAATTCGGCCTACAGCTCATGACCCGCGCCGGCGACGATGCAGAGCGAAGCGATGAGGAGGAGCGGCGCTCATGACCACGGGAATCGAAGAGTTGCCCATCCAGGTCAAGGCGCAGGTGCTGGCCGAAGCCTTGCCGTGGCTCAAGCAATTGCACGGCAAGATCGTCGTGATCAAATACGGCGGCAACGCCATGACCGACGACACGTTGCGGCGAGCGTTCGCCGCCGACATGGCCTTTCTGCGTAATTGCGGAATCCACCCCGTCGTCGTGCATGGCGGCGGACCACAGGTCACCGCCATGCTGCGTCGCCTCGGCATCGACAAAGGCGACTTCAAGGGCGGATTCCGGGTCACCACACCGGAAGTGCTCGACGTGGCGCGGATGGTGCTGTTCGGACAAGTGGGCCGCGAACTGGTCAATCTGATCAACGCGCACGGACCCTATGCCGTCGGCATCACCGGCGAGGACGCGCAACTGTTCACCGCCGTGCGGCGCAGCGTCACCGTCGACGGCGTGGCCACCGACATCGGCCTAGTGGGCGACGTCGACCAGGTGAACACGGCAGCGGTGCTGGACCTGATTGCGGCGCGGCGTATTCCGGTGGTGTCGACACTCGCGCCGGATGCCGACGGTGTGGTGCACAACATCAACGCCGATACCGCCGCCGCGGCGTTGGCCGAAGCCCTGGGAGCCGAAAAGCTGTTGATGCTGACCGATGTGGAAGGCCTGTACACCAGCTGGCCAGATCGAGATTCGCTGGTCAGTGAAATCGATACCGCCACACTGGCGCAACTGCTGCCGGCGCTGGAGGCCGGCATGATCCCCAAGGTTGAAGCGTGTCTGAGGGCGGTCACAGCGGGTGTGCCCAGCGCGCACGTCATCGACGGCAGAGTCACACACTGCGTGCTGGTCGAGTTGTTCACCGATGCAGGCACCGGCACCAAGGTGGTGAGCGTATGACCGCGCTGGCGACGATGCAGAGCGCAACGATGAAGAGGAGCGGCGCCATTGACTGAGACCGACGTTATGCGGCAGCGGTGGGAGGCCGTGATGATGAACAACTACGGCACCCCACCGGTGGCGTTGGCCAGTGGGGTTGGCGCCGTAGTCACCGACGTCGACGGCAACACCTATCTGGATCTGCTCGGCGGCATCGCGGTCAACGTTCTGGGCCATCGCCACCCCGCCATCATCGAGGCCGTCACGCGCCAGATCGCGACGCTGGGCCACACGTCCAACCTGTATGCGACCGAACCCGCTATCGCGCTGGCCGAAGAACTGGTCGGGCTGTTGGGTGCGGATGCGCAGACGCGAGTGTTCTTCTGCAACTCCGGGACAGAGGCGAACGAGATGGCGTTCAAGCTGTCTCGGCTCACCGGACGCACGAAACTGGTTGCCGCACAAGAGGCTTTTCACGGCCGGACGATGGGCTCGCTGGCACTGACCGGTCAGCCGAGCAAGCAGGCGCCGTTCGCGCCGTTGCCCGGTGAGGTCACGCACGTCCGGTACGGCGACACCGACGCGCTGGCCGCCACAGTCGACGACGACACCGCCGCGGTATTCCTGGAACCGATCATGGGTGAGAGCGGCGTCGTCGTCCCACCCGGGGGCTACCTTGCTGCCGCCCGCGAAATCACCGCCCGACACGGCGCCCTGCTGGTACTCGACGAGGTGCAGACCGGGATGGGCCGCACCGGCGCGTTTTTCGCCCATCAGCACGACGGCATCACCCCCGACGTGGTGACACTGGCCAAAGGGCTCGGCGGCGGGCTGCCGATTGGAGCGTGCCTGGCCGTCGGACCGGCGGCGGAGCTGCTGACGCCGGGCCTGCATGGCAGCACCTTCGGTGGCAACCCGATCTGTACCGCGGCGGCGCTGGCGGTGTTGCGCGTGCTGGCAGCCGATGACCTGGTGCGGCGCGCCGAGGTGTTGGGCAAGTCGGTGCGCCACGGCATCGAAAGGCTCGGCCACCCGCTGATCGACCACGTGCGCGGCCGCGGACTGCTGTGGGGCGTGGTGCTGACCGCGCCGCGGGCCAAGGACGCCGAGGCGGCCGCGCGCAACGCGGGATTCTTGGTCAACGCCGCCGCACCCGACGTCATCCGGTTGGCACCGCCGCTGATCATCACCGAATCCCAGATCGACAGCTTCATCGCCGCCCTGCCGGGCATCCTCGACGCCGCCGGAGCATCAGCATGAGCGACCTGCGGCATTTCCTGCGTGACGACGATCTCTCACCCACCGAACAGACCGAGGTCCTCCATCTGGCTGCAGAACTGAAGAAGGACCCGTTCAGCCGTCGTCCCCTGGAGGGGCCCCGCGGCGTCGCGGTCATCTTCGACAAGAACTCCACACGCACCCGGTTCTCGTTCGAGGTGGGCATTGCGCAGCTCGGCGGGCATGCCGTCGTCGTCGACGCCCGCAGCACCCAGCTGGGCCGCGACGAGACCCTGCAGGACACCGCCAAAGTGTTGTCCCGCTATGTCGACGCCATCGTCTGGCGCACGTTCGGGCAAGACCGGCTCGACGCCATGGCCTCGGCGGCGACGGTGCCCGTGGTTAACGCGCTGTCCGACGAGTTCCACCCCTGCCAGGTGCTCGCGGACCTGCAGACCGTCGCCGAACGCAAGGGGGCGCTGCACGGCCTGAGGCTGTCCTACTTCGGCGATGGCGTCAACAACATGGCTCATTCGCTGATGCTCGGCGCGGTCACTGCCGGCATCCACGTCACCGTCGCGGGGCCCGACCGCTTCGCACCTGACCCGTCGGTAGTGGCCGCCGCTGAGCAGCGCGCGCAGGCCACCGGCGGCTCGGTGATGGTGACCACGGACGCCGCGGCGGCTGCGGCGGGCGCCGACATCCTGGTGACCGATACCTGGACGTCGATGGGGCAGGAGGACGACGGACTGGACCGGGTCAAGCCGTTCCGGCCGTTTCAGGTCAACTCGCAGCTTGTCGGGCTGGCGGACTCGGAAGCCATTGTGTTGCATTGCCTTCCGGCCCATCGCGGGGACGAGATCACCGACGAGGTGATGGACGGACCCCGCAGCGCGGTCTGGGACGAGGCCGAGAACCGGCTGCACGCGCAGAAGGCGCTGCTGGTGTGGCTGCTGGAGCGGTCGCGATGACTCCGCGCCGGCGACGATGCAGTGGGGGCACCCCCAGCCGCGCAGCGGCGAGGGGGACGAAGCGATGAGGAGGAGCGGCGCAAATGACTAGCGGTTCGAAGGCCATACCCGAGACCACCCGTGCCGGCCGTCAGGCCCGCATCGTGGCCATCCTGTCGTCGGCGCCGGTGCGCAGCCAAAGTGAACTGGCCGCGCTGCTGGCCGACGAAGGGATCGACGTCACCCAGGCCACGCTGTCGCGCGATCTCGAAGAGCTCGGCGCGGTGAAGCTGCGCGGGGCCGATGGCGGCGTCGGGGTCTACGTCGTCCCAGAGGACGGCAGCCCGGTGCGCGGGGTGTCGGGCGGCACCGCGCGGCTGTCCCGGCTGCTGGGGGAGCTGCTGGTATCGGTCGACTCCAGCGCAAACCTGGCGGTGCTGCGCACTCCGCCCGGCGCGGCCGACTATTTGGCGAGCGCAATCGACCGCGCGGCGCTACCGTACGTGGTCGGCACCATCGCCGGCGATGACACTCTCTTCGTGGCCGCCCGAGAGCCGATGAGCGGCGCAGAGCTGGCCACGACTTTAGAAAAACTCAAGTAAGCCTGAGACTGTTGCGGATTGGAGTTTGATTCATGTCAGAACGCGTCATCCTGGCGTATTCGGGCGGTCTGGACACCTCGGTGGCGATCAGCTGGATAGGCAAGGAGACCGGCAGTGAGGTTGTGGCGGTGGCGATTGACCTCGGCCAGGGCGGCGAGGACATGGAAGTCATCCGCCAACGCGCGCTGGACTGCGGCGCCGTCGAGGCGGTGGTCGTCGATGCTCGCGACGAATTTGCCGAGGGCTATTGCCTGCCCACCGTGTTGAACAACGCGCTGTACATGGACCGCTACCCGCTGGTGTCCGCGATCAGCCGACCGCTGATCGTCAAGCACCTGGTCGCGGCCGCTCGCGAGCACGGCGGCGGCATCGTCGCGCACGGGTGTACCGGTAAGGGCAATGACCAGGTCCGGTTCGAGGTCGGATTCGCCTCGCTGGCACCAGATCTGGAGGTGCTGGCGCCGGTGCGCGACTACGCGTGGACGCGCGAGAAGGCGATCGCGTTCGCCGAGGAAAACGCCATCCCGATCAACGTCACCAAACGTTCGCCGTTCTCGATCGACCAGAACGTGTGGGGTCGCGCGGTGGAAACCGGCTTCCTGGAGCACCTGTGGAATGCGCCCACCAAGGACATCTACGCCTACACCGAAGACCCCACCCTGAACTGGAGCACGCCCGACGAGGTGATCGTGGGGTTCGAGCACGGGGTGCCGGTGTCCATCGACGGCAACCGGGTGTCGATGCTGCAGGCCATCGAGGAACTCAACACCCGTGCCGGCGCGCAGGGGGTGGGGCGCCTCGACGTCGTCGAGGACCGGCTGGTGGGAATCAAGAGCCGGGAGATCTACGAGGCGCCGGGGGCGATGGTGCTCATCACCGCGCACACCGAACTCGAACACGTCACGCTGGAGCGTGAGCTGGGCCGGTTCAAACGGCAGACCGACCAGCGCTGGGCCGAGCTGGTGTACGACGGGCTGTGGTACTCGCCGCTGAAGGCCGCGCTGGAAGGTTTCGTTGCCAAGTCGCAAGAGCATGTGTCGGGTGAAGTGCGAATGGTGTTGCACGGTGGCCACATTGCGGTGAATGGTCGCCGCAGCGCTGAATCTCTCTACGACTTCAACCTGGCCACCTACGACGAGGGCGACAGCTTCGACCAGTCGGCCGCGAAGGGCTTCGTTTACGTGCACGGCTTGTCGTCCAAGATCGCCGCTCGCCGGGACCTGGCCGCCGACGAAACGTGAGCACCAACCAGGGTTCGCTATGGGGCGGGCGGTTCGCCG
>DASXMA010000135.1:0-10422 GCA_036495965.1 Mycobacterium sp.
CTGTGCGAAACATCGCCGCCGAACAAGGTGAGCCCGCCGCGAGTGCGCTTACCAAAGCTTTTGCAAGGTATCGGATTAGCCGTGTCTCGCCGGAACACGATGCGGAGATGGGTCAAGCGGTACGGGCGCGTCTTCGAATTCAATGTCCCATTCTATGGCCACTGTGTCGCGGCCTCCGACCCAGCTCTGGTGAGGTCGATATTCACCGCGAACCCGGAACGCCTTACCAACTATCAGCCGAACTTGAGTAACTTTTTCGGACCCGGGTCGATCTTTGCCCTCGACGGCAGTCGGCACCACAATCGCCGTCGGCTTATCGGACCGGCTTTCCACGGTCGAAGCCTCCGACATCACGAGGCGATCATCGTTGACGAGACTTTGCGTGAAAGCGCGAATTGGCCTGAGAACAAAGAGTTCCGCATTTTCGAACCGATGAACAGGATCACCTTGAACGTGATCCTGCGGACGGTCTTCGGCGCCGAAAGGGCCGATCTCGCGGAACTGCGTGAAATCGTCCCACGCTACGCGAATCTCGGATCGGCCATAGAAAAGTTCATGCCGGTGCCGAAACTGCGGACCCAACGCTACGGTCCGTGGAGCCGGATGGATGACGTACGGAAAGCATTCGACCGGATCGTCTTCTCCCTGATCGACAAAGCCGAGGCCGATCCGGGCCTCGGCGAGCGGGCGGACGTCTTGGCATTGCTGCTGCGCAGTAGAAACGACGATGGAACGGCGATGTCGCGCCAAGACATCTGCGACGAACTGATAACGGTCATCGGTGCCGGTAACGAGACCACAACATCGGCCTTGAGCTGGACGTTCGAACGATTGCGGCGGCACCCGGACGTGTTGGTCGAGCTGGTCAGAGAAGTCGATGAGGGAGACAGCGAATTTTGCCGCGCCACGATACTGGAGGTGTTACGGGTACGGCCGGTCATCGACTTGCAAGGCCGCCGGGTCAGCGCACCGCACCTCGATCTCGGCGGGTGGCGGATCCCGCACAATTACAACGTATTTTTGAGCCTCGCCGATCTGCACGAGAATCCGGAAATCTTCCCCCACCCCGAAAGATTCGATCCAAACCGCTTCCTGGGCACCAAGCAGCCAGCACCAGGATGGCTGGCCTTCGGAACCGGAGCACGCCGTTGCATGGGCGCCGACTTCGCAATCAACGAAATCAGTGTTGTGCTGCGGACCGTGCTGCAAAATTTCCAGATCCACACCGACTCCGTCGCCGACGAGAAAGCGTATTTCCGAGGAGTCACCTATGCCCCGAAACGCGGCGGCCGCGTAGTAGTCACCCGCCGAAAGTAGCCCACCATGTCGACCCAGATGATCAGCCCATTGCCCGCGCAACGACTCGACATCCGCTGCAACGTCGCTGACGTCGCTCTCTCCAACGTAGCGATCCACCTTCTGTTCTTCTTCGACCGCCCGCTCGACACGAGGCTCCTCGCCGACGCATTCGCGCACGCGCTCACGAATCTTCCGATCTTCGCGGGGCGAATGACCACAGTCGGCGGTGCTCTGCGAATCCGATGCAGAGGGCAAGGCGTGCCCTTCACGTCTGTGTCGTCTGACCGCACACTCGATGAGGCGATCCGGTCGGTGGCGGAGGACAGCGGCGACTGGCTCTTGGACTTGGTGAACGGCGCCACGGCACGGTGGGGATTCGGCCCGCTGTGCAAGGTACGTGTCACGCATCTCGCGGACGATGCGACCGCGATCAGTGTGTCGCTCCACCACGCGGTCGGGGACATGCAAACCTTGATGCTATTCATGAACGCATGGTCGGCCGCCGCAGCCGGCAAGCCGCTTCCTGAGCCGGTGATCGTAGAAGACCGCGCGGCTTACCTCGACGAGCATCTCCCCGCAGATGGCGCCCGTGAGCCGGGCGTACGTTGCCTCGGCCTGGGAGAGGCCGCCCGCAGCCTGCTTTACCTCACGAAGGCTGGACGCAAGCAGCGGACGCTGAGTCTCTACTTCGGAGATGACGAAATCTCCCGTATGCGCGACGCCTACGAAGACCAGATGCGATTGTCGGCGAACGACGTTGTGTGCGCGCATGTTTCGGAGGCGCTCATGAACGCCGATCCCGCGGTGGATTGTCGCACCCTCGCTATTTCCGTAAACACGCGCAAACGGTGCGGCCTGGATCCGATGCTCGTTGGAAATATGCTCTCGGCGTTGAACGTCGAAATCCGGCGTGGAGAGACGGCAAGCGTGATTGCCGAGCGTATCCGCCGTGGTTTGGACCACTTCATCGACGAACACTGTGACATGCGGACTAACCAACGGTTTCTGAACTCTGCCGGTAAATGGCGGGGCGCTCGCTGTGTGGCCATTGGCTTCAATCCGGTCCGATGGAATCCGCTCATCACGAACGTGAGCGGCTTCGGCGTGAGTCGCATCAACTTCGAGGACGCTCCCGCCAACTATTGCGCGTTCGTGATGAAAGTACCCGTTGCAGGGTACGGCTCACTCATGGAGGGGCTATCCGGCCGAGGGTTGGTCTTTCAAATGACCTTGCCTCTCAAGGACTTCGAGGCCATGTCTCGCCCTGCCGCTCGGTCGCACCTGCACAAGTTCCGGTGCGCAGACGACGATCTTCCACGACTGCATCGTCTCGTTCACGGCTAGGTTGTGGCGCGAGGTTCAACTGCTTCGCAGCACCTCGACCGCCTCCAGCCGGCGCGCATGGATCAAGGGATACATTGCAGCCACCAGGACGAGGGCAAATAACGCTTCCACCCCGGTCCGCAACGCCAGGGGCAGCACGCCCCATTCGATCTTGATGCCGTAGTACACAGGTGAACCCAGCGACCAGAGATACGTGATGAACACACCCCCAACCGCGGCGAGTCCGGCGACCAGTACCCCGAGCACGCCGGCGTTGGCGAGGATCACGGCCTGTTCTTGCCCGGCGGTCATTCCGATCGCCCTCAATGCGGCTCGCTCACGCTTGCGCTGCACGAGTCCTAGAAGGAACACATTTAGCAGGCTCAAGCCGGCGGATGCCATCACGACGTATCCCGAGATCGTGAACGGCTCCAAGAATCGGGTGATCCCGTTGGTGGCCTCCGAGCGCCACTGCTGGTTGTCGTACACCCGCAATCCGGCGCCGATGTTGACGAAATCGCCGCGGTGAGCGGTCGCGGCGGCGGCGGACCGATAGGCCACCGCGATCTGGTCGCGCACGGCGGCCCAATCCGCACGCGCCAATCTGTCCGAGACCAGCACGATGTCGCCCACTGCGGCGTCGTTCACCATCCGTGGATGAAAGGTTCCAGCGACCCGGTACTGCCTCAGCCCTGCAGCGGTCGGCAGCTCGACGGTGCCACCCTCCGCGACGCCGAGCCGGCTGGCCGCAATCTCGCTCAGGCCGATCTCCCCGTCCCGCAGACCCGGCCAGAACTCGTCACGTGAATCGGTCGGCTGATACAGCGCCGTGCTGTACCAATCTCCCGGTGTGACGCCGACGACCAACCGCGACAGGGTCCCCGACCCAATCGTCGATCGCCAGCGTGACGTCACGCTGCGCCCGTCGGCGGCGCGGGTCACCAGCTCGAACGTGGCGTCGGCGATCTGGCTATCCCGCTGATCGAGTACCGACTGGGCGGCGATCAACAAGGAGGCGGGCAGCCGGTCGGCCTTCTCTTCCGCGATCTGCGTGGTGCCGAGCAGTTGCATGCTGTGTGAGCTGATGGCCGAGCTGGCGCCTTGGGCAAGTAGCGCGGCCGAGAGTGCGAACAGTACGGCATAGCGCCGCACGTCGGCTCCCAGCAGACGCCCGGCGGCGGGACGCGCGATCGTCAGCAGCGTGGTCGCCAGCCCCGCGCCGCGCGGGGCTATCCAGGCCGTCACCAACACCACCCCACACAACCCCACCGTCATGCCGTAGATGCCCACGTTCAGCGGCAGTGACCCGCGCTCGAAGATCTTCAACACGACGACGGCGGCCACCAGCGCGCCGGCCCCGGCGACCAGCGGCCACATCGGGATCGTCCTGGGGCGCTGCACCCCGCCGACGCTCGCCATCGACGCCAGCGGTCCCTCGCGGACCAACCTGAGGGCAGGCCCGACCATCGCGAGGATGCCCGAGACTGTCCCCGCGACGGCACCGATCACAATCAAGCTCGGCGTGAAGTGCGCGGCAATCGTGCCACCGGAGCCGGCCAGCATGGACTGCCCGAAACGGTCCACCAGATATGTCCCGAGCAGGAAGCCCGGGGGAACGCCCACCAGTCCCCCGAGAACACCTACAACGGCCCCCTCGCCCAACATCCCGCTGAACAACCCGAGCGGCTTGGCGCCGATGGCGCCGATGGTCCCCATCACCGCCCGCCTGTCCTCGACGGCCAACAGGATGGTGTTCACGGAGATAAGCAAGCCGATCAGGATGCCGGCCATCACAGTCAGGTTGAAACTCTGCGTAGCGTTCTCGAACACGGCCGGCAGGTGCGGCCGAGGCGGACCAGCCGTTGCGGCGCCGGCGATCACGCGGTCGACGCCGGTCGCGATGGCGGAGATGTTAGTGCCCGGTCTCGGCAGGACGAACGCGGCCGTGGCGTACCCGGGCGATCCGAGCATGCTCGCGGCGATGTCCACCGAGGGCGCCAACAGCACGTAGCCGTCGTTGATGCCCTCGACGCGGTCGAATTCTGGGAAAGTCCAACCGAGGTGCGCCGAACCTGGAGGCAGGCCGGGGATTCGCAATTCGTCCCCGAGCTGCAGCCCATGCCGCTCGGCGATCATGGTCGGAATCTGTAGTGGCACACCGGGACCGCCGGCCGGCTTCTCGTCGCGAGCGCGCTGCTCGCAGTTGAACGAGCCGACCAGCAGCTCGATCTGGCACGACCCACCGAGCAGAAAGAACCCGTGAGTGCCGCCAGCGACGTCCACGGGCGTCAAACCGGCGACGATCGGGATGACCGCCTCCGCCCCCGCCACCTCGGCGCGCAGCCGGTTGACCGTCGCGACCGGCAACCGGCCGCTGACGTTCGGCGTCACCTGGACCACTCCGACGTCGGCGGCGTGGGTGAGCGACGGGCCGAACGCGTCGAACGGGCGAGTGAGCTCAGACTTGAGAGTCAACGTGCCAAGTACCACCGTCACCCCCACCGCGACGCCGATCACGCTGAGCAGCGTCCGGTGCCAGTCGGCGATCAATGCGGCGAGGTGGATCCGCCGGAAGGACATCCATCCGGCGCGCAGCCTTTGCATCACCACTCCCCGAGGGGCGCGGCGTCGACTGCGTGCGCACGCCCGTCGACAAGGTGCAGCTCGCGGGAGCCGTAGCACGCCGCGGCCTGGTCGTGTGTCACCATAACGACCGCCGCGCCGTCTTCGTCTGACAGCGACCGCAGGAGATCCCAGACCTCGGTCGACGAATGGCTGTCCAGGTTTCCGGTCGGCTCGTCGGCGAGGATGATGGACGGCCGGGCCACCAGCGCACGCGCCACTGCCACCCGTTGCATTTGTCCGCCCGACAGTTCGGCCGGCCGGTGTCGCGCGCGGTCGCCGAGCCCGACCCGTTCCAGTAGCTCCTTGGCGCGTGCGTCCGCTGATCGGGCCGGCATACCGTCGAGCACCAGCGGCAACGACACGTTCTCCACTGCGGTCAGCATTGGCACCAAGTTGAAGAACTGAAACACGAATCCGAGGTTGCGCCGCCGGAACGCCGCGCGCGCACCGGTGCTCATCGCCCACACGTCCTGGCCGGCCACGGCCACAGTGCCGCTGTCCGATGCGTCCAACCCACCGGCAATATGCAGGAGGGTCGATTTGCCGGCCCCCGATGGTCCGGTCACGACGACGAATTCGCCCGCGTCCAACGTGAAGTCAAAGTCGACGAGCACGTGCACCTGCTCATCGCCCCTGCGGTACGTCTTGCCGACGCCCTTGAGCTGCAGTACCGGCACCACGCCTGGACCGCCGCGATGTCCGCGTCGGCCCGCTGTGCCAGGCTCAGCAACTGGTGCCGGTTGCGATGCTTTCGGCATCAAATCGGGCCTTCCCCATTTGGTGTTGTGACCGACTAATCGTCACTCGCGTGAGTTGCGACGGGCGCAGTAGCGCGCTACTGCAAGCTCGCCCGGCCTCGGCGCAGTACTACTTAGTCGCCATCTTGAGTTCGCGCTTGTCCCACGCCCAGACGGCAGTTGTCCAAGCCTCGTCCGCGGCCGAAACGATGGGCAACGTCTGCCCCCTGGCCTCAAACGTGATGCGCTCGGCTACCTCACTGGCACCCGTGGTAGCGATGATCTGTTGCGTTTTGCGCCGCAAGAAGTTTCGCTTCGGCCATGCGGTAAAGGCCATCCAGGGCGGCCTGCTCGACGTTGACGTACTGGCAGATCACGTCGGCGGAGACGCCGGCGTCGCGCAGCCTCAATGCCAGCGAATACGGTAACGGCAGTCGGCGTAGCGCCCGCTCGCGTTGGCTGGGTTCATCGGCCATCAAAGCAGCATGCATCTGTTTTCGTCGTGCCGACTCAGTATGGCGATACTGAAATCATCGCCGGGCGCCGACTGCACGCCGTCAGAGGCCCGTCAAAAGCTACGTCACTCTGCTCGCGCCCTCTGGCTGGGGATCAGGGCGGCGAGTTCGTCGCGGCTGGTGGTTCCGGTCTTTGACATGGCCCGGTAGATGTGGCTTTCGACGGTGCGCACCGAAAGAGTCAGTCGCTCAGCGACCGCGCGGTTAGACAACCCCTCACCGATCAGCGTCACAATTTCTCGTTCGCGGTCCGTGAACGGCACAGGTTCGCTGGCCTGACGAAGCGCCGGAGTCCATGCACCGCCACATTGTTCGGCCAGCGCATCCGCGCGTGCCGCACATCCCAACGCCGATCCCCGTAGGCCCTGACTGCGATACACCAGGGCGGCTTGGGCGGCGGCATCGACGGCGGCAACGAGGTCGCCCATGCGCTCGAATTCTTCTGACACCGTGGCCAATTCAGCGGCGTCGCCGTCACTCAGGGCGGCCGAGAACCGCGCAGCCACGCCAACACGTGGTCCCTCCACGATCGCTTCGAGCTCGCGCCATCTGAGTGAGCCCGAACGGTCACCAAACTGGGCGGCGGTCTGCAGGCAGACCACCTCCGCCGCGAATTGCCCTTTAGCTGAAGCCTTTTCGGCTGCCGACAACAAGACAGTGATCGCCTCACTGACGGCGCCCTGGCCCGCGGCCACCCAGGCCCGGGCCAGGCTCCGTTCATAGTCCAGTGACCGGAAAGGACGCCGCTGCCTGTTGAGCGCGGCAAGCGCGGTAGCTGCCTCCACGGTTGAACCGCACATCGCGAGCGCAGTCGCCCGCGGGACGTGATAGCGGTACCCCCAGCCCAAAGCATGCGTAGCGGACAGTCCTACTGCTGCCTGTTCGAGCAACGCACCCGCGGAATGAAGGCGTCCGGCACCGAGGGCAGCCTGACCCGAGACGGCAGCACCCAGCAATTCAGCCGCCCCCGGAAGGTCGGCCGCCTGCCGGCGCACCCGCTCGGCCACATCAAGGGCGTCCGCAATCCGGCCAGCCAGCAGCAGTGCGCTCACGTGCGCATCTGCGATGTTGAACCTCATGTGCGGAGCATCGAAAGAGCGTGCCGCAACCGTATATCCCGCGTCCGCGACGGCCACGGCTTCAGTGGCGCGCCCCGCATCCGCGGATATGGTAGCCACGACCCAGGCTATCTCGGCGCCAACGACGGCCGGCAGGTCGTCCAACGCAAGCTTTTTCGACGCTTGAATCGCCGCATCCGGTTGGTCTGTCGCGAACCAGTACACGGCGAGGAAGGCGTCGATATAGCTGCGGGCCTGCGGTGATGTGGTGCGCGACGCCTCGTCGATGATTTCTTTCGCGCGAGCGGGGTCACCTAGTGCCCAGAGCATGTTGCTGGCCCGCAGGAACGCGAATCTGGCGTGGTCGACGTCGGTCAACTCGCTGGTGTGAACCTCAGTGAGCACCGCGTCGGCATCCTCGCCGCGACCTAGCCACGAAAGTGCATGCGCGCGAACAAAGTTCGGTTCCGGTCCCGTGCCGGTTCGGATTGCCGCTTCGGCAAGTCGATCGGCGAGGGGCAGATCCGCCAGCCAGACAGCGCCGTGGGCTGCCCTTACGAGTAGGTCCGCATCGGGTGTGAGGTCAGAGTCAAGACTCAACGTGGCGCGGCGCACGACTACTTGTATGTCGTCGTGGTCATCGGCTGCGGCGAGTTCAGCGGCGACCAGTCCGCGCAGCCGGCGCAGCCGGGTGGGTGCCGCGCGTCTGCGGCGCACCTCACCATAGAGCGGATGCGCCACCCGCACTTCCACACCGCCAACGACAGGCTCAAGCGTGATGATCCCACGGGTGTCGGCCTCCTCGACCGCCGCCGGATCAGCGATCCGCCGCAGCGCCGCCAGTTCGATGGGCTCCCCCACAGCCAATGCGTCGATCACATCGCTAACCGGCGCGGGCAGGGCTCCGATGCGGGATTCGATCAGCTCAACCAGCCCGGGCGGCATGACAGGATTACCGAGCCACCGCCAGTAGCCGTGCCGTTGCACGATTCGGCTGCCAGCGACCTCCTGTTCCACGATATTGCGCAGATACAAAACGTTGCCGCGCGTTAGCTTCCACAGCCGCTGCGCGGCAGCCGGATCCACCGGTCCCGCTAAGGTTGCCGACAGCAGCGTGGTGGTTTCATCGAGCGACAGTGGCTGCAGGTCGAGCCGGTCGAATTGGCCAACCGTCCATATCTCTTGCACAGCGGCGGCAATCGGTTCACCGTCGCGAATGGTGAGAATCACTTTCGCCGCGCCGCGCTGCACGATCTGGTGCACAACGAAGATCGACAAATCGTCGAGCAAATGCACGTCATCGACACACACCACCACGGTGGCGCCCGAAGGTGCGGCCGTCAGCGACTCGATCACCCCCCGCAGCAACTGAACGGTATCGGTGACACCTGACGGCGCCCACGCGGTGAAAGCACCTAGCGGAATCGCCCGCGCCGAAGATGTGCCGGCCACCCACCGGCATTCGCGTCCCTGCGACTCAGCAGCAGACAAGGCCTCACGGGCAATCCGGCTCTTGCCCACACCGGCCGCCCCGTAGACAACGATCCCTGAAGCATCCGAAGCCAAGATGGCGGCCTCGATAGCTCCCGTCTCCTCCGAGCGGCCAGTTAACGGCCACAACAAGCGCACGTTAGGAGCCTACGTGCGATCACAGCAAACGCTGGGGCTTATCGCACCCTCTAATCATGCCCGTATGTTCGGCACCGGAAGTGCTCGCAAATACAACAGGCACCCGCACCGTCAGCGCGGGACTCGCGAGGTCATTGCGGTAGTCCATACAGGTTGTCGGGTGTAGGCCGTCAGGTGTTCGGTTTCTGGATACATCAGCCGATACGGAAATCGCCGCGACCAGCGGATTCATCAATCGCGGCGGGCGGGCTCGAACGCGCGACCAACAAATTACGAGACCAAAGCTCGCGCAGTCAAACGAAACCGCGCCTGATTCCCCGCCGTCCTCAGGGCTGCAGCCGCTCTACATGAGCGCCGATGACCCGAATCCGGTTGTGCACCCGGTTCTCCCGGCCCTGCCAGAACTCCACCACTTCAGGTGCGATGAGGTATCCGCCCCAGCCCGGCGGCACCGGGACGTGCTCGTGGTCGGCGAAGCGCGCGGTCACCTCGTCCAGCTGGGCGAGCAACGCCGCGCGCGACGCGATGGGCTGGGACTGGTGCGACGCCCATGCGCCCAGCTGTGAGCCGCGCGGCCGTTTGGACCAATAGTCCTCGGTGACCTGCGGGTCGATCTTGGTCACCGGGCCGCGGATGTGCACCTGTCGGCCGAGCCGATACCACGGGAAGGTCGCGGACGCGTACGGCGTCGCCGCCAGCTCGATGCCTTTGGCTGAGTCATAGCTGGTGAAAAAAGTGATCCCGGTCTCGTCCACGCCCTTGCACAACACCGATCGGCTCATCGGCCTACCCGCTGCGACGGTCGCGAGGACCATGGCGTTGGGTTCGGGGACTCCGAAGCGTTCGGCGTCATCAATCCACTTGCGCAACAACGCAAGCCAACCGTCATCCAGCCAGTCTGCGTCGAGATCGGGGCCGCCGTCTCGCTCGACGGACCCGTACTCGACTCGCATCCGTTGCAGGTGTTCGTCGTCTGGTCCTGCCATCGCGCCAACGCTACTCGGGGGGTGCTACCGGCCGGTAGCATCGGCCCGATGGTGAGGTGCGAGAATTTTCCTATGACTGTGGTCCCGGAAGATTTCGTCCCTGGCCTCAACGGCGTCGTTGCCTTCACCACCGAGATCGCCGAGCCGGATAAAGACGGCGGCGCGCTCCGCTACCGCGGCGTCGATATCCAGGATCTGGTGAATCAGCGCGTCACGTTCGGCGAGGTGTGGGCCTTGCTGGTGGACGGCG
>DASXMA010000136.1:0-3954 GCA_036495965.1 Mycobacterium sp.
CACCGGCCGCCTGATCCAGTCAGGGCAAAAGGGACCAGATCCGCTCCGTTGCTAAGGGGACCCCTTCATTCCTTAGACGCCGGCGGAAATAGTCGTCAACCCGGTGCACTCCGGAAACCCCGCAGGATCGTCTCCAGATGGCGCCGCCAGAGCTCATCGCCATGGCGGGCCGGGTCGGTGCGCTCGGATTGGATGACGCCGCGTAGTGCCCAGACGGCAGCGGTGATGTCGTCGGGTGTGACGTCCGCGCGGGCTGCACCGGCCCGTTGTGCGCGTCGCAGTAATTCGGTCGAACGCCGGCGCAGTTCCTCGACGAGAGGTTCGGGCGCGAGTTCTCCCCAGACTGGCGCGGAGAGTCCCGCCTTGGCGGCAAGCTCGACGCCCACGGTCCGCAGAAAGACGTCGAGGCCAGCCTCCGGAGGTGACTGCTCGGCGATGACGGCCACGTCGATCAGATGTCGAAAGAATCCGCTGAGCACCTCCTGGACCAGGGCGTCCTTGTTGGCGAACCGGCGATACAGCGTCGCCGGACCCACCGCGGCCGCATTGGCGACATCGCCGAGGGTGGCGGCCGGTCCCCGCTCGGCGAAGACCTTCTCTGCGGCTCTGACGAGCCGTTCGCGGTTGATGGCGGCGTCGCGGCGCACCGAATCCCTTCCTGCTCCTGCGGAACGTGCCGGCTCGGGAATGAATCCCGCGCTGTGGCGTTCAGCATATGTGATAGCTCTACTACCAGATACGCAGGAGGGTCATGACCGTCGAAGAGGCCAAGGGTTCAGCTCGTGTGCGGCTCGGGCATTCCGAGCTGACCGTGCGCCCCGTCGGCTTGGGCTGCATGGGAATGTCTCAGTTCTACGGAGCCGCCGATGACAGCGAGTCCGTAGATACGATCCGATCGGCGATCGATCTCGGAGTCGACTTCCTGGACACCTCCGATGTGTACGGTGCTGCTCTCATCGCCACGGCGACGAACGTCCGCGGTTTTGGCGACAACGAGCAGCTGATCGGTGCCGCGATACATGGTCGCCGCCACAACGTCGTCCTCGCAACGAAATTCGGCGTGAAGGTCAACGATGCCGGGAACGGGATCGTGCTGGACGGGCGTCCCGAGTACGTCGCCGCGGCGTGCGAGGCGAGCCTTCGTCGACTAGGCACCGACGTCATCGACCTGTACTACTGCCACCGGCTTGATCCGAGTGTCCCCATCGAAGACACCGTCGGGGCGATGGCCCAGCTTCTCACCGCCGGCAAGGTCCGCGCGCTGGGACTCAGTGAGGTAGGGCCTGAGCTCATCCGCCGGGCACACGCCGTGCACCCCATCACTGCGCTACAGAGCGAGTACTCACTGTGGGAGCGGCGCGTCGAGGGCGGAATCACCGCAACATGCCGCGAACTCGGCATCACGTTGGTGCCGTTCAGCCCATTGGGCCGATCGGCGCTGACCGGCGTGTTGAAACCCGGTGACACGTTTGACTCCAACGACTTCCGGGCGAGCAATCCGCGGTTCTCGGCCGACAACCTCGCGACCAACCTCGAACCGGTGGCGGCCCTTGCCGAGCTGGCCGCCGACAAGGGCTGCCGACCGGGACAGCTGGCCTTGGCGTGGCTGTTGGCCCAACCGCTGGACGTCGTACCCATTCCGGGAACCAAGCGCATTGCGTACGTCCGGGAGAATCTCGCGGCCACCTCCGTCGCAATCAGCACCGACGAAGTTGCTTATCTGAGTGACATATTCGCGCCCGGGCGGATCGTGGGAGAGCGCTACACCGCTGCGCACGCCCGCACCGTCGCGAACTGAACTGGAGAAGATCATGAGAAAGGTTTGGTTCATCACAGGGTCGTCGCGAGGGTTCGGCCGCGAACTGGTCCGAGCTGCGCTCGACACAGGTGACGCAGTCGTTGCGACCGCTCGCCGCCCCGAGCAACTGGCCGATCTGGCGACCACCTACGGGGAGCGCATCCTTGCGCTGCCACTCGATGTCACCGACGCAGCCGCCGCGGCGGTGTCGATCGCGGCTGCCCGGGAACGGTTCGGGCGCCTCGACGTCGTAGTCAACAACGCCGGGTACGCCAACGTGGCGCCCATCGAGACCGGCGATGACGAGGACTTCCGGGCCCAGTTCGAGACGAATTTCTGGGGCGTCTACAACGTGTCTAAGGCTGCGATACCGGCGCTGCGCGAACAAGGCGGTGGCTTGATCATTCAGTTCTCGTCCATGGGTGGCCGGGTCGGCGGGTCGGCCGGTATCGCCTCGTACCAGGCCGCAAAGTTCGCGATCGACGGGTTCTCCCGTGTTCTGCAGACTGAAACGGCACCGTTCGGCATCAAGGTTCTCGTCGTCGAACCCAGCGGGTTCGCCACCGACTGGGCTGGGTCATCGATGGAGGTTGCCGACATCCCGGACCACTACATCGACACCGTCGGCGCAATGAATTCGGTTCGCGACAGCGACGCCATCACCGCGGGCGATCCGGCTCGGGCGGCCGAGATCCTGCTGCGCATGGCGAGGCGTACCGACCTGCCCTATCACCTACCGCTCGGCGTGAACGCCGTCGAAGGCTCGATACGCCAGGACGAATTCCTCCTCGCCGAGGATCGCAAGTGGGCCACGGTGGGACGATCGGCCGATTTCGCCGAGCCCTATCCCGTCGACTTCCCCCCGGAAGCTTGATCGAAGTACCAAATGTGTCCGTCGACATCCCCAATTGCGACTGCGGTCGAATATCGAGTTCGTTCACGCCGGCGACAACTTTGGCGCCATCCGATGCCCGGTGTGCGGTCAGGAGTTCCGGGAAAGCCGTCGCCGGCCGAATGCGCTGTGGAGTGCGCTGGTCCCGGCACCGGGCTCGGAACCGCTCCAACGAGACGTCTGACCCTGCGGCAGTCGGACACACCCCGGACCGGGAGGAATTCCTCCCGAGCCACCACGGCGCTAACAACGTCATCGCATCGCCAGAACAACGATTCGCGTCAGGGAGTTCTCATGGCAGGGCCATTCATCTTCATCGCCACCAACAAGGTTCGTGACGGCAAACTCGAAGACGAGAAGAACCGCGTCCCCGGCTGGGTGCAGTTCATCCACGACAACGAGCCGCGCACCATCGGCTTCCACGAGTATCGCAGCGCGGACGGCACCGAGGTCGAGTACATCCAGATCCACCTCGACGCCGACTCCTTCGAACACCACATGCGCGTGCTCGCCGAGAAGTCCGACCTGTCCTACAAGGAGACACTTGAGGGAACCACTGACATCCGCATCTACGGGCAACCCACCGAAGTGATCCTCGACATGCTCAAGCAGGCTGCGGGAGTCGGTGTCCCAGTCACCATCCTGCCGGAACACCTCGGCGGCTTCACCCGCAACTGAGACGGGACGTAGCGCCACAACGGGATCCCCAACTGAGACAGTGTTTCAGCGGTGTCATGCCGCGGCCAGCTGTCCTGCGGTGGTCTTTTCGTAGTAGTCGGGTGCTTGCAGCCCGGCGGAACCCAGTTACCGAGAGTGCCCGCGTTGATACCCAGGTCCCGAGCAACCTGGGAGATCGACTTGGAGGTTTCCCGGACGATCCGCACCGCCCCCTCACGGAACTCCGGGTCGAACTTCCGTCGTCTTTCCGGCATGTCACTCCTCTTAACGCATGCCTCCACGGTTTTGGGGGAAGTTCAATATCAGCTCAAGTGCGCGCAAGTGCCCCAACTATTTTCGGCTGTTTTTCGGCCGCATCAGTTGTCAAATCGTTTCTGTGGAATTCTTCATGACAGGTAGATCGCCCTGCTCGATCAACTTGCAGGTTTCGTCGTCCCGTGGTGTGACGTACCAGACAAGCGAATTCGATCACTTTCATCGTGGCTTCATGTGCCGCCGCTAGCGTCGCTTCCGCAACAGATGGTTGCTGCGAGAAGGGATGGATTGATGAGAGTGAGAACGAAGATCGGCATCGGTGTGGCAAGCG
>DASXMA010000137.1:0-5356 GCA_036495965.1 Mycobacterium sp.
CGAAAACCGGGTCCGCCCCGAAGACCGGTCGGCGACCAGCAGCGATTTGCGCACCAAGGCGTCCAGCAGATCCAGGACGGCGTAGTCGTCGGGGTCATCGAAACCGGCGACAGCGCACGCACTTTGCAGGTCGAACCCACCGGCGAACACCGAACACCGCTCCAACAGCGCCTTCTCCGCATCGCCGAGCAGGTCGTAGGACCACGCCACCGCGTGGCGCAGCGTGTGGTGGCGTTCCAATCCGCGCCGCGATCCGACCAGCAGCCGGAACCGCTGATCGAGACGATCACGCACCTCGCTGGCCGTCATCGACGCCATCCGGGAGGCCGCCAGCTCGATCGCTAGTGGGATCCCGTCCAAGCGGCGGCAGATCTCGATCACCGCGCTCGCCTCGTCGGGCTGGCTCATCGAGAAGCGCGGCACAACACTCCCAGCCCGTTCGGCGAACAGATGCACCGCTGACGAGTCGATTCCGGCACCCACATCCAGCGAGGGCACGGGCCACAGCCGCTCATCGGCGAGCCCCAGCCCCCCGCGGCTGGTGGCCAAAATCTTGACGGTCGCCGAGTGCGCCAGGATGGCCTCGACCAGATCGCCCGCAGCATTGAGGACGTGCTCGCAGTTGTCGAACACCAACAGCCGAACCCTGCCCTCCAATGCGGCGGCCACACTCTCAGCCACGCTCTTGCCCGGTTGCTGAGTGATGCCCAGCACCGCCGCCACCGCGTCGGGCACCGCCGCCGGATCAGCGACAGCCGCTAGTTCGAAAAGCCAGACACCGTCTGGGAACTCATCGGCCAGACCCGCAGCGACCTCCGATGCCAGACGGGTCTTGCCGACCCCGCCCACCCCGGTCAACGTCAGCAGCCGGTGTGCTTTCAGCGTTGTCTGCAGCTCGGCGACCTCGGACTCGCGCCCGATGAAGCTGGTGGCCGCAGGCCGCAGGTTCCCAGGACTGGCATCGAGTCCACGTAACGCAGGAAAATCCGTGCGTAGTCCCGGCGCTCGGACCTGGAACATCTCCATGGCGGTCGGCAGGTCCCGTAACCGTCGCGGCCCCAGCTCCAGCAGATCCACCCCGCTGAGCAGACTTGCTGTCGACTCGGCCAGCAAGACCTGGCCACCGTGCCCGGCGGCCATCACCCGAGCGGCGCGGTTGAGCACCACACCGAAGTAGTCGGCCCCCCGCAGCTCAGCTTCGCCGGTCGCAATCCCCATCCGCACCGGCAACTCCAGCCCCCGCTGCGCGGCCACCGCCGCATCCACCGCAGAGCGCGGCGAGGCGAACGCGGCACACACCCCGTCACCGGTGTGCTTGAACAACCAACCGCCATGCGCGTCGATTGCGGTGCGCAGCAAGTGATCGTGGGCGGCGAGCGCCTTCCGCATCCCCTCGGCGTCGGCCTCCCACCGACGGGTCGACCCCTCCACATCGGTGAGCAGAAACGTCACTACCCCCGAAGGAGCAGCCGCCGCAGGAGCGGACACCTCAGAAGAATCTCACAACAGACCCGCTCATACCATGCACATCGCCGATCCGGCCCTGTAGCCAGCAGTAGTCCCGGAGCGCCTCGATGCACCGGCCCGGCTGGCACGTTCCGAGTCTCAGGCCAAGCCAAGTTCCCTACGACCGTCCCGGGTGGTCGTGCCAGGATCTTTTCCGTGATCGACCACATAGGAATCACCTGCGCCGACTACCCGAAATCCCAGGAGTTCTACGACGCCGTGCTGGGGGTACTCGGGTTTTCACGGCAGCTGGATTTCGGCCGGGCCATCGGATACGGCCGTGAGGGCAAACCGTCGTTCTGGATCTCGGAAGGCTCTGCCGGTGCCGGCATGGGACCCAATCGAGAAAACCACATCGCCTTTGCGGCCGATGACGAAAGTTCCGTGCGCGCTTTCCACCGGGCCGCGGTGGAACGGGGCGCCGAGTCGCTGCACGAGCCACGCCTGTGGCCCGAATATCACCCCGGTTACTTCGGCGCGTTCGTGCGCGATCCGGACGGCAATAACGTCGAAGCGGTCTGGCACGGGAGTCCCGACGGGAATAAGTAGTGTCGCTGGTATGCCAAACACCGACGCCGCCGCCCAGGAGCTGCTTCGTGACGCGTTCACCCGATTGATCGAACACGTCGATGAGCTCACCGACGGGTTGACCGACGAGCTGTCCAGTTTCCGGCCGGCTCCGAACGCCAACAGCATCGCGTGGCTGATCTGGCACAGTGCCCGGGTGCAGGACATTCAGCTGGCCGGTGTGGCCGGGGTCGAGCAGGTGTGGACCCGTGACGGCTGGGTGGACCGGTTCGGGCTAGAGCTGCCGCGCAACGACACCGGCTACGGGCATGGTCCCGACGAGGTCGCGAAGGTACGCGCGTCCGCGGACCTGCTGTCCGGCTACTACCACGAGGTGCATAAGCTCGCACTCTCCTACGTCGCCGGAGTGACCGCCGCTGAGTTGTCCCGCGTCGTGGACACCAACTGGGACCCGCCGGTAACCGCCAGCGCGCGATTGGTGAGCATCATCGACGACTGCGCCCAGCACCTCGGGCAGGCGGCCTACCTGCGGGGGATCGCACAGTAGGTTCTAGCGCGTGCGATTCGCGGCCGCGATTTCCAAGGTGGTGTTGTGGCTGGCCGTCACGCTTGCGCTGGCAGCGGCTATTCCGGCGGCATGGGCGCAGCTGAACGTCATCAACAGCGACGGCTACGCCGCGATGGCCCAGAAAGCCGCGGCCGACCCGGCGTTGCAGTCCGCCGTGGCCGCCGAACTCACCACCCGGGCGATGGCGCTCATCGCCGAGCACGGCGGAGGCCGCTACCCGGTCGACAGCTTGCAGGTGCACGATGCCGCCAGCGCGTTCACCTCCGGGCCCGCGTTTCCGCCTTTGTTCGCCGAAGTGAACCGGTCCGCGCACGACTGGTTGTTCACCGACCCACGGTCTGGCCAGAATGGCAACCAATGGGTGGTCGACGTGGCCCCGATGCTCAAAGACAGGTCGTTTCAACAGATTGTGAGCAGCTACAACGTGCAGGTGCCCGCGCATCTGACGGTTCCGCTGACGGTGTCGGTGCCGTCAGGATCTTCAGGGTCCGAGCCGTTGCGACAGGGACAGCTGAGCCGGCTCGCCACCTGGGGCCCCTGGGTGAGTATCGGTGTGGCAGCCCTGAGCGGTTTTTGCGCGCTGCTGACACTTGCCGCCGCCCGGGGCCGCGGCAAGGCACTGACCAGCCTCGGCATCTCAGCGCTGCTCGTCGGCGCGACCGGATGGGCGTGCATCGAGGTGGGTGGCCGGTACGTCAACAACACGCTCAATCGCACCACCGGCGACATCCGTCGGATCGCCGAAGTGATGGTCGACCATGCCGAGGGCGGTCTGCGCCAATGGCTCAACCTGACGTTGGTTGCCGGCACCGCGCTGGTGGTATTGGGCGTGCTCGTCGCGGTGCTGGGCGCCCTGGTGACGAAATCCCCGAAGGGGGCCTAGCCCAAGGGCAACTCGGCCAATATCGCGCTGGTCGGCTGTGGCGATCCCGCGCCGGGCTCGACGGTGAACGCCAGGGCCGTCGACGATCCGAGGTTGGTCAGTGTCGCCTTCGTCGAGGGCGCCACGGCCGCGGTGCTCATCGTCCCTGCCGACGTCGGGCCGTTGGCGCCCAGTAACCACATCTGATAGACGGTGCCCGGAGACGGCGGCGGCACATTGTTCATCACCAGCACGCCCGCGTTGCGGTCGCGAGAGAACACCACCGTGGCCGTCCCGTTGGCCAGCGGGCGCGAGACCGTCCGCACGTCCGGGGCCGCCAGGACTTGCTCGGCGACCGTCGACGGTGTCGGCGGCCGCATCAGCACCCCGATGCCGAACGCTGCGGCACCCACCACCACGGCCGCCGCTGCAGACACCAAAGCAGCTGTACGCCAACTCAATTGGCGCCAGTCGCGGGATTTCACCGAGCCCAGCGTAGCGGTGCGCAGATGTGCTGGTGGTTCGGTTGCGGTCGCCGCGGACACGACCGCCATCGTCTCGCGTACGGCACGAACTTCGTCGGCGAAGGCGGCGGCCACCGGCGATGGCGCGGCTGCCACCCGCCGGTCAACGTCGGCCTGCTCCTCGTCCGACATGGCATGCAGGGCATACGGCGTGGCCAGCTCGAGCAATTCGAAATCGGTCGGCTCAGTCATGAGCGCCGCTCCTCCGCATCGCTGAGCTCTGCATCGTCGCCGGCGCGGTCATGACACGTCCAGGCAGTTACGCAGGCCACGCAGCGCGTCGCGGATGCGCGATTTGATCGTCGACAGATTGGCGGCCAGCCGCCGCGACACTTCGGGATACGTCAGGCCGCCGTAGTAGGCCAGCTCGATGCACTGCCGCTGCGCGTCAGTCAGTGCCTCCAGGCATTCGGTCACCCGGCGACGTTCGTCACCGGCGATCGCGGAGTCGGCGACCGGGTCGTGCGCCGCGGCGCTTACGGGTACGACATTGGCTGCGCCGTAGCGTGATTCCCGACGGCTCCCGGCTTGCTCGGCGCGCACCCGGTCGATGGCCCGCCGGTGCGCCATGGTCATCAGCCAGGCGATGGCCGAACCCTTGGTGGGGTCGTACTCCGACGCGGTTCGCCACACCTCGAGATAGATCTCCTGGGTGGTTTCCTCGCTGTAGCCCGCATCACGCAGCACCCGCACCACCAGTCCGAACACCCGGCTTTTGGTGACGTCGTAGACCGTGGCAAAGGCGTCGCGGTCCCCGCGCGCGACCCGGCGCAGCAGGGTATCCAGGTCCCTGCTCAGCGGTGCCGGTCCGGTCATCGATCGGTAGCCTATCGTCAGCCGTTTTGGCCGTTCCGGCGGCAGTCATCGAGGTGCCGATCTGGGTGGCCGCGGGAAGAAGAATGCGGTCCGTTGCTGGTATTCGTCGAAGCCCGGCCGGCCCGCCATCAACTTCTCGGTCAGCCGGGCGCCGGTCACGTACACCAGGAAGTAGGTCATGAGCAGCGGCGAGGCAATCGTGGCCAGCGACACCCAGCCGGTGATGGTGATCAGCCACAGTCCCCACCACACCGCCGCGTCGCCGAAGTAATTGGGGTGGCGCGTCCAGGCCCACAGGCCGCGGTCCATCACCACACCGCGGTTGGCAGGATCGGATTTGAAGACCTTGAGCTGCCAATCGCCCACCGCTTCGAAGGCCACACCGACCACCCATACGGCCACGCCCAGCACCGTGACAGCGGTCAGCGCTTTCGGGGTGGGACCGGTCACCGCCGACAGCTGCAGCGGGAATGAGACGAACCAGGTGATGAAGCCTTGCAGCACAAAGACCTTGCGTATGACCTCAAAAGGCGTCGCATCGCGCAGGAGGGC
>DASXMA010000138.1:0-6893 GCA_036495965.1 Mycobacterium sp.
GTGTCCGCAATGACTGTCTGGTAGAACTCCAGGAGCCGCTGTCCGTAGTTGGTTACGTCCAGAGATTCGGCGGTGGCGCGAGCTCCCCGTCCCAAGGACATGCGCAGTGCAGGCTCGGCGACCATGCGGGCGAGCGCTCCAGTCAACGCGCCACGATTTCCCACCTCGACCAGCAATCCCTCCCGGCCGTCCCGGATCACATCGGGGATCCCCCCGACAGGGGTGGCGATGACCGGCAGGCCATAGGCCATCGCCTCGAGGACCGCCATGGGGACGCCCTCATGGTGCGATGGCAGGACCAGAACGTCGCTGGCGGCCAGCAGGTGGTCGCGTTCCTCGCGATCCAGCCAGGAGTGCACCACCACATCGGGGCCGATTTCGGCGGCACGCCGCCGCAATTCCTCGACCCGTCCGTCCCCGGCAAACACGATGCGGGCTCTCGCCCGAGTCGTAGCCGACAACGCGTGATAAGCGTCCAGGAGCTCGAACGCTCCCTTGCGGTCATCGATGCGGCCGAGAAAGAGAAACTGAACAGTGTCGTGATAGCGCCGATCGGGCACCGTGCTTGGTGGGTCCGTGGGGTTGACCATGATCTGGATGCGCTCGCGGCGCAAGGTGAGCTGAGTAGCGTAAAACTCCAGCCATTGAGTGGACAGCACCACGAAACCGTGGGAGCGACGGAAGATCCTGGCAACCCGCTCCTGAAGCGGCCGCGGCAGATTCGAGAAGAAGCCGTCGAAGCCGGCACCATGGGCGTGCAGGACGAGCCAGCAGGGCGTCCGCAGCACCATGACGGAGACAATGCACTTGCGGAGCGTGCTTCCCCGTGAGGCGAAGTGCACGTGGAAGATGCACGGGCTCTCGTCGCGGAGAATGCTGTGGATGCGCCAGAGGGCGGCACCAAAGACCCGAATGCGGCGCAGAACGCCGCCGTCTTCCATGGTCGCGATGTGCTCCACCTGGACGCGGGGGGAGATTGAGTCAATGATCAGTCTCTCGACCGCCGAGACACCACCGCGGACTCCAAGCCCCGGACCCACATGGACGATCTTGGGAACATTAGGTGATGATGCCATGAGGTGTCCTCAGCCGCGCCCGACAACCAAGCGTTCGCGGACTCGTAGCCAGGCGGCCGCCGCTCGCTGTTTGTGCAGGTGGAGCCGCCGCAGCACCCTAGGCGAGATAGCCAGCGATGTAACCACGAGACCCGGGCGCAGCCCCGGGCTGTAGGCGAAGGCGAGTCGTGCGTGCCGGCGAGCCGACCGAATTTCCCCGTCCAGCAGTGCCCACCGAGCCCGTCGCAGCTCCTGTTGGTACCGAAGCCTTGCCACCGTGTCCTCAGCGACGATCCGGTCGCTGGCCGATGCCGTGGACTGTGCGGTCCGCGAGAAGGCGGTGATGAGTGCCTGTTCGAACGCCTCCTTCTTGGCTGGATCGCGGGACAACGAATTGTCGCGGATCCGGTACCAGCCCAGCGGGGCGTTGATGAGCCGGACGTCGCACAACTGGACGAGCCGCAGCCAGATTACGACCGATTCATCGACATCGGGATCGTGAGCGGCGTAACCGCCTGCTTGCTGCCACGCGTCACGCCGGACGATGCCGGTGTAGTAGGGGATGATGCCGCCAAGAGCGTCTGCAAGGGTCAGCCGCTCACTGGCATAACGTGGCTGCCACCGCACGCCCAGCGAAGCGAGATATCCCGAGGGCAGGTGAGCTTGCCCGGCGTCATCGAATTGAACGGCATCGCAGCCGACAGCGTCGATACCGGGCTCGGCCGCGATCACATCGGCCATCACGGACGCAAATGACGGCATGATCTTGTCGTCGCTGTCCAAGACGCTCAAGTAGCGACCGCCGGCAGCCTCCGCGGCGGCGGTTACCCCGCCGCGGTATCCCCGGTTCTCTTGACGGATCAACCGAACCCGGCCATCGTCCGCGTACCTCGAGACGATTTCGACGACGCTCGGCGACATGCCGTTGTCGACGACAACCATCTCCCAGTCCGGCGAGGTCTGCGCCAGCACCGATTCGATCGCTGCCGGCAGGTAGTCCTCGGTGCCATAGACCGTCGTAAGAAAGCTGATCAAAGGCACCGACACCGACGTGGACTGCGTCACCGGTCACTCCCCTGGGTCGACGCTAGCTGCTGAGCTCCGGGGCGTCGACGACCGCCCCGCCCGTAACAAGAGACAGGACGACTGCCCTGCACATAACAAGAGCCAGACGGATACCTGCTGATACCTAGCTGAAGCGGATCATCCACGTCCCCGCACTGGCAGTACGACCCAATGACTTAATCGTCAAAATCCCACGGGAAGGTAACTGTCCTTGGTATCAAGGCCGCCCGCTCAGGGCTCCAGTACACACCGGGCGTGCTGTCCCGGCGCGAGCGATCACCGGACCCGCGCCGGGAGCCCACCAGTGACCCCAGGATTTCCGAAGGGCAGGCAGCTGTAGGAAGGAGCACCCTGATGAACTTCGGGACACATTTTGATCGAATATGGAGGCGATGGTTCGTTGTTGCGGCTATCACATTGCTTGCCGGGTTGTTGGCCTTCGGGAGCGCCGGGCGACATGCCAGCACGCAGTACACCAGCACCGCGTCGCTGACCACCACGTCGGGGAACAGTTCTCCTGACCAAACCGCCGCCCTGTCCACCGGGTACGTCGCCATGTTCATCCAACCGTCCTTCCAGGGCACGCTGCACTCCCAGCTCGGTTTGCCCGCGGATGTGTCACTGACCGCTCAGACGGCCGCACAGAGCCCGATCATCTTCATAACGGCGACAGCCCCTGACGCGGTCACGGCGCAGCGCGCGGCCGCGGGTGCGGCCGTCGCGTTCCTCCGGAAGGTGAACGCCAACATTGGGGCCAACAGGGAACTCTTGATCGGCCAGATGCGCGCCGCGGTCGAGGCTGACATGAAGGCCGGGGCGATCAAGGTGCCTGCCGAGACCGACATGCAGGACCGGATCAACGCAGTCAACGCGGACCCAACCAACGACCTGCAGATGCTGCAAGCGAACGCCGGCGCTACCGCGAAGTCGTCGGGGGCCAAGAAGACGATCGCCATAGCGCTTTTGGGCGGACTGATCTTCGGATGCCTGCTGGCTTGGGTCATCGGAGCCGCGTCGCGACGGCTGTCGAGCCCTGCCGAGCTGATAGAGAAGGCCAGGATCGAGCCGCTCGTGGTCATTCCGCCGGGTGGTGGGACGACGGCTGAGCGGCAGCGCGAGCGGCAACTGGGCCAGCTGGCCGCCACCGTCGCGCTGCTCGATGTGCCCAAACCGGCCGTGGTCGCCGTGGCACCGGTCGAGCGGACGCCTGGGACCGGCGAGATCGCCCAGAGCCTGGCCCGCTATGGGGCGGATCACGGGGCACGCACCATTCTGGTGCACGCAGACGGCACGTCTGCCCCGATCGGCGCGGCCGAGAAGGACATCGAGTCCGTCGCTGGCACATGGTTGCTCGTGTCGTCAGAGTCAGGCGGGCGAATGCGCGAGGTGTTTCCCGTCAGTGATCCGCAGGATGTGCATGGGCTGCTCGGGACGGAGCACCTGGGTAAGCTGGTGGCCTCGTTGCGGAGCAGGGCCGACCTGTTTGTGATCCAATCGCCGGCGGTATCCGAGTCGGCGGAGTCGTACATGGTCTGCTCCGTCGCCGATCGCACCCTGCTGGTCGCCGGGGCCGGCTCGTCCGCGGATTCGGTCGTGGCCGCCCGGGACCAGATGGAGCGGGTCGGCGTGTCCCTGCTCGGGGTGGTCTTCGTGGAGCGGCCGAGACGGCGTCTCACGAAGTCGGGTAGCAGTGGTCGCACCGCGACCATGGCGGGCCCCGGCGCACCGAATCGTCCGGGTCCCACGCCATCAGCGACGTGGGTCACCCCACGCATCAGCGAAGAGACGACGGCGACCGTGAACGGCCAGGCCAGTGGCGCCTGGCCGTTCGAGGCCGAGACGACGCCCGGTGTCGACCCGAACTCACGGGCCAGCCGGAAATGATCAAGCGCATCGCCCCGGCGATGAGCAGGCGGTTCGAGCGCAGTGCGCCGATGGACGGCGTGGCTGGGAGTGCGCTGGTCATCGGCGCGGTGTTCATCCTGATGACCGCTCTCACCCTCCTCAAGTCGCGGGTTCCTGGTGGCCTCGGTGTCCTGCTCCTGCTGGTTGTCGTCGGAGCGATCATCGTGGCGGCGTGTTTGCGCTACCCGCCGCTTGCAGTGGTCGTCCTGCTCGGAGCCATGTTCCTGCGGCTGGCCTTGCCGCACCTGGTAGTGGCGGACCCGTTCATCCTCGCATTCTGGCTGTTGGTGGCGTCGGCGGCGGTCTGGATGTGGCAGCAGCGGCACTGCCGGCCGCGGCCGCGGGTCAGCTTCGTCGAGGTAGCCATGGTGCTGTACACCTTGTGGTGCTACGGCTCGATGGTGCTGCCGCACCAGTACCCGCCGGTGGTGTACCCGCTGAATGGGCAGGTGACGGCCGTCCCTCGCTTCATCGAGCTCAGCACGGTCATCCCGTTCACGCTGTACCTGGTCGGGAGGCGGCTCTTCGCCCGGGAATCGGCGGTGCGGTTCGTGTTGTGGTCGATCCTCGGCTTCGCCGCGTACTCCGTGCTGGTGAGCATCTGCCAGTTCGACGCACCGGGCCTCGTATGGCCGCGGTACATCGTCTACGCACCGAACTGGCCGGGACGCGCGAATGGCGTGTTCAACCAGCCGGTCGCCAACGGCATGGTACTGATTGTCGGCTTCGTCATCGCCATCGTGCTGGTCACCGAGCGTGGACAGCCCGCATGGCGACGGGTCCTGCTCTGGCTGTACGCGCTGGCGTCCCCCTACGCCATCTTCCTCACCCACACGCGGTCGAATTGGCTGGCCTTCGCGGTTGTGCTGGTCCTCGGCGTCCTCCTGGTGCGGGGGGCCCGCGGCGTGTTCGCCGGCCTGATCGGTGCGATCGTCCTTGTGATCGGTTTGAACTGGTCGATCTTCACCAGCTCTGACCGGAATGCGGGTGGAGTCGGATCCGCAGGCGAGGTGTGGGATCGCCTAAACGCGATCGCCACCTCGATCTGGGCCTTCAAGCGGGAGCCCTGGTTCGGATGGGGCATCAGTCGATTCCAAGCGGTCAACTTCTACGACCACCAGCAGTGGTCCAACGCCATCCCGTGGGCCAATGGGCTAGGCATCGCCTCACACGAGACCGAATTGGGAATTTTGGTCGAGCTTGGCCTCTTCGGCCTGCTGCTGTGGCTGTGCATAATCGTCCCGCTGATCGGTCTCCTGTTGCAGACGTACTGGATTCTGCCGTCCTCCGGACTGATGGGCCGTCGCCTAGCCTTCCTCGGCATCTGCGCCCTAGCTACCCAGATCGTATCCGGCGCGTTCGCGGACCTGCGGCTGCTCGATTTCCCGATCTGCATGGTGTTCTTGATCTGCGGAATGGTCATGGGTGCCCGCGACCGGGAATTGGCAGCGCGTAAACCCAGACCGCCGCTGTGGTTGGCTACCCCGGCTCTGTCCGACCACGTCGCAGCCAGCCGGGCGGCCATTCGACCCTCTGCCGTGCCCGTGGAGGTACCGTGACGCGATCCGTTCGCCCCGTGCGGGTGATGTACGTGGTTCCGGACCTAGGGGCCGGCGGCGCGGAACGGCATGTCACGACGTTGATGCCTCGCCTAGACCCGGCCCAATTCACGTGCTCGGTCGTGTGCATCGGAGCCGAGGGGGCTCTGTTCGGCGACCTGGTGAATGCCGGGATCCCGGCGGTCGCCCTGCGGCGGACCAAATGGCAGGCCCTGGCCGCCCTAGCGGGGCTGGTGCGCGAGATGCGCCGACGACGTCCGGACGTTGTATTGGTGCGCGGGTATAACGCGGAGATGCTGGGCCGGATCGCCGCGATCCTTGCCGGGGTGCCGCACCGGGTGGTGTGGGTGCATAACTGCGGTGATGTCGGCGGCGACAGGCGGGTGCGCCGACTGGCTGACCGATTGCTTGACCGTCGCACAGACGCGTACTTCGGGGTGGCCCGGGCCCAGGCCCGTTATCTCGTCGAGGACCGCGGCTATCCTGCGCGCAAGATCAGGATCATTTACAACGGGGTCGACCCGGCTGGGTACCAGCCGGCTGACGAACAGCGGGCCAGGGCACTGCTCGGCATCGATCCCGAGCGACCGGTGGTGGGCATCGTGGCCGCATTGCGCCCGGAGAAGGACCACGTCCTCCTGCTCCAAGCCGCCCGGCGACTGGTCGATGAGTTCCCCGACCTGACGGTGCTCGTCGTCGGGGACGGCCCGATGCGGCCACGGATCGAGCAAGCGGCGGCCGAGCTGGGTTTGGCGGACCATGTCCTGCTGGTAGGGGCCCGCTCCGACGTGCCCGACATTCTTCCGGCCCTGACCGTCTTCACGCTTTGTTCGTACACCATCGAGTGCTTCCCGATGGCGCTGCTGGAGGCGATGGCGTCCGGGCGGCCAGCGGTTTGCACGGATGTCGGCGGAGTGGGGGAGATGCTCGACGACGGGATCACCGGCTATCTCGTGCCGCCGCACGACCCTGTCGCCCTGGCCGACCGGCTGGCGGAGCTGCTCCGTGATCGCCAGTTGTGCCAGCGCATGGGAGCGGCCGCCCGGGACCGGGTGCAACGCGAGTTCGGCTTGGACGCGAGCGTCGACGCGGCGGCCCGGGAACTAACTGCCGTCGCCGGCGTCGCGCCTTCCCCTGGGGATCGGTCAGGCGGCCTCCCGGAGCGACAACCGAGTGGGGGCCCGATCCGCCTGACGGTGGTGCTCGACCTGACGTTCGTCGGCGGTGTCGAGATGTTGCTACGCGACCTGTTCCGTCACTTCGACCCGGCAGTGGTACGGCCGCGGCTGGTGTGCCTGCGCGAGGCCGG